>CAYOXS010000316.1:0-6763 GCA_964407935.1 uncultured Caldilineaceae bacterium
TCGATGAGCCAGCCGTAGGTCAGCGAAAAAAACAGCCCGATGGTGAAGCCGACCAAAAAACTACCGGCCCACCACAGCCAGTCTCGCCGGCCGGGCGGCGTGCTGCGCAGGGTGATACCGGCCCGCTGGCGGGCGGGCGGGTTTTGGGCTGAGCGAGCATCCCCCTTTTTTGCGGTTGTTAAAGGTGCATCATCAACCTGAGACGGCTCCGTAGGTAACGGGCGCGATGGGTTGTTAGTGGGTTGGTCAGGTTGCTGATCCGGCCGGTGCATTCATTTTAGCCCGGTTAGTAAGTTCTTTTAAAGGTAACTTGATATGAATAATGGCCGCGACACAACTGATTATTGGATTTACGGGCGGCGCAGTCGGCCATGTCTTTACAATAATTCGCTTGCACCAGCCACTCGTCGGGAATATCTTCATCCCAGGAACTGAGTTTGGGCGTGGCTTCGCTGGATACAGGTGAACCATCCGGGTTTTTGGTGACTTTTAACGAAAAACCGTTGTTCCACAGATCATATTCCAGTTTACCCGGCCCTTTGTCGCCGGCAGTATGCGGCGGCGCGGCCCCGTAAGTGTCTTCCACTATCGCCCCATCGAGGGCATTGCCGTTGGCGTCAACCACAGTCACAAAAATATTATGCCAACCGGGGCAACTGTTGTACTGCGGGTTAGGCAGCATGAAAGCTTCGGCGACAACAAAATCAACCGGCGGTTTGGTTGGCTCCGGGGTGGGCGTGGGTTCCGGGGTGTTGGTTGGCGGAGCCGGCGGCACGGTGGGTGGAATGGGGGTATCGGTGGCCGGCACCGTTGTTTCGGTGGGCACCGGGGTAGGCGTATCGGTCGGCGCTTCGGTGGGTACCGGGGTGGGCGTCTCGGTCGGCACGGGCGTGTCGGTGGGCGGCGGCGTGGGCGAGGGGGTGAAGGTGGGTGTTGCCAGCGCGGCCACCATCGACTCGGTGCTGCTGCCGAGCGCTTGGGCCAGCATAAATAAATTCACGGTGTCGGGGTCTTCTGCCCCGCGATTTTCCTGAATGTAGCGGTCAACCATAAAGGAAATGTACTGGGCGTCGTTGGGGATTTTCAAAGCAGCCAACTGGGCGCGGGCGGTATCGAGGTCTGACGTGGCCGTGTAATCGGCGGCAATGTTCAGGATTTCGGCTTCGATTTCCTCTTTGGTGCGGCCGTTGGAAAAAGCCGAGCTATCGGCAGAGGTGGAGGTGGTGGCGATAAAGCCAACCAGCCCGCCGCCAACCATCAGCGCCAAACAAAAAATCGGCGCAATCACCGCGGCCACAATCATCATCATTTTTGAGCTGTTCTTTTGCATCGTCCTGACTTCTTCCTAAAAAACAATTACCAGGCGCGCTGGAAGACGACTTCCCACGAGTAATGGCCCCAGCACAGCGAGTTATTGCCAACGCCAAACTCGCCGCTGTTCCACAGCACGCGGCAGGTGCCTTCGTCCGGGCAGTAGCCGGCTTCAATCAAGCGCGGAATACCGATTTTCCAGTCGTCGGAACTGAGCAGCTCGGTGGTTTCGCTGGTCACCGGCCGGCCGGCGGTGGGGTCTTCTTTTACCAACAAATAGTATCCGCCGTCTTTGTACAGGTCGTACTCGGCGCGGCCGGGTTTGTCATCGCCCTTGTGGCCGGTAACCGGGCCGGGATTATTCCAGACATCGCCCAACTGCACCCCCTTGATGGGGTTGCCGTTGGCATCGATGACATCAACAAAAATATTGTGATTGCCGGCACAGCCGCCATTTTCATCTTTTGAGAGCAACCGCTGTTTGACAATCCGAAAATCGACCGATGACGTGGCCGTGGGTTCCGGGGTGGGGGTGTCGGTGGGCGGCGCGGGCGTGGGCGGCACCGGGAGGGGCGTTTCGGTGGGCGGCGCGGCGGTCTCGGTCGGCGGTGGGGTGTCGGTGGGCAGCGGGGTGGGTTCTTCCGGCTGGGCGGCTTCGGCCTGAGCCTGCGGCTGTGGCGCGACAACCAGGGTGCTGGTGGCGGTGGGCGTGGGCGGTTCCGGGGTGAAGGTGGGCGTGGGCGGCGAAACGTAGGCCACCATTGAAACGGTGCTCACACCCAGTGCGTCGGCCAGCATGACCACGTTTTTAATATCCTCTTCGACCGGCCCGCGGTTGGCGCGAATCAGCCGCTCGGCAACCAGCGAGACATATTGGGGTTTGTTGGGCACCTGGAGTTGATCCAGAATTTGATTGGCCCGGTTTAAATCCTGGTACTGGGCAAAATCGGCCGCGGCCATAATGACGATTTCGTCGGCGTGTTCTTCCGACAGATCGGAGACTCGGGCGTTTACAAAGCGGGTGGGCATTAAATACCAGGTTACAGCCAGGCCGAGCAAAATGGCCAGCAAGCAGCCAACCGGGGCAATCGAGAAAAAAATCAAAAGTGGGCGGCTAATTCCGCGTCGTTTCTTTCGTTTTTGGGTCATTGGCGACAAAACAGACCTAACGCTTTAAACAAACCTGCGTTTCAAAATGAGAGGCCGCCTCACCAGAGGTGGCCCCACCTAACACGGTGGGCGAAAGTGACATCGCCCTAGCACATCATTATAAAAGGTGTTATAATCTATGCCGGAGGTGGGAATCGAACCCACAAGGATTTCTCCACGCGAGTTTGAGTCGCGCGCGTCTGCCAGTTCCGCCACTCCGGCTAACTTTCACCGTGGCACAGAGTATAATTGATGAGACAACATACGTCAAATTGCCTAAGCCAAATGATGCAGGGCCGGCTGTTTTTTATTTATGGATGAGTCACGCACAATTTTAGAAGCGAAAAAGGGAAATCTGTCGGCGTTTAACCAACTGGTGATGGCTTACCAGAGCACCGCCTACAACGTGGCCTATCGCGTAACAGGCAACGGCGATGCCGCTGCCGACGCCTGCCAGGACGCCTTTTTAAAGGCGTACCGCTCTATCAGCCAATATCAGGGCGGCTCGTTTAAAAGCTGGCTACTGCGGATTGTTACCAACACCTGCTACGATCATATGCGTTACCGCAACCGCCGGCCGGCCACCTCGCTGGAAGAGCTGTCGGACAACCCCATTGATCACAGCGCCGAACTGATGAGCGACGACGAGCCGCCGGAAGAGCGCGTGCTGCGCGGCGAATTGAACGATTTGCTGCAACTGGGCATTAACCAACTGCCAGAAGACCAGCGCATTGTGCTGGTGCTCACCGATGTGCAGGGGCTCTCTTACCAGGAAGCCGCCGCAATTATTGACCAGCCGCTCGGCACGGTGAAATCCCGGCTCAACCGGGGCCGGCGGCGGCTGCGCGACTTTCTGCTGGCCCAAAAGGAACTTTTGCCCGGCCAGTATCGTTTAAAAGACAGTACCGGATAAACGCAGTAATCATGATTAACAAATTAAATCCGCAACCTAATATCGATGACATCAAGGACCTGCTCTCGCCCTACCTGGACGGCGAAGTGACCGACGCCGAGCGCGAGCAGGTAGAACTGGCGCTGGCGGCCTCGCCGGAATTGCAGGCCGATCTGGACTCGCTGCGGCAAACGGTCAATCTGCTGGCAGCTTTGCCGCCGATGCCGGCGCCGCGCCCGTTTACGCTCACCGAGGCCGATGTTCAGCCGTTTCAGCCCAAACCCAAACGCCGATTCTGGCTGCCGGGTTGGGCCGGCGGGTTGGCGGCTGCCGCCATTGCGTTGATCTGCGTGCTGGCCGCCGGCGGCCTCTTCTTTGGTTCGCAGCGACTGGGCGGCAGCGCGCCCGCGGCCCAAATTGCCCTGCAGCCGGAAATGGCCGCGCCCAGCGCCGCCGAAGCCGACATGGCCGCCGCGCCGGAATCTGCCCCCGCCGCCGCCAATATGACGACAGCAACCGAAGCCGCTGCGGAAGCCCCGGCCGTCGCAGAAACCCTCCAAAAAGAAGAAGCCGCTCCGGCAGAAACAGAGCAGTATGCCGCCGAAGTTGCCCCCAGCGCCCAGGATGAGACGGCCGTTGGGCAGGAGTCGGCCCAAATGGCCGGTGAGCCGCAGCAAAACGCAGCGGGCGCTGCGCCGGCCGAAGGTGAAGCCGCCCCCCTGGCCGACTCGATTGAAGAGCCTGCCGCGCCCCAGCCGGAAATGCCGCCCCAGGAAGACTCCGCGGACGCAGAGATGCCGGCTCAGGAAGAATCCGCGGGCGCGGTGATGATGGCTCAACCTGCCGAAGAATCTCCCGCGGCCAAAAGCGCCGCCGCGCCGCCGCCTGCCGAAAGAGCCGGTACGGTTCCGGCAACGGCTGAAGCTGTTACAGAAGAGTCCACCGCGCCCGAAACGCTGCAAATGGCTGCGCCACCAGCCGCAACGGCCACACTCAGCCCAACCAGCCCGCCGCCCACCGAGGTTGCCCAGGCTACCGCTGCCAGCCAGGCCACACCAACCGTTACCAGCGCCCCAACCAGCACTCCGGCGGCCACGCTTGACGCCTCGATCCCGGTGCGGGAGGTGGAACAAAAACCACAGCTCATTTTCACTATATTGAATCTGGGGGGAATTTTATTCTTTTCGCTGCTGGTGTTGGGCGGTATCGCGTTTATCATCTTTGGCCGCAGAAAAAAGCCGTAAGTTGACCGTTATTGACTTTTAACAAAAATTCGCTAAAATGCAGTCATTCGCGACAAAATGCCGCTAAAAACCTCAAAATAACCCTCACGGAACAGCTATGGTAAAGCCAAACATCCTAGTGGTAGACAGCGACGAAGGCTTTGGCGTTATGCTTGCCGAAGGGCTGCAAAACTCCGGGCATTACATTGCCACATGCGTCCACACCGGCAGCGATGCGCTGCAAGCCGTTGTTGAGCAAAATTTTGATATGGTCATTATCGATGTTGGGCTGGTTGATATGAAGCCGGCAATGCTCATCAAGGCCATCCGCGATGCCAAAGCCGACATCAAACTTATGATGATTCCGCTGATTGGGCAGGATTTGCCAGAAGGCTACCAAAAATTAGAAATTAGCGGTGTACTGCCCAAACCGTTTTTTGTGGGCGACCTGCCGGAATTGGTCGAAAAAGCCTTGGGCCGCGGCCGGCAGCGAACGCCATCGGCCACGGTTATTGCGGCCATTGCCCCCGCCAGAGACACATCGGTTCCGGTTCGCACCCGGACGCCGTCTCAACCGTTACCCCAATCGCCGGCAGCAGCCGCTGATACCGCCGCAGACAACTTTTTGCTGCCCCCCGTTGTTCCGCAGGAAACCATCCGGTTTTTGCGGGCCAGCGAAAATGAAATTTTGCGCCTGCTCGGCGATCTGAACCGGGAAGTTAGGGCCGAGGCCATTTTGCTGATTGCCGGCACAGAGTTGATAGCCCATTCTGGCATGTTAACCCGAGACGAATGTCTGGATCTGGCCGTATTGGTGGCCCAAAGTACGCAGGCGGCGGCGCAGGCAGCCAAATTTATGGGCGAACGGGCCGGCCGTTTTACCCAAAGCCTCCACGAAGGGCCAGCCTATCGACTCTATACGTTGTCGCTGGCCGAAGGCGTTCTGCTTTCGCTGGCGTTAAGCACCAATGTCCCTTTGGGAATGATCCGCCACCAAAGCCGGCAAATTGCCGAACAATTGTCGAAATTTATCATTTAGCAGAAAGTAATTTTTTTAACTTGTTATCCCCAGCTTATCCGCAAATTTATCCACCGTTATCCTTTGTTATCAACAGCTTATCCACATTCCACAATTGACTCACCATAATGTTTCTTAAAACCAAAAAGGCTTTGGATATTTTTAAGGTGGGGGTATTGAAAGCAACCGGTAGGTCTGATACAATGCTATTCACTCTAGCCGCGTGCCAATTTTACAGTTTTTTAACGTGGGCTTAAGAACAATTTAATTTATGTTGTAAGCTGTGCCACACTATGGGAGGGTGAACGGGCATCCTGAATTGATTGACCCCCTGTTTTCCTGACAGCCCAGAATTTGCCACATTTAACCATTGCTTTAGCTGCGCTTTGGTCCGCCGAGTCATCTCCCTTGTAGTCATCTGTTCAGTGAGGCCGCATCCGAGATTTTCCTCAAAATCTCACGTAATTGGTCAAAAGACAAAAAAATAGGTAAACTCACCGCCTGCTGGTTGTCCTTCCGGCAGGAACTATGTTTTTTTGTCCAAAAAATCAATCTGTCTCCTTACAGTTTGTATGAGAGAGTTAAAAATATGACAATCAATGCAGACCACGTTTGGCAAACTACGCTCGGTCAGCTTCAACTCCAAATGACGCGAGCCACATTTGATACCTGGGTCAAAGATACGCGAATAATTTCCCACAATGACAATCAGTTGGTCATTGGCACCAAAAACCCGTTTGCAAAGGACTGGCTAGAAAACCGGTTAACCACTACAATTAGCCGTACTGTTGCAAACGTGCTGGGCCGCCCTATGGCTATTCAGTTTGAAGTTGACGCCAATGAAGAGGCGTTGCTGCAACAGGAGTCCGAGCCGAATCCCCATGCGGAAGATACCCACATCTTAACAACTTCCCTGGTTTACAGCGGCAACGGGAATAACGGGCGAGGTAGATCTCAATTGATGCTCAATAATCGATATACCTTTGATCAGTTTATTGTGGGCGCGTCAAACCGGCTGGCTCATGCCGCCTCGCTGGCGGTGGCCGAAAAGCCAGCAGAGGCGTACAATCCGCTGTTTTTGTATGGCGGCGTGGGACTGGGCAAAACTCACCTGTTGCAGGCCATTGCCCATTTTGCCATTAATCAGGGCAAACGGGTGATTTACACCAC
>CAYOXS010000317.1:0-6718 GCA_964407935.1 uncultured Caldilineaceae bacterium
GCTGCTCATCTCACCTTTCCCTCACCAGGATTTTATTTATGGGTAATCACCGAGCCAAAATAAGGTTACGCGCACCGGCCAGCAGTTCCGATACCTGACCGGTGGTGGCGGTTCCGCCGCCCTGAGCCAGCCGCGTGTCGCCGCCACCGCGCCCGCCCACAAGTGACAGCAGCCGGGTGAGCAGTTCCCGCGCGGCCAAACCGGTGGCTTCCCCGCAACTAACCACCAGCGATAGCTTCTGGCTGTCGTCGAGGCCGGCCAATACAGCCACGAGGTCAGACTGGCTTTGCAGCAGCCGGCCCAGTTCGCGCAGATCATTGGCCGGCCGGTTTCCGAACCGGCCGGCGGCTAATCGCACCCGGCCGGCCGGTTCGGCTGCCGCGGCCAGCCTTTGCGCTTCCAGCGGCAGCAGATCGGCCTGAAGCAGTTTGATTTCTTTTTGGGCCAGCTTGAGCGCCTCGCTTTGCTGCGCAGCCAGCGCCACCACATCCTCCGGGTTGGCGCTAAAGTGATTGCTGATATCGGTGGCAACGCGCTGCACCCGCCGAAAGTGATCCAGCGCCTGCTGGCCGGCCACAAAGTGCAGCCGCAATTTTTGGTTTTTGCGCTCGGTGCGGACAAGTTTGATCAGCCCCACGCTGCCGGTTTGGGCTACGTGCGTGCCGCCGCACGCCGAATAGTCCCAGCCGTCAATTTCAACCACGCGGATTTCGCCGGAGACTTTGGGCGGCCGGCGGAACGGCACGGTGTCGATGCGGGAGTCATCGACAAAATAAACTTTGACTGGCCGGTTTTCGAAGACCACCGCGTTAGCCCGCTGCTCGGCGCGTTCCAGTTCGGCCCAGTCAAGCGGCGTGTCGGCCACATCGATGGTTGAGGGTGTCTCGGCGCTGATGTGGGCCGAGAGCGTTTCCAGCCCCAGCAACTCGGTGACGGCGGCAGACAGAATGTGCTGGGCCGAGTGGTGCTGCATGTTGGCAAAGCGGCGGGCGGCATCAATTTGACCCCGCACCAGCGGCCCGCCAACCGGCCCGGCCACGCGGTGGACGGCGTTACCGGCGTCGTCTTTGGTTACCTCCAGCACGGGAATGCCGTTTAGGGTGCCGGTGTCATGTTGCTGGCCGCCGCTGGTGGGGTAAAAGTAGGAGTGGGTGAGAAGCACCTCAAATTGGCCGCCAGGCAGCGGCGTTGCCTGCACCAACTGCGCCTCAAATTCGGTGGTGAGCGAGTCTGCCAGATAAGCGAGTTGTCGAATCATTCCGATATACCTTTTCGTGTAGTAAGTTTATTACAAACAAAACCCAACCACCCCAACAGGGGAGAGCTGTAAGTATTATAAGCAACTGGCTGCTAACACAAAAGAAATGTTCAGGTTGCTTTAATTTTGGGCGGGTAAGATAAGTGCAAATACCAGAAAAATGATAAGGTGTGCAATTAATGAAACGATTATTGAGCATTGCGCTGGTAACCATTGGCCTGTTTGGGTTGACAAGTATGGCCTTTGGCGCCGGAATTTTTGTTGGCCAGTCCGACTTTTTTGGACCAACAGTGGTTCGCGCCCAGGACCAACCGCCGGAATTCGATGTATTTTGGGAAGTGTGGGGGCTGGCCAAAGCTCACTTTATTGACCGGGATGTAATGAACAACCCGAAGCGATTGGCCTATGGCGCTGTCAACGGCTTTATTGAGGCGCTGGGTGACGAAGGTCACACCCGTTTTGTTACCCCGGAAGAAGTGGCCCACCAAAAAGAAAATATCTCCGGTTCGTTTTTTGGCATTGGCGCGCAAGTAGGCATGCAAGACGGGATGCCGGTGATTGTGGCTCCATTTGATGGGTCGCCGGCCGAGGCCGCCGGAGTAAAAGCCGGTGACATTATTATTGAAGTTGACGGTGAAGATGTGACCGGCCTGACCCTTAATGAAACCGTTGATCGCATCCGCGGCGAGAAGGGAACAACCGTGGTTTTAACCCTGTACCGACCCGACTCCAACGAAAGCAAGGAAATTTCCATTGTCCGCGACGAGATAAAAATTCCGGCGGCCAGTTGGGATATGATCCCCGGCACCAAAGTGGCGCTGATCCGGCTGAGTCAGTTCAACGGCAATCTTGACGACAACCTGCGCCAGATTGTGACCGAAACCCAAACAGCCGGCGCTACAGCCTACATTCTGGATGTCCGCAACAACCCCGGCGGTCTGCTGGAGCAGGCCATCAAAGTTAGCAGCGAATTTTTGAAAAGCGGCAATGTGCTGCTACAGGAAGACGCCAGCGGCAAACGCGAGTCGTATCCGGTAGAAAGGGGCGGCGTGGCCACTGATATCCCCATTGCGGTGCTGGTCAATCGCGGGTCGGCCAGTTCGTCAGAAATTTTTGCCGGGGCTATTCAGGATCAAAACCGGGGCAAAGTAGTGGGCGAAACCACGTTTGGCACGGGCACCGTGCTGCGTCCGTTTGATTTAAGTGATGGGTCAACGCTGTTACTGGGCACCAGCCAATGGCTCACACCCAACGGCCGGCTTATCCGCAAACAGGGCATTGAACCAGACGTATTGGTGGAACTGCCGGTTGGCACAGATTTGATCGCGCCCGGCGAGTTAAAAGATATGACCCCGGCCGATGTGCTCAACAGCGAAGACAAACAGCTTTTGAAGGCGCTGGAACTTTTGGGTGAGTTACCGGAAAAAGGTGTGACTGGTCAACAACCGGCGGCAGAAACAATAAAGTAGGGTTTTCGTGTAGTATTTAGCGACTCAAAAACTGTTTTGTTGATTGCCGGTGGCAAGAGATTTTTCCTTTTGCCACCGGCTTTTTTTTGCGTGAACCGAGCTGCACAGCCGGCTTTCGTGATTCTTTGCGGTAATTGCCCGGTGTGACAGCCGGCAAGTCAATTTATTCATTCAACGGCTGCCATCTTTCCAAACGCACCCCCGCTTTTCCGCAGGTTGAAACGGTGCTATAATGGTTCGTATAAGTCAGATAATACGAAACGAAAGTGGTGAAACAATGGCAGAGTCTGCTGAAAAGCCCCCTACCCTGACCAGTGAGGCCAAAATTTTTGTACGGACAGCTGGCGGTGGCCAATCAGAGCATACCGGCAAAACTTACGCCAGCGGGCTAACTTACTTTAAAGCCTACCTGGAAGCATTCTTTGATTGGCAGGCCGATGGTACCCCCATCGCCGATTTGCAGCCGGAGATGTTTCAGGAATTTCCGATGTGGCTGCACAAACAAACCTATCGCCGCAGCGAACATTCCGCGCCGGGGCCACTGGCCGAAAGCACGCGCAGCCTGTATATATTGGCGGTGACCCGCTTTTTGCGTTTTTTAGTGCTGCGCAAACGGCTGCCCCACTTTGATTACGCCGAATATGACCGGATCAAAGAAGAGCTGGCCAAAGCGACCAATGTTAAAAACAAGCCTATCGCCCAGAAAATTCCGGGGGTAGAGGTGGTCGCGGCGCTGGTTGAAGCCGCCGAAAAACCGCCCCAGTTCAAAGACGACGACTCACCGGCTCACCGGCGGCGGCAGTTGCTGGTTTGGCGGCGAAATCTGGCCGTGGTTCACGCCCTGCGCGCGTCTGGAATGCGGGTTGGCGAGCTGACCGCGCTCAAACGCGGCGATCTGGATTTTGACCGGCAGGGAGCGTGGGTTACCGGCAAGGGGCGTAAAACCCGCTTTGTAGCCTTTGATGACGCTGCCTGGCAGGTTATTCGTGCTTATTTAACCGATCGCCACGACGAGGCGCTGCTGGTTCAACTGGCCCAGCACCCGCTCTTTTGCCGCCACGACCGTTCGGCGCGCGCCGACACCCGCCTGCCTTTATCCGTGCGAAGCGTGCAGCAATTGATGAAAGAGCTGTCGGAACAGGCCGGCATTGCTCAGCGATTCAACCTGTCGCCGCATTCACTGCGCCACTATTTTGCCAACGGTCTGCTCGATTTTACCGGTAATCTGGCGCTGGTTCAGGAGGCGTTGGGCCACCAGGACCCAAAAACAACGCGGGGCTACACCAAAATCAAAGTTGAAGAAATTGCGGCCAGCGTGCGGGCCATGGCCAACCGGGGTTCCGATTCTCAGGCCTGATTCTTTTTTTGGGGGCATAAATACTACACGAAGATTATCGGCTTATTCCCTATCAACCTGAGTTCGATAAGGCGCAGCTAAATCAAACAGCCAGGGAAAACGCGACTTGCAGATCGCGAATTTCAGCCTCGCCAATTGGCTGTGCTGGCTACTTTAGTCATCCGGACCGATTCACGCGTTGGATCGGGGTATTATCACCGGGGCAACGTCGGGCCAATGGGTACCACAAGCACGCGGTGTGATGACGTTCGGGAAAATACGGCGTAGGATAAGCCCTCGGCCTGACTTGTTTTGCTCGAAATCGACCAAATCATCAACCGCAACCAAGCCTTCAGTGAATTACTGAGGGTTTGGTTTTTTTTGGGATTAACCGGGGAAAAGGTCAGTGCAGATAAGCGGTCCGCGAATAGGCATGGTGCAAGCCGCCCAACACCGATCGAGCTACGATTTTACCGGTGGGCGAAGGTATCACCGAATGATCAATTTTGGCAGGGATTTGTTGGTGGATGCCCTGATGCGATCGTGACAGATTATAGTAAGCTGCACATTGCCGGTCATGGAATAGGTGCTACGGCAACGGCAAGGCTCGTAAGGCCGGTTTGGGGGATAAATCGGTCCGCCACAGCCCAAAGAAATGTTCGTAATTGGCCGGCTGCCCGGGCGCGGGCGCAAAATCGAAGGCAGCCCAGACCACCCAGCCGGAAATATTAGTGGATTCGGCAGCGGTGATCATCTCGCCCAGTATCCGGGCCTGGGCGGTTTCATCACGCGCATCGGCCGGGGCATCTTTCCAACTGTGATAACCGATCTCTTCCAAAAGCAACGGCTGGTCGGTCCGCCGCCGGTAATCGGTGATCCGGGCTTGCAGTTGGTTGGGATCGGTGGCGTCAAATTGATGGAATGACAGAAAATCGACATAGGGGCTGGTCACGGCCGGGTCGCTCCACCAGCCGGCGGTGAGCAGGTGGTAAGGGTCATTCTGACGCACCAGTTGGCTGATGTGCTCCAGCCAGGCGATGACTTCGGTCTGGCCGAACAGCGCTTTGTTGCCGGGTTGGACGCCATAGTCAATATCGCCTTCGTTGCGCAAATCCCAGGCCAAAATGGCCGGCTCGTTGCGATACCGCCGCACAATGTAGCGGGTCTGGGCATCGTAATGCGCCCAGTCAGTGTAGAGGGGGCGAAACCGAAGGTCGGGCAGATCGTTCAGGGTGACGATGGCTTTCAAGTGGCGCTCGCTTACCAGCCGCAGCAGCGTATCCACTTTGGCAAAAACAGCTGCATTGGGAATGGCAGCCTCAGGCTCGCAGGTAAAGAGCGGCTCGTACCACAGAAAGAGCCGCACAGTATTGAAGCCGGCCTGCCGGATGAGGTCCAATTCCGCGGCCATCTCGGCCGGGTCAGCTTCCGTTAGAAAACGCTGCCAGGGCGCGTGGCGGGGATAGTAATTCACTCCCTTGATTTTGAACACCTGGCCATGCAACTGAAGCTGCCGGCCTGAGTGGGTGACAAATGCGGCACGGTCCGGGGTAGCGGCTGGAGCGGGATCGGGATTGGGTGCCGATGTGGACAAACATGCGGCCGGAGTCGGGGGTGGCAGAGCATCCAGCCGCACCAGCGCCGCCAGAGCTTCCTGCCGGTTGGGATCCAGGCTGAGCGCAGCCTGATAGTGCTCGATGGCGGTGGAGTGGTTGCCGCTATCTTCCAACACGGCACCGTAGTTATAATGAACTGCGTACAACTTGCTGGTCAGCGGCTCGGGACCGCAGCTTTGACCGGCGGCCAACAGTTGCTCCAGCGCGGTAATAACGGCGGGCCAGTCCTGGCCCCAGCCGGTGTCAATATCGGCGCAACTAGCGGCAGTGGTAGCAGTAGCCAGCACCGGAGTCTCGGTTGGTGGTGGGGTGGGAGTAACGGCCGGGGCTGACGTACAAGCCGCCAACCAGAAAACAAACATCATCTGCCACAGCACGCGTTGCCCCATCGACAGCATTTTCACCGTAAATATTGCCTCCTTCCGTTTGTGCTTGTCTCCGGGGATTATGATAGCGCATTTGAGTGAAATACGCATCTAAATCCCGACGGTATCCTACTGTACATTGTCAGCTACGTCTCACCATTATACGGCTATGCCGTATAATGGTGGTATGATCTTTATCGAGACCTCCATCTTTTCGAAACTGTATTTCCGGTAAAGGCACAAGTGGCGGTGTGCGGGTCATTTACTATTGGAAACAGTCAGAGGATGAAATATGGCAGCTCACTATTTTTTATGGTAAAAGTGAGCGAGACAACAATCCCTATATATTGAGACAAATTGCGTCAACACCGCGTGAAATTCGGCAACAGCTTATCGCAGGCGGCCTTTGCTGGTTTGATGGGGTTAGCCTGCGCACGGTACAAGACTGGGAACAAGGACGAAGAACACCGAGTGGGCCGGCGAAATCCCTGCTGCGGATTGCTGAACAACGACCGGAAGTGTTTATGGAACTGGCTTAGATCGGCAAAAGTGTCAGGCAGGCTTGCTACAATGTCAAGTGCGTTTTGAAACAAATTACGCAAAGTTATTTGCAATTTTATTGAGTAGCGGCACACATATCACCCAAAAAGCTGGGGGCAAAATATCCACACATT
>CAYOXS010000318.1:0-3635 GCA_964407935.1 uncultured Caldilineaceae bacterium
CGCACAGCCGCGACTCGGTGACGGCGTTGGTGTTTTGGCCCAGAAAATCGGTTTTGTAAGTGGGGTTGGGGTGCGGCGGATTGAGCGAAAACGGGCCGCGCCGCCGGTCTTCGGGATCGATGATGAGCATGGCGCTGCCGGTATTATCTGTCGGCAGGGTGGTGGTCAGCGCGGCGCGGATAGCGGCATCAATGGTTACCGCTTCGTCGCCGGCCGAAGGCACGGGGTCAACCATGCGGTGGCACACCTCGCAGGCAATGCCGTCGGACAGATCACCGGATTGCAGCGCGGAGCCGTCGGCGGGGTGGCTGCGCCCTTCGAGCCAGCCTTTGGGGGTGTGGCAGCGCAGGCAAAAATCGCCGGCGTTGGGGGCATCGCTATTAGCTACAGCCAGCGCCGCCCAAAACAACGGGTCGCGCCCGGCCTGGCTCATCAAGCTGCCGCGCCACTTGTTGTAAATGGGCTCGGTGTGGCAAAAATCGCAACTGTTTGAGGCCGGGATAGCCGCGGTGAGTTGGTTGGGCTGGGTGCCGGGCAAAAAGAAATCGTGGACGGTGCTGGAAATGATGGGGCGCGGCACAACAATCGACTCGGTGAGGGTGAGCGGCGAAATACCCGCGCCGGTGATCACAGCCTGATTGATGATCGCGCCGGTGATCGCGCCGGTGGCCGTCACCCGGTAAGTGATGGTGACGGCCGGGGTGGCGGCGGTCCCCTGCCAGAAAAGCTGGGGCGCGGTTGAGTCGGTGATGGCGCCGGTGGTGGCGCTGAGCGAGCCGGGCACATATTGCAGCCCGTTGGGGACGACATCCCTTAAAAAGAGCGCCGTGTTGGGCCGGGAACCGGTGTTATTGAGGGTGAGGGTGTAGGTGAACACCTCACCGGGATCGGCGCGGGGAGTGGACGCCGTTTTGGCCGAAGTGGACAGGTTGGGGCCGGCGGCGTTGGCATCTACCAGCCGCCGAATGGTGCCGCCACCGTAATCGGCCACGTACAGCTCGCCCTGCTCATCCTCGCCAAAGGAGCTGACATTAAAGCCGGTGCTGGAAATTTCCAGGTCCGGCGCAGACCAGCCGCCGCCGCTTTTGGTCAGGCTCCAGATGCGGCCCACCGAAAAATCGGCGTAAAAGTAACGGCCCACCAGTGCGGGGAACTCGTTGCCGCGGTAAACAAAGCCGCCCGTCACCGAAAAACCGCCGCTACTATTGTGCGGATACTCGGCGATGGGGTTGGTGAGGCCGGTGCAGGGGTTACCGCTGGTGTTGTAGGTGTGCGTGCCTTCCCGGCAACGCCAGCCAAAGTTGACCCCACCCGGCGTGCCGGCGGCCTGGTAGCTGATCTCTTCCCAGGCATTCTGGCCCACATCGCCAATGTACAGATCGCCGGTGAGGCGGTCAAAACTAAAGCGCCACGGGTTGCGCAGGCCGATGGCCCAGTTTTCGCCGCAGTTGCCGCCGCTGCCATCCTGATAGGGGTTAGTGATGGGGATGGTGTAGGGCCGGCTGGCGCCGCCGCAATCCGAAGGGTTGCCGGGGCCGCTGTTCACATCGATGCGCAGCATTGAGCCGAGCAGCGTATTTTTGTTTTGAGCGTAATTATCGGGGTCGCCGCCGCTGCCGCCATCGCCCATGCCGATGTACAGATAGCCGTCCGGGCCAAACATCAACTGGCCGCCGTTGTGGTTGGAATAGGGCTGATTAACGGTGAACAGCGTCACCGCGCTGCCGGCATCGGCCACATCGGGATTGGCGGAAACTGAATAGCGGGCCACCACCGTGTGGCCAGAGTTGTTGGTGTAATTGATGTAGAAAAAGCCGTTGGACTCATATTGGGGGTGAAAAGCCACGCCCAGCAGGCCGCGCTCGCTGTTGCCGCTGCCGTCGGCGGGGCTGCGAACAAGGCCGCTAATATCCAGAAACGGCGTTCCCACAGCAGTTCCATTTTTAATGATTTTGATCCGGCCATCTTGCTCCACCACAAACAACCGGCCGGAACCATCGCCGGCGTTGGTCACCTGCACCGGAAGGCTGAAACCTGAAGTCACAATCTGGCTCACCGAAATATCAACTCCGGCTTGCTGCCTGGGCGCGGCCAGTACCGCCAGGCTTTGCCCGGCCAGCCAAACGGCCAGCGCCACTACTAATACCGTCACTGCTGCGTAGAATATTTTGCGCATATGCCCCCCTTTGTTACACATCGCGATATTCTAGCCGGAAGTTGGGAATCAGCTAAACCACCCTGTTATTTTTGGGCAAAAAAAAATCCCCCGGGGAGCTATCCGGGGGATAAAAATGCTTTTTGAAACTGTGTTATACTTTTACGCCCACATCCAGTCCAATTCTTTGGTAAAACTCAGGAAAATTCATCTCGCGGCTCAACAACGCCTCAAAACGTTTTACCTTTTCAATTTGATGGAAACGGCTGCGTTCAAACATGTTGTCCAGCCGGGCAATGGTGGTGAGCGTGTCAAAGGGCGACAGGATAATGGCCACATCCTCCAGTTCGGCCCGTTCACGGATTTGAGGCACAGGTTCAAGGTGGCCGGTGATAATCAGCGCCTTGGTCGAGGTGTCGAGCGCGTCCATTTGAATATCGGGCCGGTCGCCGCCAACAATAACCGCTTTGTTGTGCACCCGTTTAAACTGCTCCAGCGAATGCTCAATGCCGGACGAGGCCACCACCAGATTTTCAACCAGATCGTCGTTGCAGCCGTAACAAATAATCTGGCCTTCCAGCGCGTCGTTAATCTCGCCGATGCTGACCGAGCCTAAAATTGACTGGTGGGGCAGCACCGCCAGCACATTTACCCCCTGCCGTTCCAGGTAAGGTTTAACCAGCTCGCAGACATATTCCATCCGGTCATCGGGCACCAGATTGATGATGGCGCCAACCAGCCGGTCGCCCATTCGGGTTAAGGCAGTCATGGTGTCGTCAATCACCTGTAAACTACTGCGATAACCGATGACCGCCACCACCTGCGCATCCAGAATTTGCACGGTGGTAATGGGCGACAGCCCGATCACGTAGCCTTCCCGGAAATTGGCGCTCCCCTCCATTACCACCACATCACGCCCCAAACCGGCCATTTCACCGGCATTTTTAACAATCTCGGCATAATTGTTGTCACCGGAGGTCAGGTGCTTTCTGAGATTCTGGCTGGTAAAAACAATGGGAGCCAGGTATTCAATCGGTTCGGGCAGGTTAAAGGTTTCTTTTACAAAACGGGCATCTTCATCAATCCGGCTTTCGCCGCGCACCCGGGCCGCGCTGCTGAATGGTTTTAAGTAACCAACTTTGAACCCATCGTGCTGCATCCGGTGCATCAAAGCCACGCAAACAGCACTTTTGCCGGTAAAATCCTGCGTTGAAATTACATAAAGGTTGATGGACATCAGCGACTCCTCTAAAATAGGATTCAGGGGTCAGGAATTAATCAGGAACTGGGAATTAAACGATTCCTGCCTCGGCTTCTAAAAAATTAGCGAATCCGCGAAATCGTTGGATGAGGAGGGAGCGGGGGAGATGATTCGCTGACTCGCTGATTCGCTGACTCGTTGATTCGCAATTCACAATTTCATTACTGATTATAGTGAAAATTCGCACACAGGCAATATACTACAATATCTATCGGTAAA
>CAYOXS010000318.1:3735-4974 GCA_964407935.1 uncultured Caldilineaceae bacterium
GGTTTTTTAGTATACTGGTTGAAATCCGGTATACTACAGTCGCTCAAATATACGGAAATTTTTTATTAAAAACAGGGACGTAATTATGACTAACTCAATTTTCCTGACCACAACCGAGTCCCACTGCGGAAAATCATTGGTTTCGTTGGGCATTGTCGAAATGCTCCTGCGCCGAACCAAACGCATTGGGATTTTCCGGCCGCTCATCAGCGAAGTGTCGCCCTACCACCGCGACAAAAATATCGACCTGCTGTTGACGTACTTCAAGCTCGACATTGATTACGACGACACCTACGCCTTTAGCATGCGCGAAGCCAACGATCTGTTGGCCCAGAGCAAAACTGACGAATTTTTGGACCGCATTATTCAAAAATATAAGGCGCTCGAAGCCCGCTGCGATTTTATTTTGTGCATCGGCTCAGATTTTGTGGGCGAAAGTATGGCCTTTGAGTTTGACATCAACGCGGTGATTGCCCAAAACCTGGGTTGCCCGGTGTTGATTGTCGGCAACGCCGCCCAACGCGAACTGGCCGAAACCATTGACCCCATCCACCTGGCCATTGACCTGTTTTTGGATAAAGGCTGCAACATTTTGGGGGCCATCGCCAACCGGGCCGACCCCGACCAGGTGAAAGATATTTTGAAAGGACTGGAAGAAACCCTGCCCCAAAAAGATTTGGTGCTGTCGGTTATTCCGTCAAACAAAATCCTGGAAAGTCCCACCATCAAAGAAATTGCCCGCTATCTCAACGCCGAGGTGCTGTACGGCCACGACCGGCTGGAACGGCTGGCCTATCGCTATTTGATCATCGCCATGCAGGTGCAAAACTACCTGCCACGCCTGTCTGATAACGCGCTCATCATCACCCCCGGTGACCGCGGCGAGGTGATTCTCAGCGCGTTGCAGGCCCACCAATCCAGAAACTACCCGCAAATTGCCGGCATTCTGCTGACCACCGGCCTCAAACCCGCGCCGTCCATTAAACGGCTGCTCGATGGGCTGCCCAGCATTTTGCCCATCATCTCCGTTACCACCGACACGTTTGAAACCGCCTCGCGGATTACCGGCATCCGCTCCTACATCACCGCCGACAACCACTCAAAAATTTCGTTGAGTCTGAAATTGTTTGAGAAATTTGTAGACACTCAGGCGCTGGAAAACAAAATCACCACGGTTCAGGCCCGCGGCATGACGCCCAAAATGTTCCTGTACAACCTCACCCAGCAGGCCAAAGCCAA
>CAYOXS010000318.1:5074-6704 GCA_964407935.1 uncultured Caldilineaceae bacterium
TGGAACACGCCCGCGATCTGATGACCGATGTTTCTTACTTTGGCACAATGATGGTCTTTAAAGGTGATGCCGATGGCATGGTATCCGGGGCGGCCCACACCACCATGCACACCATCCGGCCGGCGCTGCAATTTGTAAAAACCAAACCCGGCGTCAGCGTGGTGTCATCGGTGTTTTTTATGTGCCTGGAAGACCGGGTGCTGGTTTACGGCGACTGCGCGGTAAACCCCAAACCCACCGCCGAAGAACTGGCCGAAATTGCCAGCTCGTCGGCGGATACCAGCAAAGCCTTTGGCATTAAACCCAAAGTGGCCATGCTCTCCTATTCGTCCGGGGAATCCGGCAAAGGGGAAGAGGTTGACCGCGTGCGCGAAGCCACCCGCATTGCCAAAGAACGCCGCCCCGACCTCAAAATTGAAGGTCCCATCCAGTACGACGCCGCCGTTGACCCGGCGGTCGGCCAGATGAAAATCCCCGGTTCCGAAGTGGCCGGGCAGGCCACGGTGCTCATCTTCCCGGATTTAAACACCGGCAACAACACCTACAAAGCTGTTCAGCGCGAAACCGGGGCCATCGCCGTGGGGCCAATGTTGCAGGGGCTGAACAAGCCGGTCAACGATCTGAGCCGGGGCTGCACCGTTGACGACATTGTCAACACGGTGGTGATTACCGCCATTCAATCCCAAAATGAGTAAAGGAAACACATTATGAAAATTCTCGTCATCAACTCCGGCAGTTCCTCGATCAAGTACCAGTTATTTGAAATGGACAAAAAAGCGGCGCTGACCACTGGCCTGGTTGAGCGCATTGGCCTCGACGGCAGCCGTATCAAGCACAAAATCTTTCGCAATGGCGATGCCGCCGAAGTGATTAAAGAATTCCCCATAAAAAACCACCAGCAGGGGCTGGAACGGGTGGCCGAGCTGCTGATGGACAGCGAAGTCGGGGTGATTGAATCGCCGGCCGAAATCGCCGCGGTGGGTCATCGCACCGTTCATGGCGGCGAGCGCTTCAACAGCACCACCATCATCACCGATGAAGTAGTAGCCAAAATGCGCGAACTCATTCCGCTGGCCCCGCTGCACAACCCGGCCAATCTGGAAGGCATCGAAGTGGCCCGGCAAATCTTTCCGCAGGCCACGCAGGTGGCCGTGTTCGACACCGCTTTTCACCACACTATGCCCGCTGCCGCCTACCGTTACGCCATCCCCAACAGCTACTACACCGAGCACGGTATCCGGGCCTACGGTTTTCACGGCACGTCGCACCTGTTTGTATCCAAAGCCGCCGCCGAGTATCTGGGTAAACCGGTGGCAGAAACCAACGTGATTACGGCCCATCTGGGCAACGGTTGCAGTATTACCGCCATCCGGGGCGGACGCTCGGTTGATACCTCGATGGGTTTTAGCCCGCTGCCGGGGTTGATGATGGGCACCCGCAGCGGCGACATCGACCCGGCAATCATTTACTATTTGGGCACCAAACTGGGCATGCCGCTGGCGGATATTGACAAAATGCTCAACAAACAAAGCGGCCTGCTTGGCGTTAGCGGCAACAGCGATCTGCGCGATATTGAAGCGCGCCAGGCCAACGGCGACGCCGAGGCGCAACTGGCGCTCGATATGTACAC
>CAYOXS010000319.1:0-6676 GCA_964407935.1 uncultured Caldilineaceae bacterium
TGCGCTGGCTCAACATGGGTGAAGAAACCATCTCCGGCCACCTCAGCGAAATGCTCATTGAGGCCGTCGATAACCTGGGCGCGCACGTGCCGGTAGCCAACTGGCTGGCGGCCGTTAGCGATGATCGGCTGCGCTTGTTTTTCCGTGATTTCTACCTGATTCCGGCCCAGCGCCACATGGCCCCGCTGCTCAGCCGCCTGCTGGCTCAGCCGGACCGGCCGGAAACCGGCGTGTGGCTGGCCAACTACTGCCAGGGCACCGCCCACAACGACGGCAAATTTATGCGCCAATGGCGGCTGCTGACCGCGGCCTGGTTGGCGGCCAAATTTGATCACGCCGCCGGTCTGGCCAGCCTCAAAAAGCTGACCAACGGCGCGGCTTCGCTGCCGGCCGAGGACAACGCCCTGTTGATGAACGCCGCCGAGCAAACCAACGGCATGGCCGCCCTGATTCAGATGATCGCCGACTGCCCGGATAAATCGGTGCAGACGATGCTCCGCGATTTTGGCCACCCCAACCTGCCGGCGCTGGCCCGCGATATTTTGGAAGCCCAGCCGGATTACGCCCATCTGGCTGATGCCGCCGAACTGGTGGCCTTTGATGCCGCCATCTTTCGGCGGGTGCAGGCTAATTTGCAGGCGGCTAATTTACTGCCCGGCGCGGCCAAAATTCTCAACCTGGCCTGCGGCCCGCTGGCCGAGCAGGCGCTGCTGCTCAGTTCGGCCGGGTACAAAGTCATCGGTGTTGATTTGGACCTGCCGCCTAAATTTTTGCCGGCCGGCGGTCTCAAGCTGTGGTTTAAACGCCGTCAGCATTACCGCGCCTGGCAGCAGGCTACCGCCGCCTACTTTGAAGCGCTGGCCCAGCAGGTCGGCACAAAGCTCAAGTGGAACAACGCCGCCATCAAACTGGCCGATTTGACCCGGCTGGCCGAAGCCGAAGCAAGTTTTGAGGCTGTGATCTGCCTCAATCATCTTCAGCACGCGCCCAATGTTAACGGGCTGCTGGCCGAAGCGGCGCGCGTGCTCAAACCGGGTGGGCTGTTCATCGCCAATATTCGACCGTTTGCCAGCCTCACCGGGGCGCTGCAAGTAGATTTGAACACGCCGTGGAGCCATTTGCGCGATGCCGCCTGGGCCGAAACCGCGCCGCAACTGCCGCTCAATCGCTGGCGCGAGGCGCAGTTTAAAGCGGCGCTGGAGCAGCACTTTGCCACGATGGACTGGCTGCCGGAAAACGAATCGCAAACTCTGCGGCTGCTGACCCCGGACATTCGGGCGGAACTGGCCGCTTATCCCGAGGACGAACTGACCCGCAAGCAAATCTGGGTGATTGCCCACAAGGGGTAAAGTTGTTCGCCGGGTTGCAGAATCTTTTACCCATTCTTTATGGAGAACTCAGCTGCTGTGCCGATAACCAACATAGCATAATTGGTTGTAAGGACACCGGCATGAGCTATCCAACATCCGCAGAAATGGGCCGCCGCTACGAGTTCATTGTCAATAACTCCAAAGAGTTTATGACGCTGATGAACCGCGACTACGTGTATGAGGCCGTCAACGAAAGCTACTGCCGCGCTCACGGCAAAAGCCGGGAGGATATTGTTGGCAGAACCGTAGCGCAGGTGTGGGGCGAAAGCGTTTACCTGTCTGTCCTCAAACAAACCATCGACCGCTGTTTTGCCGGCGAGGAAGTGAATTTTCAGGGCTGGCTGGGGTTTAAGGCGCTCGGCGAGCGCTACATGCACGTTACCTATTACCCCTATCGCAACAGCCACGGCATTGTCAGCCACATTGTGGTAGTCTCGCGCGATGTGACCGAAATGAAGCTGGCCGAAGAGGCGCTCAACCAGGCTCACGCCCGCAACGAACAGCTTCTGGCCTCCATCCCCTCTATTTTGATTGGCGTGGACAGCGCAGACCGCATCACCCACGTAAACCACCCCGCCGAAACCGCGTTTGGTATTAACGCCGCCGGCTGCGTGGGCAAACTGTTTTTTGACTGCGGTATTCAGTGGGACTGGCACGAAATTGTCACCCGCATCAGCGAAGGCCGGCAGGGCATGAAACCAACGGCGCTCCGCGATGTAAAATACACCCATCCCGACGGCAAAGAAGGTTTTTTGAATATCACCGTTAAGCCGTTTGGCGAGGAAACCGGCCGGCGGGCCGGCTTTTTGCTCATTGGCCAGGATGTGACCGAGCGCAAGATTCTGGAAAGCCAGCTCAGTCAGGCCCAAAAACTTGAGTCGATTGGCCAGTTGGCTGCGGGCATTGCCCACGAAGTCAACACCCCCACCCAGTACGTGGGCGACAACATTCGCTTTTTGCAGGATGCCTTTGCCGACCTGGCCGGCGTGCTGGCGGCCTACCGCGAGATGCTGCGCTCGGCCAGAGGCGGATCGATGTCTGATGCGCTGGTGGCCCGGGTGGAACAGGCTGAAGCCGCCGCCGATCTGGAATTTTTGCTCACCGAAATCCCGGCCGCCATTCAGCAATCCATCGAAGGCGTAGAGCGGGTTTCTGGCATTGTGCGGGCCATGAAAGAGTTTTCGCACCCCGGCGTCGACCAAAAAAGCGCCATCGATATTAACAAAGCCATCGATGGCACTATTACCGTGGCCCGCAACGAGTGGAAATATGTGGCCGACATCAGCACCAATTACGATCCCCACCTGCCGCTGGTACCCTGCCTGCCCGGCGAATTTAACCAGGCCATTTTGAATGTAATCATCAACGCCGCTCACGCCATCAGCGATGTGCAGCGCAGCGGCAGCCGGGAAAAAGGGCTGATCTCGGTGCAAACCCGGCGCGATGGCAACTGGGTTGAGGTGCTGATTTCAGACACCGGCACCGGCATTCCCCCCGACATCCGGCCCAGAATCTTCGACCCGTTTTTTACCACCAAAGATGTGGGCCACGGCACCGGCCAGGGGCTGGCCATTGCCCACACGGTGATTGTTGACAAGCACGGCGGGACCATTACGTTTGATACCGAACCGGGCCGGGGCACAACCTTTCACATTCGGCTGCCGCTGGACGGCGCGGTTAAACCGGTCCGGCCTCACCCGGCGGTGCAGTTGGCCATTGCTTGAGTTTTACCGGGAAAGACATAATGAACGATAAAATCTTATTTGTTGACGACGATGCTAATCTGCTGGCGGCAGTTAAACGGCGACTGCGCAAAGCGTTTGATATTGCCGTGGCGGTTGGCCCGGAATTGGGCCTGGAAATGGCCCAAACCGACGGCCCGTTTGCCGTGGTGGTGGCCGATATGCGCATGCCCGGCATGAACGGCATCGAGTTTTTGAGCGAAATAAAACTGCGCAGCCCCGATACGGTGCGGATGATGCTCACCGGCAACGCCGACCTGCAAACGGCCATTGACGCCGTGAACGAGGGCAACATTTATCGGTTTTTAACCAAACCCTGCCCGCAGGAAATAATGGTGCGGGCGCTGGAAGCCGGGCTGGAGCAGTACCGGCTCATCACCGCCGAGCGCGAACTGCTGGAAAAAACGCTCATGGGCAGCCTGAAAATGCTCAGCGAGATTTTGAGCCTGGTCAACCCGCTGGCTTTTAGCCGGGCCACGCGGGTGCGGCGTTATGTGCAGCACATTGGCCTGCAGCGCCAGTCGCCGCCGGGCTGGTGGCAGTACGAGGTGGCCGCGCTGCTGTCGCAGATTGGCTGCGTTACCCTCAGCGCCGATTTGCTGGACAAAGTGTACGCCCGGGCCACCCTTTCAGACGATGAACAACAGGCCGTGGCCAATCACCCCGTTGTGGCCAGCAATCTGCTCTCTAAAATTCCCCGGCTGGAGCAAATTGCCCAAATGGTGGCCAACCAGCAAAAGCCCTTTTACCTGTTCCCCACTCTGGAAACGCTGCCAGCCGCCGATAAGCCCATCGCCTTTGGCGCGCAAATCCTCAAAGTTGTGCTCGATTTTGACCAGTTTGTGATCAACGGCATGTCCAAACAGGATGCGCTGACCCGGCTGCGCACCCACCCGGAGGAGTACAACCCGGAACTGGTGGCCCAGCTTTCCGGCTTTCATCTGGACGATGTGGGTGAAATTGCCAAAATGCTGCGGGTGAAGGATTTAAAAACCGGCATGATCGCCGACAGCGATATTCGCGCTCACAACGGGCTGCTGCTGGTGCCCAAAGGGCAGGAAATTAGCTACCCGGTGCTGGAACGGCTGCGCAACTTTGCCCGCCAGATCGGCATTGTTGAGCCGGTGCGGGTGCTGGTTCACCAGCAGGAAACAGGCTGACCGGTTTGTCAGCCGGCCGCTTTTTTTGTATGCTACCGGCGTGAACACCCACACCCTACCCCCAACAATTAATCGGCCGCAGCCGCGCACGCCCAGCGATGGGTCGCTGGAGGGGTTGCTGCTGGTGCTGTGCATGGTGTGGCTGGTGGGCAGCCTGCTGGCCATTTTTTTGTTTTCGCTGGTGCTGGCCCCGCCGTGGCTGCGCTACTGGCGGCTGCGCAACGGCGGCGAGCTTGCCGCCGGGGTCATCGTTCGCCACGATGTTGGCCTGAGCTGGGTCTCATACCTGTACCGCTTTAGCCCCACAAATTCTCCCGCCCCAACTGAAGCCGCGCTCACTGGCCAGATGGCCATCCCCGCCGGCCAGGCCAAACTGCTGCCGGCCAACACGCCGGTGGCCATTCGCTATTTGCCCGGCAGCCCGCACATTTCGGCCATCGAACCCTATTTTCGAGCGCCGCCGTCAACGTCGCTGCTGTATTTGGGCTTTGGCCTGGGCTGTTTGCTGCTGGGGGTGGTGCTGTTGCCGGGTCGATGGCGGGCCTGGCAGGCGGTGCAGCACTGGCAGCGCGACGGGCTGGTTGTTCCGGCCAAAATCATCCGGCGCTGGCGCACGATAGACAGCCGCGACCGCGACCTGTTTTGCGTGGCCTACCAATTTGAGGCGGCGGGCGCGCCCGTCATCGCCGCCGAGGTCAATCGCCGGGCTTACGATACGCTCAAAATCGGGCAAACCTGCCCGGTCAAATACCTGCCGGAGTCGCCCCAGAGCTGTTTTTTGGTGTTGGTTTATTGAATGGAGGTGGGCGCGTAGAGTTGCTGGAGTTTGGCAGAGATGTAGCGGCCCACGATGATGGCCAGCATGGCCGCCACGGCAACAACGCCCCACTGTTCAAGTGAGAGTTCCAGGCCGTACGCGCCAAAGAGGGTGATAAAAATCATGCCGGGCAGCCGGCCAACAATGTTGGCCACAAGAAACCTGCCAAACGAAATGGGACTGGTGCCGGCAATGTAGTTGGTAATGTTGCTGGGAATCAGCGGAAACCAGAAACTGATCATAAAAAAGAGCATGCCCTGCCGCCGCACAATATTCTCCCAGCGGTAAAGAATGGCGGCCGGGACAACTCGCTGCACAAATTCCTGCCCGGCGGCGCGGCTGATCACAAACGCCAGTTGGCTGGCGCCCACCCCGCCAATAATGTTGAGCAGCAAGCCCTGCTGAAAACCGTACACGTACCCGGCGGCAATCATCAGCGCGTGGCCGGGGATGATCACCGTTAGCACTTGCAGCGCCAAAAGGGCCACGTACAACAGCGGCCCCCACAAGCCCAGCGGCTCCAAAAAACGGCTGATGGCCTCTTTATCCTTTAAAAACTGTACCAGCGCGGTAATGTCGGCGCGCCACCACCAGGCCAGCCCCATAACCAGCAGAGTAGCGGCCAGCGCGGTAATCCAGCGCGAGGATTTCAAGGGAGATGTTTCGGTTAGCAAATTCATTAGTGCATACTATACGCAGGCTCGCTATTTGTGCAACCGGCGCAAAAGCGGTTAAATCATAAAAACGATGGGCGCGCCTGCCGCCGCTGACTTTACGCTGAGTTTGACTCAAATATCGGTTTTTTTGGGAGCTTTACCCGGTTCATCGTACCCGCTTTGGCTTAACGCCAGATGAGACAAATATGAGGCCACTTTTTGACTCGACCGGGGGAATCGCGCAAACTGAAGCTGTCTATCACCCATCTATTGAGCAAATTGATGACCAACATGTTCAAATACCTGTCGATTTTGATAATGCTGACCGGCCTGCTGGCGACGGCTCCCGCGGCGGCGCGCCAGCCGCTGCCTCAGACCAATATTTTTGAGCCGGCAGCCTGCATGTTTGAATTTCCGTTTGTGTCATTTATGAAACCGGAGCAGATGGGCTTTGAGTGCGGTTACGTGACCGTGCCCCTGCGGCACGAAAACCCGGCCGGCCCCGCCATCCAACTGCCGGTGGCCATCCTCCGCGCCCGCGGCGACAGCCCTCGCCCCGACCCGCTGTTTTTGGCCCAGGGTGGCCCCGGCGGCGATGCCTTCAGCGTGTTTGCCCTGACGGCAGTCAACAGCCCGCTGCTGGCCGAGCGGGACATCGTCATTTTTAACCAGCGCGGCACGCTGTACGCCAACCCCTCGCTGGTGTGCACTGAAACTTTTGACGAGCTTGACACGGTGCTGGCGCTGCCCCGTGACCAGGCCGGCGAGGCCGGCATGCAGGCCTACACCCGCTGCCACCGGCGGCTGCTGGCCGACGGCGTTGACCTGTCGGCGTTTAACAGTTTGGAAAACGCCGCCGATGTCGACGCCATCCGACAGGCGCTGGGCTACGAGGTCATCAATTTTTACGGCGTATCGTACGGCACGCTGC
>CAYOXS010000320.1:0-6676 GCA_964407935.1 uncultured Caldilineaceae bacterium
GGCGTGAATAAACACCGGGGTCATGCATTCGTGGACCTGCTCCATGTTGGTTTCTTTGTTCAGCCAATCCGGTAGGGGCGGCATTTTCTCGGAATATTCCAGCAGCAGTTCCAGCTTCTCTTGCCCTTCGGCCCAGCTAAATTCTTTAACAATTTCCTGCAAGCGGGCAGGTAATTCGCTCATAAATAAACATCTCCTCTAAAAAACAGGATTCAGGAGTCAGGAATCATGAATAGTGGGTAGTAAGTTGGCTGGGTTGGGTAGGGTCGCAGAGTCGTAATTCGCAACTCGCCATTCGCCATTCGCTCCGGTTGAGCTGTTATTTTAGCTGAAAGCGACGGTTTCGTCCATTGACCCAACGCCGATTGCCGTCTATAATTTATGTCACCGATTTTTCTACAGGAGTTTCAACCACCCATGTCCGGTTACACACGCGAGCAAATTCAAGACCTTCTTCAGCAAAAAAGCGGCGAGCTGTCATTTGCCGGCCAGGATTTGAGCGGGCTTGATCTTTCTGGCCTCGATTTGAGCGGGACGGATTTTAGCCGCGCCAATCTGAGCGGCGCACTATTTAAAAATTGCCAGCTTCGACAGGTGAATTTTAGCCAGGCCAATCTGGAAAACAGCAATCTGACCGGGGCCAATGTGAGCGGGGCCGCCCTGACCGGTGCGCGGCTGGCCGGAGCCAACTTTTCAGACGCCTACCTGCTCAGAGCCAACCTGGCCGGGGTCAATCTGCAGGGGGTCAATCTGGCCAAGTCCAAACTCGATGAAGTGAATCTTGGCCAAACCAACCTGCAGGAGGCCAATCTGGACCGCGCCTTTGCCGTGCGGGCCAACCTGGCCGGGGCCAATTTGGCGCAGGCCAACCTGTTTGAAGTCAACTTAAAAAATGCCGATTTGAGCGGCGCTTCTCTGCGCGGGGCCAATCTGCGCAGCGCGTTTTTAGAGGGGGCCAATATTGCCGGCGCGGATTTTACCGACGCCGAGCTATCGGATGCGGTGGTGCGGCTGGCCACGTACAACGAGCAGACTCGCTGGGCTGCCGGTTTTGACCCGGCGGCGGCGGGCGCTGTTTTGGCTAAAAAGAAGAAATGGTTGGGGCTGTTTTAAGGTTGATGGGGTAAAGCGATTTTGGTTAGAAAGCAAGCAATCGGGCTTTTATTAATTTTGATGGTTAGTACTGCGGCGCTGTGGGGCTGCCAGCCGGCTACCCCGGTGCCGCCAACTCCCACGCTCACGCCGACGCGCGCGCCGGTTGTGCCCCGCAATGATAACGTTGAGGCGCTCAATTCGGCGGCGGCAGCCGTGGGCGAAATTGAGTTTGGGCTGGCGCCGCTCCTGCTTGAGGACAAGACCACCATTCAGCTTGAGACCCGCGCCGGCCTGCAGGTGGCCCGCATGCGTTACCCCACCCAACCGGCCGATGCCCTGGCCTGGGAATCCGCTGACAGCTTTGTGCTGGCGGTGGCGGTGCGGCAGGCGATGCTCAATTCGCCGCAGGTTAACCGGGTGGCGTTGGGGCAGTTTGGCGTCCCGGCGTCGGTGGAGGCCACCTCTGAGCCGGTGCAGCACACCGCTGCCTGGGTAACCTTTGCCGATGGCACCCGGGCCATTGTTGACCTGTCGCCGCTGTCAACCAACTTTGCTCCCCGGCACATTCCGCAGCAAATGCTGGTTGATCCGGCGGAAATCGACGATCAGTTTGAGCACCGGCGCAGCGAGGTGTACCTCAACGAACTCCAGCCGATGAAAGTGATTGAGGCCGATGGCCAGTTGCTGTACCTGCTGGCCAAAATAGAGGTCACTTACGACCAGTACCGCTTTTTGCTGCGCCTGCATCCGGTGCAAATTGCCGACCCGATGCGGTCGATGGAATTAAGCCCCGGCCTTACCGCCGGCGTAGAAATTGACCGCAGCGAATTTGAAAAGCTGAAAGAGCTTGTGCTCCAGGCCGGCCCCACCGTATTTGCCAAACACCCGGAACTGCTTACCCGGCAGGGACAGCTTTCGCCGCAGATCAGCGCGGCTATGGATGATAACCTGGAATTGCTGTGGCATTTGATCACCAAATTCCAGCACCAGCAGCCGGACCCATCTGTACCCACGCCCACCCCGGAACCAACCGCCACGCCCACGCCGACGCCCACGCCGCTACCAACGGCCACTCCCAAAAAACTGCCGCTGATCACCTCGTAGAAAACAGGAGTCAGGAATTGGGAATTAGGAGATTCCCCAGGAACGAAAATTGGGTAGGGGCGCTTCGCGAAGCGCCCCTACATCTTTGGACTCCTGCCACAAACCTTTAGTGGCCGGAGCAGGAGTCGCCTAACTTCAAACTCCTGACTCCCGACTCCTGATCCCTGAATCCTGTTCTTCAGAGGAGGTCGCGCTACAAGCGTAACTTAAACGAATTGGGCGCGCGCAGCGCCTCAACCGGCTGCCCGCCCAGAATATGCTCCTCAAAAATGCGCTGCAGCGCAGCTTCGTCAACGCGGTGATATTTAACGCCCTCGGGATGAACAATCAAAATTGGGCCGTTTTCGCACACGGCCAGGCAGTTGGTGATGGTGCAGGTGGCGTGCTGCGGGTGATCGGGGTTGTCAAGCCCGTGCCGGGCAATCAGCTCCAGCAGCAGCGTTTCTATACGGCGACCTTTTTCCGGGGGAGCGCACTGGCCGCGGACGCAAATCATCACCCGCCGGCCGCGCCGGGATTCAAACAGACTCATCGGGATGGCTCACTTTGTCGGGATGCTGTTTTCATGCAGCCAGCTCTGGTAATCGGCGTCGCTATTTAACCAGCCCACCCGGTCGAGAAACGCTTTTAGGCCGGCGGCGCGCGCCCGAAGCTGCCGGAGCTGCGGGCCGGTGGGGTCAATTGAGCCGGGGCTGAGCGCGTACGAACCGTGAAAGGCAAAGTAAGCCTGGTTTAAACGGCGCAGGTTGTAACCCTTGCTCACCAGCTTTTGGCGTTCGCTTTCCATGTAGGTTTCAGCCTGATCAATCTTGCCCGCCGCCAGCAACTCGTCAACGTGCTGGCGGATTGTGCGCATGGCCAGTTGAAATTCCGATGGCTCGTCCGGTTGGGGCTGGCCGTGTTCGTCCAGCGGCGGCAGTTTGTTAACCCAGTCCGGGTAAAATCGCTCGATGACTTTGCGGCTGACTTCCTGCCCCACCAGCGAGGCGGTGGTTTCGTTGAGGGTGGTCAGTTGGTGGCTGCTGCCGTAGCCCCAGGCAATGTTGGTGGGGAAGGTGTACAGGTAATTGTGCACCCACTCGTGGGCGGTGGTGTCGATGAGCCACGGCAGCCAGGCGCTGCCCACCACCATTGTCGGGTAGCTGCCCAGCCCACCCACATCGGTCACATAGGCCGAAATATCGCCGCGCTGTTGGAGAGCATCTTCAATGCGGGTGCGCTCGGCGGGGTCAAGGCCGGGCGACAGCCCCACAAAATGTTTGCGCTCAATTTTATCCCGCGGCGAAAGAATGAGCGAGGTTGGCGCGTCAACCAGCCGGAAGGCGACCGGCGGCAGCACCTGCCCGCCCAGCCCAAAGCCTTCGCTGCGGAGGATGGTTTCAATTTGGCGGGAGATGATGGTTTCAACCTGCGGCAGCAGTTTGGCCTGCTGCGCTTTCAGCGCCGCTATTTCCTGTTCCGGTTCGGCGGCGCGCCGGCCGGCCTGGCTGCCCGCGCTGGCGTAAATTTTGTTGATGGCCTGCTCCAACCGGCGAATGTCGTCTTCCTGCCGGATATACGTTTCAACCACCGCCCGCTGTTCCGCTTCGCTGGCGGGGCTGGCCGGCGGCCAGATGCGGCGCTCAATTTCATTGGCCGCTGCCAGCGAAATCCAGTCCACAAAATCAAACCGTTCGCCGGCCGTGAGCCGGTTTACCTGCACCAACAGGTCGCTCTGTGGGGCCACGCTGGCGGCGGTCAGAATAAAAATCAGGCTGACAAACAGCAGCAGCCGGGCGGCGCGCTGTTTCCAGCGGCGGCGGCGGGTTTTAGCCAGCAATTTGAGTTTTTTTAGCGGCGGTAGCCAGATCATCATTTTTCACCCGGATGGCTGCCGGTAACTTCTTCCAGTTTGTCCTGCGTGCCGATGACCATCAAAATATCATCGTGGTGCAGTTCGGTGTCGCCGCGCGGGGCAAAGCGGTAGCGTTTTTTAATTTGATAGATGGCCTCGCCCGCGGCCGAGTCATCGGCCTGTTCCCGGGCCGGTTTGACAGCCACCACCAGCAACCCCGTGTACCGGCCAATATCCTTGATCTGCAGCGCGCCCGAGCCGGGGTGGCGGCTGGCCTGAATCAACTCGGCCAACTCGGGGATGATAATTTTTGACAGCGGCAGCTCGGTGAACCGCAGGGTTTTGTCTTTGGCCCGCACCCGGGCCATCTGGTCTAAAAATCGCACCACTTCGGGCCGGACCATTTCCGAAGCCATCCGCATCCCGCCGATGGCTTCCGTGGAGATCACTTTGTTGGCTCCGGCTTTTTCCAGCTTTTCGCGGTTGTTGGCTTCGTCATCCACCCGGGCCACAATCCGCAGCGCCGGGTTGAGGGCGCGGGCGGCGAGCGTGGTGAACAGGTTGTCTTTATCGTGGCTGAGCGCCGCCACCAGCCCCCGCGCCGATGTGATGCCGGCCCGTTCCAGCGTTTCGTCCTCAGTAGCGTCGCCCAAAATGGTGACCAGGCTTGCCCCCGACTGTGCTACTTTGTGGCGCACCCGGGCCAGTACCTCGGCATCCTGATCGATGACCGCCAGCGGCAGCCGCAGCTCGCAAAAATGGGCCACAAGGCTCTGCCCGGTGCGGCCGGCGCCGCACAAAATGTAATGGCCGATCAGTAAATTTACGTCCACAGTCTGGTCAGCCACGTGTCAACCCCCTGGCGAGAGAGCACAATTTGCTGCAAATGGAGCCGCTGTTCCGGCGTGGCCATTACAATCAGTACGTCGCCGCGCTGGAGCACGGTGTTACCGCGAGGCGTGTAAATGTACGGCTCGGCTTCAACGCCGGTTTCGCCGCGTTTGATGGCCACCACAATCAGCTCGGTGCGCTGCCCAATATCAGAAATCTGCAATTCGCCGCTATCGAGCCGCTCAACCAGGGCCGGAATTTTGATGTCGTCCACGTGAACTTCATCGAGCCGCAGCGTTTCGCCGGTCTGTTGTTCGGCTTCGAGCATTTCATCCATAAGGCTGACCACTTCCGAGCTGAGCAGCTCCGAGGCCATTCGCCGCCCGCTGACGGCGTTGGGTGAAACAATCAGATCGGCCCCGGCTTTTTCCAGCTTGTTCCTGTTTTTCTCATCCTTGATCCGGGTGATTATTTTTAAGGCAGGGTTGAGCGAGCGCGCACTGAGCGTAACAAACACGTTGTCTTTGTCATCGCTGAGGGCGGCCACCAGCCCCTTGCAGCGCTCCACCCCGGCCAGCCGCAGCGACTCATCGCGGGTGGCATCGCCCTGCACATACGGAATTTCCACTTCGCGCATTAAATTCTCCAGCACAGTCAGCTCCTGCTCAATCACCACAAACGGGTACTGGCTTTTGTAAAATTCAATGGCCAGTTGCCGGCCCAGTTTGCCCGCGCCGCACAGGATATAGTGATCGTGCATTTTGATAATCTTTTTGTCAACTAACTTGCCGCGCAAAAGCTGATGAAACTGGCCATCGATCACAAATGAGGCCAGCGAAGTGACCGCGTAACCGCCAATACCAATGGCAAACAGGCTCAAAAAAATGGTAAAGATTCGGCCTTCAAGGGTGATGGGGCTGTAGTCGCCGTAACCAATGGTGGTCATGGTGATGACGGTGGCGTACAGGGCGTCTTGCAGGTTCCAGCCTTCAAATTGGTGATAGCCGACCATGCCGATAATGGCCACCATCACAAACAAATAAAATGCCCTGAAAACGCGAAACTGGTTCAAAATTGAGGCCGGCACCCGGCTAAACATAAAAACCAGCACCGCGACGAGGGTGAGACTGGCGTAAATAATGATGGGGGTGGGGCGGCTCCACTCGGCGGGCGGCACAAACAGCGCCGAAACCACAATGCCGCCCAATATTACGCTGGCCGAGGTAAATGTCCAGTTGAGCAGCGGCCGGTACGACACCGTATGTTCAAAAACCGTGGCGTTTTGCACCTGATCGTGAATGGTTGATAACAGCCGGGTGCGGGCCAGCGCGGCGTAAATATGCCAACCCGACAGGCCAAAAACCAGCACATCGCCCAAAACATCAAACACCTGATAAGCCAGATACGCTTGCCCGATGGGGGGTTCGATGATCAGCCAGCCGAGTAGCGTGCCGGCGGCAATGGCCAGCAGCTCGTTGTGCGCATCGAGCTTGTAGGCGGCCACTTCCAGCCGGCGCAGCCGGTCGTTGAAAGGGACAATGGCGTGGTAGGTGTTGAGTGTATGCACCAGCCGGCGGCGCAGCACGGGGATAACCAGCAGCAAATACAGGCCGGTTACCGGCAAATAAACGGAATACCACCAGTGGTAGCCCGTCCACAAATCGATGGCCGCCCCTTCAACCAGGGCTATCGCCAGAAAAATGGCATACAGCCCCACGGTGATCGCCACGCCGGCGATGGGCCACGACGAAATGTGCAACTTGGCGACGAGCGTTTCCGGTAAAGTTGACAGCTCCGGGGGCGGAAGTTCGC
>CAYOXS010000321.1:0-6651 GCA_964407935.1 uncultured Caldilineaceae bacterium
GTGGGGGCCGGGGTGTACCTGCTGCTGCGCTTCCGCAAAAAACCGGCGGCGGTGGCTCAGCCGGAACTCGCTGAGGGCTAAAACCAGCGTTTCCGCTTCATATAAATCAGCATCATAATCACCGTGGCTGCCATCAATCCCAGGGCCATATAATAACCATACGGATGGCTCAACTCTGGCATGTAATCAAAATTCATGCCGTACAGCGAACTAATGAACGTAATGGGCAAAAACACCGTTGAAATGATGGTTAAAATGTGAATGATGCGGTTGGTGCGCTCGTTGATGTTGGCCCGGTGAATTTCCAGAAATTCCGAGGTCCAACTGCGCAGCCGAAAATATCCCTGCCACAGGCTTTCCAGTTCGTGGTTAAGGTTTTTGTCAAAAAACTTGTGCGCCTTGGGCGTGATGAACCGGCTTTCGTCCTGCAACACAAAGTCGATAATATCGCTCAGCCGCCGCACCGAGTCGTACAGGGGCTTCACCAGTTCGCGCTGGGCAATAATTTTGTCCAGAATGAAGTCCTGACCGTGGCTGGCAATCACCTTATCTTCCAGTTCCTCAAATTGCTCCACCAAATCAACATACATCAGCCGCCACAGGTTGCCGGCTACCACCCGAATGAGCAGATACAGCAAATAATCCGGCCCGTATTTCTGCGCCCGGGTTGTGCCTGCCAAAACCCGCTGCCGGATTTGGTCAAACAAGCCCAGCTTTTTCTCATTGAACAGCAGCAAATAATCCTGGCCCAGCACCGCGCTGCCGCGAGCGTGCTGATAACCGGTTTTGCTGGCGTTAAACTGCGGCAGGGCGTACTCAACATACAGATAATCGGGCTGTTCGCCGCTAAAATCCAGCAGAGTGCGGTCAAAAATATCGCGGGCCAGCTCTGGCGTAACGGCAAAATGGGCCAGCACCTGCTCAACATCGGCGCGGTCCGCCGGATTGTAGCCGCTCACCGTCAGCCACGATACCCGTTCCGGCACAACCTGCGCCAGAATCTCGGCCAGATTATCGCCGGCAAACAGTTGAATACTGGTTTTGTCGTAGCTGACCAGCGAGTACTTGGGTTCGGTTGGGGATTCCGTTAGATTGATTGGCATGGTTGCTTACAGCAGCGGCAGCGCCAGATAATTGTCTGGCACAAACAGGCTGCCCTCGGTGACGCCCTGCGGCGCAATGTGTTGCAGGCGGCGGCCCAATTCGGCGGCGGACAGCCTGCCGGCCAGCGCGTCGCCAAAGGCGCGGGTCACGGCCGTGACCTGTTCCGCCGATTCGTGCACAAATTCCAGCCGAAAGTGATGCAGGCCGGCCCGGCGCAGTTCGTCAAGGTGACGGCTGGCTTCCTGCGCTTCGGCCCCAAAAACCGTGTTGCGGCAACCCACGTCGGCCATGACCGGGTGCGGCCGGCCGTTAACATCACGCAGGGCCACGCGATGCCGCTCGCAGGGCTGGCCGCAATCTTTGTAGCTGGTGCCGCTGGACAAAAAGCGGCAAAAAACGCAATGCTCGGTGTGGAAGACCGGCAGGTGCTGGTAAACAATCACTTCCATTTTGGCTGCGCCGATGTGGCCGGCCAGCGCGCCAATCTGGGCCGCGTTGAGATCGTGCGTGGGGGTGAGCCGCAGCAGCCCCAGCCGCAAATAGGCGTTTGCGGCCAGCGCGTTGGCCGCGTTCAGGCTGAAATCGCCAATCAGCGGCGGGTGGGGCTGGCCGTGCAGCGTGTGCAGCAGCCCGCTGGAACGGACGACAATCTGGCAGTTCAGTTTGAGTAGAAAATTGACAATGCGCTCTTCGCTGGGTTTTAAAATGCGCGGGCCGGCCACGCGGGCGGTTAACCCGGCGGCCTGTACCCGCTCCACCGCCGGCTGCAAGCCGTACAATTCCAGATAATCCAGCGTAATACTCGCCGGCCGCAGTTCGATGGCCGCGTCCAGTTGTTCCGGCGTGCGTACCAGCAGGTGCAACTGCGGCGTGGGCGTTGCGGCATCGGCCTGTTTGACGACACCGGCCAGCGCAGCGGCGAGCGCGGCCTGCGGGTCGCTCACAGCGATGGAGCGCGGGCGGGCCTGCAACTCGGCCAACTGGGCCACGGCCTCGCGCCGGAGCTGGTTGAGCAGCGAACTGGGGGCAAAGGGCTGGCCGGTCAGCTCAAGCTTTAGCTCGGCCAGGTGGTAGGGTGTGTTGCCCAGCCGGCCCAACTGCTCGGCCAGAAAATCGGTGGTGAGCGCCCGGTTTTGGGCTGGCGGCAGCGGCTGCGGCGACTGGACGGTGACGCGCACCTGCGGCCGGTTGAGCAGCGACCACTCCGCCAGCAGCGGCGCGCCCTCAACCGCGACAACGCGCACCTGCACCGGCTGGGTGTGAACCGGCGCGCTGGCCTGCGTCAGCGGGCGCACGGCCTTGTCCAGTTCCGGGTCGTGGCTGCGCCAGACCCAATCGCCGGGCCGGATGCGGCTAAAATTGATGGCGTTGTTGCCAAATTGCAATTCAAGTTGACCACCGCGCCGGGGCGAAACGTGGTACACCCGGCCGCCCTCTTCCGGTTCCTCCGGGCTGCGCCAGTCGGCGGCATCAAACACCAGCCCGTCGCCGGCCTTGAGCGGGGCGGCGGCGCTGGCCGGTTCCGGGGCGATGATCACGCCATCGGCCTGCACCTGCGCCACCCGGCCCATCAGCACGCCGCGATGGCGCGGGGATCGACCCTGCACCACGGTTTGGTGGTTAGTGCCGGTGACAAAATGGGGGCCGAGGCCGCGTGAGTAAACCTGCTCCAGTTGCAACTCTTCGGCGCGGCTGAGGCTGAGCGGCTGGCCGGCCCAGGCTTCGTCCACCGCGCGGCGGTAAGCCTGCGTGGTCAGCGCCACGTAATCGGCGTCTTTGTAGCGCCCCTCAATTTTGAGCGCGGCAATGCCCACTTGCACAATTTCCGGCAGTTGGTGCAGCGCGTACAAATCGCCGGGCGAAAGCAGGTAGCGGGCGTCGCCGAGCGGCTGGCGGTGGTCATCGACCAGCAAATCATACGGCAGGCGGCAGGCCTGGGCGCACTGGCCGCGATTGGCGCTGCGGCCGCCCCACGCCTCGGACGAAAAACACTGGCCGGAGTAGGAGACGCACAGCGCGCCGTGGGCAAACATTTCCAGCTCGCAGTCGGTTTGGGCGCGGATTTTGCGCACATCGGCCAGCGACAACTCGCGGGCCAGCACCACCCGGCTCACGCCAAACTGCTGGGCCAGGCGGATGCCCTCGGCGCTGGTCAGGCTCATCTGGGTGCTGCCGTGGATTTCCACCTGCGGCGCGATGCGCCGGGCCAGTTGGGCCACGGCCACATCCTGCACAATGAGCGCGTCCGCGCCGGCCTTAATGATGGCCGCCAGCCCGTTGGCTGCTTCCGGCAGTTCGTGGTCAAACACCAGCGTGTTAAAGGTGACGTAGCCTTTGACGCCGCGCCGGTGCAGAGTAGCCATCACCTCTGGCAACTCCGCCAGCGAAAAGCCAACTTTGGCCCGGGCGGTAAAATGTTTCAGGCCAAAATACACCGCGTCCGCGCCCGCTTCGATGGCGGCGTGCAGTTGCGGCCAGTAGCCGGCCGGACTCATAATTTCTGGTTTGGTGGGTTGGGTCATCGTCATCACACTTTGCGGGGAATTTTACCCGCGCGGGGCGGCTTGTGCCAAAAAGATGTGAGGGGTTGGCCCCATCCCCCTTCCCCAGAGAAGGGGGAGAAAAAGGCGAAACCGGGCCACGCGGCAAAGCCGCGTGGCCCGGTTTCGGCACTGCCGAGAGTAAATGCTGGCTATCTAGCCGGCGGCGGTCAGCGCCTGCTCCAGATCGGCGATGATGTCATCGATGTGTTCAATGCCGATGCACAGCCGGATCATATCCGGGGTGACGCCGGCGGTGGCCTGTTCGGCTTCGGTCATTTGGCGGTGGGTGGTTGAGGCCGGGTGGGCCGCCAGCGATTTGGCATCGCCGATGTTGACCAGCCGTTTGAACAGCTTGAGCGCATCGTAAAACTTTACGCCGGCCGCAAAGCCGCCCTTAATGCCAAAGGTGAGCAGCGCCGACGGTTTGCCGTTGGTGTATTTTTGAGCCAGCTTATAATAGGGCGAATCGGGCAGGCCGGCAAAGCTGACCCAGGCCACGCCGGGGTGATTTTTGAGATAATTGGCCACGGCCAGGGCGTTGTCGCAGTGGCGTTCCATACGCAGGGCCAGCGTTTCAATGCCCTGCAAAATCAAAAAGGCGTTGAGCGGGCTGATGGCCGAGCCGGTATTGCGCAGCGGCACGGTGCGGGCGCGGCCAATGTAAGCCGCCGGCCCCAGCGCCTCGGTGTAGACGACGCCGTGATACGCGGCTTCCGGGGTGTTGAGCATGGGGAAGCGGTCGGCGTGGCTGGCCCAGGGGAATTTGCCGGAATCGACAATCACCCCGCCGAGCGAGTTGCCGTGGCCGCCCATATATTTGGTGAGCGAATGGACCACAATATCCGCGCCGTAATCAATGGGTTTGATCAAAATCGGTGTGGCCACGGTGTTATCCACAATCACCGGCACACCGTGTTTGTGGGCCATGCTGGCAATCGCTTCCATATCAACAATATTGCCCGCCGGGTTGCCGATGGTTTCGCAGAAAACCGCGCTGGTTTTGTCATCAATCAGGGCTTCCAGGCTGGCCGGGCTGTCGTCTTTGGCAAAACGCACCTCGATGCCCAATTTGGGCAGCATGTGGGCAAACAGGGTGTACGTGCCGCCGTACAGTTGCGGCACGGTTACAATGTTATTACCTTTTTCAGCAATTGTCAGAATGGAATAGTTGATGGCCGCGCTGCCGGCGCTCAGGGCTAGGCCGGCAATGCCGCCTTCCAGTTCGGCGACGCGCTTTTCAAGAACATCGGCCGTGGGATTCATGATGCGGGTGTAAATGTTGCCCGGCACGGCCAGGTTAAACAAATCGGCCCCGTGCTGGGCGCTGTCAAATTCGTAGGCCACCGTCTGGTAAATTGGCACCGCCACGGCTTTGGTGGTCGGGTCGGTTTGGTACCCGCTGTGAATTGCAATTGTTTCTGGTTTCATGCTGATTTTCGCTCCTCTTTTTAATAGTTGTCCCCCCGAAAACAGGGCAAAAAAATTAAACCACAAAGGCGCAATGAACGCCGAGAAAACAGGTAGATAATGTTACCGGGAATGCAAGATGTCGGCCGGCATGGCCTGTTGCCGGAGACCAAGCGGGTCGTTGGGGTCAATGCCCTCGACAAACGGGATTTTGCGGTCAACGTTGGTCAATTGATAAACCAACCCCAGCCAGTTGTTCATGATCGCTTTGCCGGTGTCGCGCCAGGTGTTGTCTAAAAAAGGTTCAACCTGCGTTTCCGGAAACGGCGGGATGGGCGTGCCGTTTTTGCGGGCGTTCAGCACAATTTGGTGGTAGGCATCGATAATTTGGGCCGCGTCGGGCGAAAAATAATGTTCGGGGTGAGGCGGGTAATCTTCCCGCTCACCGTTGATAAATAGCAGGACTTCGCGTTTGTATTCCTTGAACAGGCTGATGCGGTCGTATTCGGGGTGGCCCTGCAAAAAGACAAAGCGAAACTGATCGGGGCTAACGGCCATATGCACCCCGCCCTCCTCGCTGTACACCAAAATGGTAAAACCGGCGGCTTCGAGCTGAGCCTTGCTGACATCATTGTTGCGCGAGTGGGGCACGTCAAAGCGGGTGTTAATATCGCGCAGCAGGGGGTGATAGGTGTGCATCACCCGGTGGCTGTAAACGCCCCATCGTTTTTTGGGCAATAATCGCCGTTCGATGCTGTGCAGCGCCTTGACAATGGCGTGGGTGGCCAGGCAGGAGGTTAAAATTGAGGTGACATTATCGGTAGCCCAATTGATAATTTGGTGCAGCGGTTCCCAAAACGGTTCCTGATCCAGCGACGGGTTGGCCACGTTGGCCCCGGTGATAATCAGCGCGTCCAGGCCGTCTCGCTGGAGCTGCTCAAAGCTGGTGTAATATTGGTCAATGTACGCCTGCGTTTTTTCGCTGCGGGGTAGGCCGGGGATGGAAAAGGGATAAACAAAAAATTGGGCAATCTGGTTGCTGCTGCCAATCAGGCGCAAAAACTGCTGCTCGGTCACAATCAGGGCGGCATCGGGCATCATATTGAGGAAACCAATATGCAATTCGCGGATATCCTGACGCTGCGCGTGTCCCAAACTGAGCACTTCTGAGCCGTCCTGGCGCAGAAAATCAAAGGTAGGCAAGGGCATATGTGCAACTAAAGGCATAGTCGGGTACATCCTGTGTTGATAAGATTTTCTTACTAAGTTGGTACAGTGTATCCCTAATCACTTATCACGCAAAAAAAACATGCCCGGTATGAGCAGTGTGACATATGTAACAGTGCGGCTGTCGCGCTGTTCACTGCGGGCAACCCCGATGTAGGATATGATAGAGATATAAGGCGATGGAAAGTTAGCCAACGGGGAGGCGAAAAATGGTTACTCAGTATGAGATGGATCCGGCCATTGAACGCTGGCATGAAGAGTTTGAACGGGTCAGGCATTTGTGGATCACTTGGTGCGAAACAAATATCATCTATTGCGAGTCGGCTTCGGAGGCGTGGCTGGCCTTTTTGGAAGAAATGCAGCAGCAGCG
>CAYOXS010000322.1:0-6638 GCA_964407935.1 uncultured Caldilineaceae bacterium
TGCCTGATCAACGCCCGCAATTTGCCCGGCCACGGCTTTGCCGAAATTGCCCGGCTGGCCCGGCAAACGCCGGCCTGCCGGCTGACGTACGGCGGCTTTCACCAGTTGGGATCGGCCATTGAGGAGTTGATGGCGGGCAGCGACAACGCTACTTAACGATGACCGGCAGGAATAAATCCACGTGGCCGTTGGGCCAGGCCCGCGCCTGCTGCGTCGAGAGCGTCGTCTGCGCGCCGCAGGCCGCGCCGTCAAATTCCAGCCGGTAGCTGACCACCGTCGGCGAAACCACCGCCGTATCGACAAAATTGTAAAGCGTGGGGGTGGTGCTGCTGAAAGTTTGGCAGGGGTGCTGGCTGGCAGCGGTAATTACCTGCGTCCAGGTGAGGCCGCCCGTTGAGCGCAGCAGGTTGAACGCTGCCGTGTTGATTTCCGTCAGAGTGGCCCACTCCACCGCCACCGAGTCGTTTTGCCAGCGGGCCTGAAAACTGGCCAACTTGACCAGCGCGCTGTTTGGCGGCGGGGTGACTGTGGGTGGAATAGGCGTAACCCCCGCCAGCGGGTTGGTCGCGGTCCAGTCGCGCGGGCTGATCACAAAGCTGCTCCAGTGCGAGTGCATGTTCGGCTCATCCTCGTCACGGGGCAGGTGGTGAAAAGTGTGGCCGTACCACAGCACCACGTCCGCGCCATCAATATTTTCGCCGTTGACAAAGCCGGTCACATTATCGGCGCAGCCGCCGAGGGTGGGATTGTGCGACACCCACTTTTCGCAGGGGTTGTAGCGGGTCACGTATAGCTCATCCTGCGTAAACGGCTCAAAATCCGGCCCGCGAAAGAGCTGCCGCGCGTCCGGCTCAAGCTGGTAGGAGATGGGGTGGCCATCGTCATTGGCCACCATCTTGTCCAGCACCCGCCAGGCGCGAAAGTGCGCCGGGTCAACCTGGCGAGCGGTTTCGGTGGTCAGCGGCAGCCGCGTGCCGCTCACCTGCGAGCGGTCGGCGGAAAAATCAAAGGCCAGCTCCTCCACCAGATCATCCTCCGCCGAGATCAGGTCAAAATCCAGCCGCCAGTAGTAGTTGTGCGCATGGGCCAGGCCGTAGTGCGTATTGCCGGCGTCGAGCGGCCAGCCGTGGCTGCTGCCGGCGGCATCGGTGTAAAATTGCAGGCGGCCCGTGGCCCCGATCACCGGCTCGATGTCGCCGTTGTCGTAAAAATTCCACTGGACAATGTAGTTGTACGCTCCCACCTGCGACACGCTGAACAGCGTCAACAAATAGCCCTGCATCTGGCTGCCATAATATTTGTAGGCGTAACCGCGCTCGCTGACCTGCCGGCAGAGCACGTTTTTGCCATTGCTGGCCAGCAGTGCGCCGCCGCGGCATTCATCGGCGCTGAGGTTGGCCAGGTGAGTGCCGCCCAACCCAAAATCCGACAAATCGTGCAGCCGCGCACCGTTGTCATCGTACGGCACGTGCAGTTGGGCCAGGTTGGCCTGGGCCAGCACCAGCCGCGCCGGCTGGCCCGGCGGAGTGTAAGTGATGTCGTACAGAACAATGCCCTCGTTGGCGCGCTCTTCCCAGCACATTGTCCAACGGGCGCGGGTTGGCAGGGTGATGTCGATGAAATAGAGCGCGGAACAGGCGCTGCCCTTGGCCGCCGATTGCCCCAGTGCGAAAACTGTTATGCCCAACGCCACAACCAGCAGGACCAGCCCCGCCACCCCAAGTTTTTGGATCGACCTATTTTTGGACAAACTGGCCGGCATTGACCACGCTCCCCTGCGATAAATTGACCACCGGCAGCAGATTAATCAAAAAATCGCCGGGGGTGGCGATGAGCAGTTGGGCGCAGCGCTGTACGCCGCACGCGGCGGCCACGCCCAACTCGCGGTTGGGCAGCGAGTCGGCCCGGAAAATGAGGGCGTGAACATTGAGCTGCTGGCCCGGATTGAGCAGCGGCTGGCCGGTAATGCGCTGAAATTCGGCGCCAATGGCCGGCCCGAGGGCGGCATCGGCCAGCGCCAACGCCAGCGCCCGGCCGGTTTCGGTGGGGGTGAGCGGCGGCTGGACCGCCTGCCCGGTTTCTACCTGCTCCACCGCGCCGGACTCCAGATTGATGGTTGAACGCAGCAGCGTGTCTGTGGCGTAATCGTAGGCGTATACATCGGCGCGGCGCGGCCAGTTATCCGGCTGCCGCGCTGTTTTTGGCTCGGCGTGGCGTTCAACCAGCAGCACTTCCAACTGCCGGGCGCTCTGCACCCAACCAGACGCCGCCAGCGTTTGCAGCGCCAACTGCTGCGCCCGGCCGGCCTCGCCGCCGGAGAGCGGATCGGTGCCGGTGCGCGGCGGCTCCAGCGCCAGTAGCGCCCGGATTGGCGGGGGCGCGGCCTTCACCAGCGCGCCGGTCAGCGCAATAAACAACAGCGCGACAACGGCGCTGATCCAGATTGACTTTTGAGTTGCTGTCACTGATCTCCCCCCTGTGGCCGGACCGGTATTCTTTCGCGGGAAATTATACGCTGCTCGTGAAGATAAACAAGCCTATTGACTGAATCAAGGCAATGTAGTAATATGAGCAGCGTCCCCCACCTCGGCTTTGCCAGCCCGTTTTGTGTCCCAAACAGAAAATTAGAGAATTGAGGAGAGAGAGAAATGACCGACTCGATTAATGCAGGCGAGAACAACCCCAAAAAAACCATTGGCCGCCGCCAATTGCTCAAAGCCATTGCCGCCGCCGGCGGCGCGGTTACTGCCGCCAGCGTGGTTCCCGGCCAATGGGCCAAACCCGTCATCGAGGCGGGAATACTGCCGGCCCACGCCCAGAGTTCGTTCAATCTAGTCGCGGTGATCACTAATGCCGGTCCTAGCATTACCGGCGAAGGCACCAGCACCGACGAGCTTGAGGTTACGGTAACCGTCACCCCGGCCCAGGCCGGCATCAGCATCACCGATCAATTTACCGTCGGCAACTTTTTAGAAGTTGGCCCGCAAACCACCGATGGCAGCGGCCAGGCTATTTTTACCTATTTCCTCTGCGACGCATTTGCCCAGAACGTTGCCGGGCAGGGGATAAGTCCAGGCCCCTTTACCATCAAATATACGTTTACTGATCAGGCCGCCTACGGTTCGGCCAGCGATACTGTTTCCGGTACGTTTGATCCCGGCTTCTGCTTTGGATAGGCGTACCGCAATCGCCGCTATTCTACAAACAGCTTTGCCATAGCTAATCAACGGAGAAGATTGTGGCCGCTCAATCAGAAAAACAAAAAGTGATCGGCCGCCGCCAACTGCTCAAGGCGTTGGTTGCCACCAGCGGCGCGATTACTGCCGCCAGCATGCTGCCCGGCAAATGGACCAAACCGGTGGTTGAGGCCGGCGTGCTGCCGGCTCACGCCCAAAGTTCGCAGGTAAGCCAACCTATCTTCAACTGATACGTTCAGCCGTTTGCAAACGTCTGTTGGCCCAAACCGGCCCCCTCCCGCGAGGGGGCTTTTTTGTTGCGGCCAAATCCTTGCCTTACCGCCGGAATACGGTAAAATTAAACGTGCTTGATTTCATCTGGAGGATACGGTCGTGACTCGCGAACAAATTCGCCTCACCGCGCTGGCCAAATGCGCTGGCTGAGCCAGCAAAATGGCCCCCGAGGCTCTGGCGCAGGTTCTGCGCCCTCTTCAAAACCTATTTGACCACAGCGGCCACCCGAATTTACTGGTGGGGTTGGGCGTGGCCGATGATGCCGCCATTTACAGGCTGAACGACCAGCAGGCCATCATCAACACCCTGGACTTTTTTACGCCCGTGGTTGACGATCCGTACGATTACGGCGCTATCGCCGCGGCCAATTCCATGAGCGATGTGTACGCCATGGGCGGCGAAGTGCTGTTTGCGTTGAATATCGGTGGTTTTCCCGGCCCGATGGAGCCGGCTATTGTCACCGAAATTTTGCGCGGCGGCGCGGAAAAAGTCATCGAGGCCGGCGCAGTGATTGCCGGCGGCCACACCGTTAACGACGATGAGCCAAAATACGGCCTGGCCGTGACCGGCATGGTCCATCCCGCTAAAATTTTTACCAAAGGCGGAGCCAACCCCGGCGACCGGCTGTATCTGACCAAACCCATCGGCACCGGCACCATCAGCACCGCCCTCAAGCGGGGCATCGCCGCTGCCGAACATGTAACCGAGATGGTGGCTTCGATGAAGCGGCTCAACCGGGCCGCGGCTCAGGCGGCCCAGGCTACCGGCGGCATCAAATCCGTCACCGATGTTACCGGCTTTGGTTTGCTGGGCCACGCCATGGAAATGGCCAACGCTTCCGGCCAGAAATTTGTATTTAATTTTAACCGGATTCCGCTGCTCAGCGGGGCCACCACCTACGCCGCCGAATTTGTTTTTCCGGGCGGCGCGGCCAACAACAAGCTATATTTTGAGTCGAATGTGGCCTTCCACCCGGCGCTAAAGGATGACCAGCAAATGCTGCTGTGGGATCCGCAAACATCGGGCGGGCTGCTGCTGGCCGTTCCCCCCGAGCGGGCCGCCGATTTTGAAGCCGCCTGCGCCGAGCGCGGCCAGTTGGCCTGGCATATTGGCCAGGTTGCCGCTGGCAGCGGAATTGAGGTGCTGTTATAAATGAGTGACGAACCCGTCCAGCCCACCAAAAAACAAACCGTGCCGCCAACCAAAGACGCGCGCGATGCGTTAATTTTTACCCCGATCAGCATTGCCCGGGCCAAGCACGCCAGCCAGCAGGCCAGCCCCGCGGCCGAGCGCGGCCGGCCGGCCGACAGTGACACTCCGCCGGCAAAACCGGCGCCCCCACCGCCGCCGGATAAGTCGCTGCCGTTTTCCGGCGGGGCCAACGGCTGCGTGATGCTGGTGTTGTTTGGGTTGGTGTTTGTGGCCGGCAGTATTCTGGGCGGCGTGGTCGGCGGGGGCTTGCTGCTGTGGGCCAGCAATTCCAACGCCGTGGGCCTGGCCGCAGAAACGCCGACAGCCACGCCTCAACCCACCCCCACCGTGGCCCCGGCCGAAACTCCGCCGCCAACGGCAACGCCAACACCGGTTAACACCCCGGCCCCGGCCGACATTATTGAGCGCGTCATCCCGTCGGTGGTAACGGTGATCAACCAGCAGCACAACAGCGTAAACGCTCAGGACGAAGGGCGGGTTGTTGGCTCGGGCGTCATCATCGATCCCCGCGGCTACATTGCCACCAACAATCACGTTGTCGATCACCCCGGCATTATCAAAATAACGCTGGCCGATGGCCGCGAAACCCCGGCCGAACTGGTGGCCGCCAACCCCGCCGAAGACCTGGCCATTCTCAAAGTACCCTACACCGATCTGCCCGCCATCGAATGGGGCAATTCCCGCGCGGTGCGCCCCGGACAGGTGGTTTACGCCATTGGCAGCCCGCTGGGCGACTTTCCCAATTCGGTCAGTTTTGGCATTGTCAGCGGCCTCAACCGGGCGCTGGAAATTGACAAATTTGTCATCGACGGGTTGATTCAAACCGATGCGGCCATCAACCGCGGCAGTTCCGGCGGCCCGCTGATCACGCCCGATGGCAAAGTCATCGGCATTAACACCTTTATTATCCGCGAAAGTGAAGAGCGCGGCGTGGCCGAAGGCATCGCCTTTTCCATTCCGGCTGAAACCGCCAAAAACCTGCTCATCCCCTGGATTGCCGCCCACACCGGCGAGTCGGTTCCCATTCCCGCCGCCAACGATACGCAGTAACGCCCGCCGGCGGATGTCCACAGAAGGCACGCTTTGCCCACGCCACGGCACCAAGAAAAAACCATCGTAGGGGCGCTTCGCGAAGCGCCCCTACATTCGCCATTCGCAATTCGCTATTTTCAAGGGAGTTCAAACCAAATGATTGCCGCTCAAAAATTTTCTCTGGCCAACCTGGCCGCTGCCCAGCAGCAGTTTGAGCAGGATTACCCGGACTTTGCCGCCACCCGCTTGTTAGACCAACTGCGGGCCACCGAATTTGCCCGGCTCGATACGCAGGGGCAAATCTATCTTGATTACACCGGCGGCGGCCTGTACGCCGAGTCGCAGCTAAAAGAGCACCTGGCCCTGCTCAGCCAGGGCGTATTTGGCAACCCGCACTCGCAAAACCCCACCTCGCTGGCCATGACCCACCTGGTAGAAGAAGCGCGGGCCTACGTGCTGGACTATTTTAACGCCTCGCCGGCTGAGTACGTGGTCATTTTTACCCTGAACGCCAGCGGCGCGCTCAAACTGGTGGGCGAGTCTTACCCGTTTGCGGCTAACAGCCATTACCTGCTCACCTTTGACAACCACAACTCGGTCAACGGCATCCGCGAGTTTGCCAAGCGGCAGGGCGCGGCCGTTACTTATTTGCCGGTTGTCCCGCCCGACCTGCGGGTTGACCCGGCCACACTGGACGATTATCTGAGCCTGGCCCGCGCCGGCAGCCCCAATTTATTTGCTTACCCGGCCCAATCCAACTTTTCCGGCGTGCAGCACCCGCTGGAATGGATTGCCCGCGCCCAGGCCAAAGGCTGGGACGTGCTGCTCGATGCCGCCGCCTTTGCCCCCACCAACCCGCTCGATCTGGCCCGCTGGCAGCCCGATTTTGTCTGCCTGTCGTTTTACAAAATGTTTGGCTACCCC
>CAYOXS010000323.1:0-6620 GCA_964407935.1 uncultured Caldilineaceae bacterium
CCTCGGCCAACGCCTGGGCCATATCCAGCACGCCGGCAGCGATCACGTCTTCCTGGGGTAGAAAAATAAATTCCGGTCTGTCAATTGAATTCAATTTGGGGTGACCTCGCACAAAAATGTGGTGAACATGCAGATAGAACTTTGCTGCGCTGTCCGGGGAACAGAACGAACAGTGGTTTGGTGCGTACGACAGGATCGGCGGCGCGGCCGATGGTGAAATCTCTGCAACTTTCAAAAAGCCCACCCATTATGCTACAAAAATTGGCATTTGGGCAATATTAATGTTGGTAATTTTAATGGCGTGGGAGTTGAACGAAACTGAGGCACAACATCAAAACTGAAAAAGAAAGGTTGGGCCGAGTTACGAAACCCAGCCTGTGGGAGCTGTTTGCTTGCCGGAGCGATGCCCTAACTCAAAACCTGTTTGACTTTTTGCTCCAAACTGTTAATTGAAAAGGGTTTCTGTAAAAAGTGGGTGCCGGATTGTAAAACGCCGTGATGCACAATAACGTCATCGGTGTAGCCCGACATGTACAGAATTTTGATATTGGGGTACAGCATGACAATCCGCTTGAACAGTTCGGGGCCGTTCATCTGGGGTAAAACCACATCTGTGAGCAGCAGATCAATCTCGCCGCGATACTCATTGGCAATGGTCAATGCGGTGAACGGGTCACGGGCTTGCAGCAGCCTGTACCCGCGCGCCTCAAGTGTTTCGCTGACAAGCTGCCGCACTGCGTCTTCGTCCTCTACCAGCAGAATGGTTTCATTGCCATGAGGTATTCTGCCGGGGCCGGTTTGAATCTCAGCCGGTGGGTGTTTCTGGCTGGCGACGGGCAGATACACTTTAAATGACGCGCCCTGGCCCGGCTCGCTGTAAACCCAGATATGGCCGTTGTGTTGTTTGGTAATGCCGTACACCGTGGCCAGGCCCAAACCCGTGCCTTTGCCCGGCTCTTTGGTGGTAAAAAACGGTTCAAAAATTCGAGACCTGACTTCCGCATTCATCCCGTGCCCGGTGTCGCTCACGGCCAGCATCACGTAGTCACCGGCCTCGGCTTCCGGGTGTTTTTTGGCGTAGGCCCGGTCCAAAGTTACGTTGGCGGTTTCCAGCGTGAGCGTACCGCCGCCGGGCATGGCATCGCGCGCGTTAATAACCAGATTCAGCAAAATTTGCTCAAGCTGCGATTTATCGGCCATAATCGGGCTGAGCGATGCTGCTAGCACCGTGTTAAGTTGAATGGTTTCACCAATCAAGCGCTGCATCAGATTTTTGAAGCCGGTGATGACCTGATTTAAATCCAGTTTGGTGATTTGCAGTACCTGCCGCCGGCTAAACGCCAGAATTTGCCGGGTGAGGTCGGCTGCCCGCTCGCCAGCCTGTTTAACCTGGCGCATGTGTTCGGCTAACGGTGTATTGGCCGGCACCTCGTACAAGGCCAGATCGGTGTAGCCCAAAATTGGCACCAGCAAATTGTTCAGATCGTGGGCAATGCCGCCGGCCAGCCGGCCAATCGATTCCATTTTTTGCGACTGGTAAAATTGCGCCTCCAGCTCCCGGCGCGAGGTAATATCCCGAGAATTGACGATAATGCCGCGCACCGTAGGTTCGTTGAGCAGACTGCGCCCGCTCGATTCCAAAATACGCCACGAACCATCCCGGTGCCGAATTCTGAATACGGTTGACCGGCTTTCGCCTTCATTTTGAATAATGTACCCAAAATTGGCCCGCACCAACGGCAGGTCTTCCGGGTGGAGCAGCTCAAAAACTACCCGGCCGGTTACTTCCTGAGGCGTGTACCCCATAATCTGCGTCACCGACGGGCCAATATAGCGAATCACGCCATCGGCTTCCAGTACGGTGATAATATCAGAGGCGTTGGCAATCAGCGCCCTAAAGTAAGCTTCACTGGCTTGCAGCGCTTCTTCGGCCTGAACCCGCTCGGTGATGTCGTGAACAATGGTGTACAGCAGCTCTTGTTTGGCCAGTTGAATCGGCCCGGAGTAAATTTCCACATCGCGGATTTGGCCGCTGGCCAGCCGGTGTTTAAACACAAAATGGTTGCGCTTTTCTGCCTGTGCCTGCTGCATAGCGGCCGCAACCTCCGCCGGTGACAGCATGTTGATCTGGTCAATCCGCATGCGTTTCAGTTCTTCACGGCTCCAGCCGTAATAGGCGCTGGCGGCGGGGTTGGCATCGACAATCCTGGCGGTTGCCGGATTAATAATGAGCATAATCGCATGATTGTTTTCAAACAGGCTTTTGTAGCGAGCCTCGCTTTCGCGCAGGGCGGCCTGTTCTCGGGCCAGTTGCACCTGGTGGTAGGCGTTTTCCAGCGCCGCCGGCAGTTCAAAAAGATAGCCGCTGTGTTTAACCAGATAATCCGAGACTCCCAGCCGCAGCGCCTGCGCCGCAACTTCTTCGTCGCCCTGCCCGGTAACCAAAACCATTGGCAGGTCAAGCTGGCGTTCGCTGCGCAGGGTTTTGACCAGCTCCAGCGCGTTTAATCCCGACAGGTGATAGTCCAGCAGCAGCACATCACAGGGATATTCCTTTGTCGGCGAGTCAGGCAGGCGCTGCAGAGCCTCACTGGCGCTAAATACTACCTCAAGCCGAATGTGAGGCGCATGGCGAGACAGGTGGCGGCGGGCCAGGTCGGCATCTAGCTGATGGCGTTCAACGTACAGCACCCGCAGTTGGCGAGACCGGCGCTCTTTTTCGGCCTGATAGCGGGCCAGCGCCTGTTCCACGGTTTTGGGCAGGCGGGCCAGGTAGCCCTCACGTTTGGAGAGATAATCATCCGCGCCGGCTTTTAAGGCGGCTACGGCGGTTTCTTCATCACCCAGGCCGGTTAAAATAACCACGGCCAGCGGCAGATTTTTTTCGCGGATGCGGGCCAGCAGCTCCAGCCCGTTGCCATCGGGCAGCCGCAGGTCGATGAGCGCCAGCTCAAACAAGTTGTCGGCGGCCAGCCGGGCCGTTGCTTCGGCCAGCGAGGTGGCAATTTCTACGGTGCTGGCGGGGGAGTGGCGGATAAACTCGTAACGAGCAAGCTCGGCATCGTTTATGTCGTCTTCTACATACAGAATTTTCATAGAGCACTTTTTGGGCTAGGCCTGGCGACTGCCAGGTTTTGATTGGCGGCCCAGAGAAAACTACGCGGGCGCTGTGTTCAAAATGGTCCAGTACAGTTCAATCTGCGCGGCAACATCCATAAACTTGTCAAAATCCACGGGTTTAATAATGTAAGAATTAGCCCCAAGCTGATAGGCTTCCTGCACATCCCGGTCTTCGGCGGAGGAGGTGAGCACAACAACGGGAATGGCGCGGAATTCCGCGTGGGATTTAATCTGCCGCAGTACCTCCAACCCATCTACTTTGGGCAATTTTAAATCCAGCAGGATCACAACCGGCTGCTCAGCGCCGGTTTCCCAGCGCGACAGCCAGGCCAGCGCTTCTTCGCCATCGCGGGCAACTTCAACCGGGTTGGCCAGATTACGCCGCTTAAACGCCCGCAGGGTCAAATCCAAATCCATAGGGTTGTCTTCTACCAGCAAGATTGGTTTGGCAAGCATCACTGTCACCTTGAATGAGGGATTTCCAAATAAAATGTGGCCCCCTGGCCCGGTTCGCTTTCGGCCCAGGTTTTGCCGCCCATCCGTTCCATTGCCTTGCGAACAATGGCCAGGCCAATACCGGTGCCGGGATACTCTTCGGCGCGATGCAGCCGCTGAAAAATATCAAAAATCCGGCTGTGAAATTTCATACTAAAACCGATACCGTTGTCTTTGACCCATATTATACACGCATATGAGTTGGTTTGCCCGCCAATTTCAATCATGGGGGTAGACGTGCTGCCGGTAAACTTTAGCGCGTTGTCAACCAGGTTGCGCAGAGCCATCGTCAACCCGTCGGGGTCGGCCAGCACAACCACGTCTGGCGCATCCACCCTGACCACCGCGCCGCGAGCCGGGATGACGTCGGCCCGCTCGGCCAATACAGACTCAACCAGCGTTTTTAAATTGACCTGCGCCGCTTGCAGCGGGCGGCGCTCCAGCCGCGAATAGGCCAGCAGGTCCTCAATCAACTGGTTCATTTGCAGGGTGGCGCGGCGAATGGTGTGCAGAAACGCGCGGCCTTCGTCGTTGAGGCTGGGGCCGTGGTCTTCCAGCAGCAGCCGGCTGTAACCATCAATGCCGCGCAGCGGGGCCTTCAAATCGTGAGACACAGAATAGGTGAACGTTTCCAGCTCCCGGTTGCGGACAGCCAGTTCGGCGGTGCGGGCGGCTACCCGCTGTTCCAGTTCGGCGGCGTGGCGCTCTGTTTGCCGGTATAACTGGGCGTTTTTTATAGCCACGGCGGCGTACCCGGCCAGCGACTCGGCCAATTTTACGTGATCGCGGTTAAAAAAATCGGGCACCGTTTTATCTACCGAATACATACCAATCACGTCATCGTCGTAAACCAGCGGCACCCCAAACCAACTGAGCACGTGTTCACCGGCATCGCGCTGCCAGTAGGGGTTTTGGCGCGTATCTGGAATGAGCACGCTTACCTGTTGGGTGACCAGTTGGTAGGCGGTTGGGTTTGTCTCAGAATCAATTTCAAAGGTGAGCCGGCGAACTGCCGCGGGATCAGTCCAGCGTTCGTACCCGCGGGTGGCGTAAACAGCTAACTGGCTGCCGTGGCGCAGCATCACACAGGCGCTGTCGTAGGGGACAAGATTTTCCAGATTGACCAGTAAATTATCGAGCACCTGGTCAATATCCAGCGAACGGGCCAGCGTGTGGCTGGTTTTTAGCAGCACTTCCGCGGTGTGGCGCGCCCGGCGTTCATTTTCCAGCAACTGATTCTGGTTGATGGTAATGGCCAGCAGGTTGGCGATTTCGGCGGTAATCTCTTCGTGTTCGGGGGTAAAAAAGCCGGGTTGATCTGACAGCAGCGAGAGTGTGCCAATGAGCCGGCCGCCGGCCAGCAGCGGCGCATCGAGCACAGCGCGCAAACCCAGGTCAATGAGAAGTTGGTTCATTACCGAACCGGGTTCTGGCTGGGTTTGCAGATCGGGGGTTATTAAAATCTGCCCGGCGGCGAGGTGCTGGCGTCTGGGGTCCAGAGACAGGGGCACGGTGGTTATGTCCGGGGTGTCCAGCTCTGGTTCCGCGTCAGACGCAAAAATAACACCTTCGGCGGTAGTTTCATCAAACAAAGCAACCGCGGAGCGCTGGCAGGGGATCAACTGGCGAATCTGCTTCAGAACGCTGTCTACAATAGCCTGCGGTGATGCGGCGGTAATGATGCCGCGGTCAATTTGATGGAGAATGGCCAGCCGTTCGCTGTAACGTTTCAGCTCTTCCTCGGTCTGTTTGCGTTCGGTAATATCCTGAATTACGCCGACGACCCGGGGTGTTTGCCCCTCTTTATTTTTAACCAGAACGGCGATTGAGTTGATAATTCGCTGGCTGCCGCCGTTGGCCGGGTTAATGGCATATATCAGGTCATACGGCTTCTCTGCGGCAATCAGATCGACCAGCGCCTGATTGACCCTTTCCCGTTCCGGAATGCAGGCTTCAATCTCGGCGATGGGCAGTTTATTGTCTGGCGGCGGAGCAATCCCAAAAATTCTGAGTCCTTCGTCCGACCCCCAAATTTTGTTGGAGTCCAGTTCATATTCCCAACTGCCCATTTTGCCAATGGCCTGCGCCATTTGCAGCCGTTCCTGATTGATTTTGAGCGTCAATTCGGCCTGTTTGCGTTCGGTAATGTCCAGGTGAGCGCCCAGCATGCGATAGGGCTGACCGTTTGTGTCCAGCAGCAGCGCCGCCCGCACAATAATCCAGCGGTAAGAGCCATCTTTGTGTAGAAACCGAAACTCGTTTTCATAGTTGGGCCAGGGGTTAGCCAGATAAGCGTTAATGGTTGCCAGCGCCTGCTCCAGGTCATCGGGGTGAACCCGGCTGCGCCACTCCTCAAACTCGTCAGAAATCTCGTCCTCGGTGTAGCCAATCTGCCGTTTCCACTCCGGCGAGTAATAAACCTTGTTCGTCAGAACATCCCAATCCCACAACCCCACATTGGCCGCGCCAACCGCCAGCAGCACCTGTTCTTCGGTTTTGCGCAGGGTTTGTTCAACCTGCCGGCGCTCGGCAATTTCGGCGGTTAACTGCCGAAACTGGTGTCGCAGGATGATATAAAGCAGCCCGGCCGTAACCAGTACAAACCCCCAGCCTTTGTAATTTTGCAGGGTGGTCAACAGGCGGGGGTCTTGGGTCATCGACCCCACTGCCCGATCAGAAAACAGAATCCACAGGCTTGCCACCAACAGGTAGCCCACAGCAATTTTTAGCGCGGTTGAGGGTGTTTTTGGCTTCATCATTTTAATTCTACCAGAATACAGGTGATTTTCCATGTGCTAATCCCGGTTTATCATTGTGTTTGCACGTTTCATACTCTACTGAAATCAGAATGGGATTTAAACTTTCCCCCACCCCCAACCCCCTCTCCCAAATTTTGGGGGAGTACCCCTGCGGGGCACAGGTGAGCTATGGAATCTATGCGTTGTGTTTGGCCCCGCAGGCGGCAAACACAACGCACAAAATAATTTATACCCCAACTACCACCG
>CAYOXS010000324.1:0-6613 GCA_964407935.1 uncultured Caldilineaceae bacterium
ACAGCCCCAGGCCGTGGCCTTTTAAACTGACGTGGTTGAGCCGGGTGAATTCGGTAAACAGGCGGCGCTGGTCTTCTTTGCTGAGGCCGGGGCCGTTGTCTCGCACCCAAAAGCGAACCATCCCATCTGATTGGGCGGTAGCGCCCAGGTGGACTCGCGGCGGTTTGCCGCCGTATTTGATGGCGTTGCTAATGTAATTGGCCCACACTTCTTCAATCCACTGGGCGTGGCCGAGCGCCATTGGCCAATATTCTGAAACCACAACCCTGGCGTTGTGCTCCTGAATGAGGTAGGCCAGCCGCTGCTGCACTTCGGCGATGATGCGGATCATGTTGAGCGGGCGCAGTTCTACGTTTTCTTTGCGCACGCCGGAGAGAAGCTGCAATTCTTCGATGATGTTGTTGAGCCGGTGCGCGTTGCGGGCAATGGCGTTGAGGTATTCCTGCAAGTCTTCCGGCAGGCGGGCCTGTTCTTTGAGCAGGCCGGTGTAGCCAATGATCAGGCCAACCGGGTCTTTGAGGTTGTGGCCCACGGTGTGCCCAAAGGCGTTCAGCTCTTCAATGAGCCGCTGCTGGGCTTCTTCGGCGGCTTTGCGTTCCATTTCCAGTTTTTGGTTGTTGATAAAAACCGCAATTTGCCCGCACAAGCCCATCAGCAAAATCTGGTCTTCCATGTTGAGGCCGTTGATCCGGTTATTTTGCACGTCGAGGACGCCCAAAATTTCATTGCCCAGTTTGATGGGCACGGCCAATTCCGATAAGGTTTCGGCCAGCAGCATATTGGGCAGCCAGCGTTGGTCCTGCGTAACATCGGGAACCAGCACCGGCTCGCCGCTGCGGGCGGCTTTGGCCACCAGACTGCGGGCGGCGTTGAACGGGATTTTGTGGCCCACCTCTTTCATCATCCGGCCGGCGTCGCCCGTGCCCTCCTGCATCACCAGATAGTCGCCTTCTAACGTGTAGACGTGGGCGTGGTAGTAGCCAAACCGTTCCTGAACCAGGTTGACCACCAGCCGGAAAAGTTCGTCCAGAGCCGGGGCGGCGGCAATTTGCTGAGCCACCTGAGTGCTGGTTTCTATCTGGCGGGTGCGGCGCTCCAGCGACGACTCGATTTGCTCGCGCAGGTGTTCCAGCTCAGACAGTTTTTCCTGCAAAACGGTGTTGGTTTTGGCGTGCTCGGCGGTGCGCTCGGAAATTCGTTCTTCCAGTTGGGATGCCGCTTTTTGCAGCTCGGCTTCCGAGCGTTTGCGCTCGATGGCGTAGCGGATGGAACGTTCCAGCAGGGCGGGGGTGAGCTGGTCTTTTACCAGATAATCAGACGCGCCACTGCGCATAGCTTCCAGATCAAGGGCGCGGTTGCCGTAACTGGTGAGCAGAATGAGCGGCGCGGTGCAGCCCCGGTTGATAGCTTCCTTTAAGATGTCCAGCCCGGTGTGTTTGCCGCCCAGTGAGTAGTCGATCAGGTAGGAGTCAAATCGGCCGGGCGCAATGGTTTCGACCGCGGTTTCATAGGTTGCCACCCAATCCAGTTGAAACTCAACACCGTCGATCTCCGCCATCATTTCGCGGATCAACACGTAGTGCGCTTCGTCGTTATCTATCAATAATACTTTAACTTGTTGTTGACTCCACGTTCCCACGGCGTCCTCTTGGGTTTGCCACTGAATATCAACTTGATCGGGGTGAATTCTCTGCAACGGTCACTTCCAGTATATCATGCTGAAGAAAGGTTGTCACGAAAAATTACAAGCTTTCAGTTGTTTACGGGTTTTACTAATTGCCAGTCGCCGGCGTTCCAGGTGACGGTGTCATAAATGTGCGGGGCCACGCCCTGCACATCGATGCTGACGCCGTACACGTCGGGGAAAGCCACCAGCGGGATTTGGGGTTTGTCCTGGTACAGCGCCAGCGCCACCTGGCACAACAGCGCCCGCCGGCGATTGTTGGGAATGGGCGTGTGCAGTGCGTCAAAAATCGGGGCCAGCTCCGGGTTGCGGTAACGGGTTACGTTGAGGCCGGCAATGGGGTTATCGCGGGTGGGGATGCTGCGCGGGTCAAACATATCGGTCATGTAAATGGTTGGGTCTACGCCATAGTAGCCGTTGTCCCACAAATCCATATCAAAATTGCCGCGCAGTTCGATGCCCTCATTTTCCCAGGTGTTCCACAGTTTGCTGCCCTCAACCGTTTCAAATTCCAGTTTTATGCCCACTTCGAGCATTAACTGGGCCAAAAGCTGCTGCGCTTTTTCAATTTCCGGGCCAAATTCCAGATAGGTGTAACTTTTTAAAACCAGCGGTGTGCCGTCTTCGGCGGTGCCGCAGCCCTGGCACTGGCGCACCGGCAGCACATCGGAGTCGGGGTCGGGGTTGAGCACCACCCAGCCGGCCTCGTCGAGCAGCGCCTGGGCCAACCCGGCGTTGTAATCGTGAAACGGCGGCACATCGCAATCAAGCTGAAAAAATTCCGTTTCTACGGGCCGGCCGCGGTTGTTAAACGCTTCGGCATTAATGTAGCCCACATCAACGGCGTGATAAATGGCTTGCCGCACCAGCGGGTTAGATAGCGCCGGGTGCGGCTGGTTAGACTCGGCGGCTCCGGGCTTGCTCAGGTTGAGGACCAGGCGCATCACGTAGCGGGCCGGGTTGGTGCGAAGGACGGTGACCGCGCCGCTGTCTTCCATTTTGATGGCGGCGGCTTCTTCTGGCCACAAATCCAGATGCGTGTTGCCCCGGATCAGGCTGCGTTCGCGCCGGTCGGGGTCGGCGTCAATTTCAAAAATTAGCTGCGAGGCCAGCGGGCGGTTCGGGACAAAATAGTTGGGGTTGGGTTTGAAAATCAGCCGCGCCCCCGGAATCCACTGGGCCAGCACAAACGGGCCGCTGCTCACCGGCTCAAAGTTGCAATCCCAAAAGAGCATTTCGGCGGGATTGCCGCATTGGTGGGCCGGCAAAACGCCGGTGCCGTTGCCGCCAAACTGAATCAGGTAGTTGGGGTAAAATTCCCGGTAGGTGACAATCGCCGTCAGCGGATCGGGCGTTTCTATATTTTCAATTAAATCAAAACCCGGCGCCCAAATACCGCTGTCTCGCAGCGCCTGCCAGGTGAACTTTACATCGGCCGAAGTAAACGGCTGGCCATCGCTCCAAAGCAGGCCGGGGCGCAGCCGCCAGGTAACGGTTTTGCCGTCCTGGCTCAGATCGCCGTTGGCCAGGGTGGGCAGGTCGCTGGCCAGTTCCGGGTAATAGTTGCCGTCCGGGCCAATTTCAGCCAGCGCGCCAAAAACCAGCTCGCCGATGAGCGCTTCGTAGCCGGTATCGTTGAGATAGGCGTTAAAGCTGGGCGGGTCGACGGGAATGGTCACCACAATAGCATCGCCGGCCAAATCTACCGACAGGGCCAGCGGCGGCAGCGTGGCTGTCGGCTCCGGGCTGGGCGTGGGCGGAATGTCTGGCTGGATCAAATTGCAGGCGGGCAGCAGGCACAACAACAAAATGAAAAGCAACAGATGTGTTTTCCGTTGCTTTCCATAAGCCTGTTTCTCTAAGCGAGAGTTTTTTGTTAGATGAACGTAACTTTGAGAAATCGAGATCACGCGTGATATTTTAACGCAGCCTCCAAAGAGTTCAAAATTGATTGAGGTCACATGCGGGCAGCATCAGCTCAAGCCATCATCCAGCCGAAAGCCGTAACCGCGGACGGTGACAATAAAATTGAACTCTTCATCAATTTCAGCCAGCCGCTGCCGCAGCCGGCGCACCAGCGCATCAACGGCGTCATCGGTGATGCCCTCCGGCGATTCATCGGGCCAGGCGGCGTCGATGACTTCGGCCCGGCTGTAGACGCGGCCTGCCTGCTCGGCCAGCTTGGCCAGCAACTGGTATTGCTGGTTGCTGAGCGGCGGGGTTAGCAACTGGCCGTGAACATAAACCTGGCGTTCCTCGATGTCAACCCGCAGCCCCAGGCCGCCCCGGCCGCCGGGCAGCGGCGCGGTGGCTTCGCTGTCTACGTAAATCAACTCCAGGCCGGGGGCAAGCTGGATCAGGTCGCCATCTTCCAGCGGGCACGGTTTGAGCACCCGCTGGCCGTTAACAAACACGCCGTTTTTGCTGCCGGCATCTTCCAGTAAAAACTGGCCGCGCTCGCGGCGCAAAATAGCGTGCGTGCGGGAAATCCAGCGCACCGGAATGCTGATGGCGCACTCCGGGGCGCGGCCAATAACAATTTCCTGGCCGGCGTCTTGCAAAACCCACTGGTTTTTTATGATGTCGCCTTCACGCCAGATTAATAAGGCTTGTTCGGTTTCTAAATGTTCCATAGGTACTCCCGTGTGAATAGGAATTAGGAGTCAGGTGGTTCCTGACCGGGTTGCCACAAAATTGCGGCGGGAGTCCAAAACTACAGTTTTGGACTCCGTTATTTCATTTTCGCTGGATCGATGCACCTGGCAAAGCGCCGCCGGTAGTTTTGACAGTCCTGTTGGATTGCGATAAAGTAGCCCAGAGGCTCAATTAGTTTTTGGAGGATTCTGTGACGACAAATCTTCAGCCGGGCGATATTTTGCGAGAGCGATACCAGATCATCGGGTTGCTGGGCGTGGGTGGCATGGGCACGGTTTACCTGGCCGATGATAACCGGCTGGATGGCCGCCAGTGCGCGGTGAAGGAAATTCTGCTTCAACCCAATTTAAGCGACGTGGTGGTGCAGAGTGTTCGCTCTCAGTTTAAAAAAGAAGCGTCAATTCTGGCTCGACTGGATCACCCCGGTTTACCCAAAGTCAGTGATTTCTTTTCAATTGACGAGCGCGATTACCTGGTTATGGATTTTGTGCCGGGTCAAAATTTATTAGAAATTACCACGGCCACGCACCGCGAAAATTGTTTTCTGGATGAGCGAACCGTGCTCGACTGGCTGAATCAACTCTGTGATACGCTCATTTATTTGCACTCGCGCCAGCCGGCGGTGCTGCATCGAGACATCAAACCGGCCAACATCAAACTTACGCCCGATGGCCGGCTGAAACTGGTAGATTTTGGCCTGGTCAAGCCGCTGGACCCGTCGGATCCGAGCACGCTCACCGGTTTGCAGGGTGCCGGCAGTTTGCCGTATGCGCCGCTGGAACAGTATGTTGATCACCTGGGCCACACCGATGCCCGCTCTGATTTGTACGCGCTGGGGGCCACGGCCTATCACCTGCTCACCGGCGAGGTGCCGGCCAGCGCGCAGGAGCGCTTTATTGTGCCGGAGTCGCTGCGCCCGCTGCGAGAGATCAACCCGGCTGTTTCGCCAGACGTGGCGCAGGCGGTGCTGATGGCCATGGCGCCGCACCCCAAAGACCGGCCGGTCTCGGTGCTGGTTTGGAAGCAGATGATCAACAGCTTTGCCCTCACCCAGCCGATGCCTGTTGGTGATCCTGCCCCTCCCGGCGAGAGCCTGTCTGCCAGCATTAGAGACAACTGGTGGCTGGCCGGCGTAGCTTTGGCGCTTTTTGTGGCCGCGCTGATGATTACGTTTAGCCCCTAACTTTTGCCGGCCACAAATCGGCTGCTTACTCCCAACGCCACCAGCCCAAACAGAAAAGCCAGAGCTGTGATGGTAACCCGGCTCACGGCCACGGTTGGCGTGTCAAACAACCAGGTATCCGGCCGCAGCCAGCCCAACCCGTACAGCAAATAGGCCACCAATCCGCCCACCAAAACCCACAATCCCAACTCAACCCGCCGGCTGAGCGGTTGTTTGTGCTGCTGCCCCAGCCAGAACCCCAGAATACCGGCCAGCAACATAGCGCTCAGGCTCAGCAACAAATCGACGCCGTCAATTGAGCGCGAAGTTTGCCCGGCGGGTTCTGCAGCCGGCGGTAGTGTATCCACATTGGCCGGCACAGGCTGGCTGGTCGGCGAGGGCGTGGCTGTGGCTTCAGCCTCCGCGCTTGGCGTTGAGGTGGCTGTGGGGTTGGGCGTATCAGATGGTTCCGGGGTGAGCGTGGCCGGCGTCACCTCTATGGGGGTGGGGGTTGGCGGGCCAAACACCGTGATTTTGACCGGTTGCTTTGACACGACCGCCCCCGCGCTGGCCACAATTTCAATTTGGCCGGGTTCGGTCAAGGTCAGGGTGGCTTCGGCCTCGCCCTGGCGCGTATCGGCAACTTCCGCGGTGATTTCCCGGCCGTTGTGCAGGGCTTTAAACTGGATGGGGGTGTCATCCGGCACGGGATGGCCGTTGTAATCCAAAACCGGCCCGGTGCGAACGGTAACATCTATCGGGGCCTGGCCGTCTTCCGGGGTGGTTTCGGTAATTTCAACGGCCAGTTCCTGTTCGGGGTCCGGGGCCAGCACATCAACCAGCTTGTAGCCTATACCGTCAACAGACACCGGCGACGCGCCGCGCAACTCGGACTCGCCAAACAGCGCCCGAACCGCGGCTTCAATGTGGGGCTGGGTTTTGCTGTAGGCGCCGTAGTAAGCCGTCAGTTTGGTCACTTCGGTGGTGTCCAGATAGTAGGGGGCGTTAAAGGCCAGTACCACCGTTTTTTTGTCGCGGACGGTGCCGCTTTCCTGGCTCAGAAAAAGTTTGAGCGCGTCAGAATCCGGGAAGCGGCTGAGGTTCAAATCCAG
>CAYOXS010000325.1:0-5392 GCA_964407935.1 uncultured Caldilineaceae bacterium
CAGGACAATCGCGGCGTGGGCGCGTATGTCCGCCCCGGCGAGCGCGTTGACGAGCAGGTGAGCAGTTTCTACGCCAAGGTCAGCACGCCGGTGCTGGCCGACATCGACCTGCAAGTGGATGGCGTGACCATCAACGACACCTACCCCTACCCCCTGCCCGACCTCTTTGCCGGCACGCAGCTCATTGTCACCGGGCGTTACCGCCAGGGCGGGCCGGCCAGTATTACCCTCACCGGGCAGGTAAACGGCCAGCCGCGTACCTTCCATTACGATGATTTGACTTTTGCCAGCCGCCCCGGCCAGGGCGAGGCTTTCATTCCCCGGCTGTGGGCCACCCGCAAAATTGGCTACCTGCTCAATCAGGTGCGGCTCAATGGCGAAAACCGGGAAACCATCGACGAAATTGTGAATTTGAGCGTGCGTTACGGCATCATCACCCCCTACACCTCGTTTTTGGTGGAGGAGCCGGAGCTGGCCCTCAGCAACGAAGGCCGGCAGATGATTGCTCAGGATGAATTTGCCGCCGCCCAGGAAGCGCCCGCGCCGCAGGTGTCCGGCGAAAGCGCCGTGAGCAAAGCCGTGGAGCAAAACGCGCTGGCCGGGGCCGATATGGCCGCCCCCGCGCCGATGCCGCTGGCCACCGCCGGGCCGGACGCCGACCGGGGCGGGCTGACAACTGCCGCCGTAACTACCGTGGGCGACAAAGCATTTGTGCTGCGCGATGGCGTGTGGACCGACACCACCTTTGACCCCACAACAATGACCGCCACGCCGCTGCCCTTCCCCTCGGACGAGTTTCTGCAATTTCTGCTGAACCGGCCCGACGCCGGCAAATATTTCGCGCTCGGCCAGCGGGTGATTGTGGTGCTGGACGGCGCGGCCTACGAAACGGTTGAGGGCGACACCAGCACCATCCCCGACAGGCTCGATGCGGCCAGCCTGCCCGCCGCCACACCCGTCCCGCCGCAGCCAACCGACGCGCCCGCCCAACCGCAGCCGGCCAGCGTGCCGGACAACCCCGCCGCAGCCGTAGTCAGCCTGACCGCCGACGTGACCGAGGGTGCGGCCCCGCTGGAGGTCAACTTTTTAGCGCGGGTGGCAGGCGGGCCAAACAACAACCCGGATTTCTACTGCCAGCCCGTTACCTTTGATTTTGGCAACGGCCTGAGCCGCAGTTCTACCCCCAAATGCGTCGCCTGGAGCAGCGACGCCGAAATTCAGCGGGAATACAGCGCCAACTCGGTGTTTGACGCGCCCGGCGAATACCGGGTGACCGTTAAAATTGGGCAAACCGAGTCCGACCCGGTAACGGTAGTGGTACGCGGCGGCGAACAGTCCGCCGCCCCGGCAGAAGAGTCGCAGCCTACGGTCGCGGTGATTACCACCGGCCCGCCCGCCGAATCGCCGGCGAGCGGTGGGTTGCTCTCCACCTGCCTGCCGGGGTTGGCTGTGCTGCCGCTGGCCGGGTTGGTGCTCGGCCGGAAAATCAAACGGGGTTAACAGAGTGAAAATGGGCGTGACTGTCGGGCGGCAAGCCCGGCCTACTTCAATTAAAACCGCAACAAAAAAGAGCCAGTGGCGACTGGCTCTTTTTTGTTGGCTGAATAAATGACTGATTAATTGCTTTCGCCGGCTTCGTTGTATTCACCCTCTTCACTGTGTTCACCGGCTTCGCCGCGCTCGTGCTCCTCACCACCTTCGGCGCCAAAAGTAGCCTTGATGCCGGCAATGAGCGCGTCGGTTTCGGCCGGGGTCAACCTGGCTTCGGGGTGGAGCGGCAGGTAAATGGGCATCGGCATTTCCCCCTTCTGGAGCGACTCGATCATCTCCTCGCCCTCGCCGGGGTTGCGCGCCCAATCAGACAGGTTGAACTTTTGCCGGCCTTCTTCAACATCGTGGGCCACCAGCCACGAAACCGGAGCAACGTAAGCATACGCCGGCCATTTGGTTTCGTTGCTGTGGCAATCAAAACAAGCGCGCTCCATCAGCGCTTTGGTTTGCGGCGAGTCCCAGTTAGGTTCGCTGACTACTGGCGGGTTGCTGCGATCAATGGGCACCAATTGGATCACCCCAAACAACACAATGCCAGCCACAACCAGCCCCCCCAAAATTTTCAGAATGCGATTCTTGTTCATCCTTCAATTAACCTTTTCTGTTTATGGAATTCCATTGAAGTTGGAGTACTACGCTGTCCTATCATTATAGCGTTGTGTGTTTTTTTGCTCAAACCACACAACACAGGCTCCCGGTAGAGGTAAAAGAGGGGCGGGAGCCATCGTTGCCACAACTATTGGATTATGAACAAAGTATAGTCCCGGATTATGAAAGTTCAACAAGTAGTTTTATGAATTATTCTTCACAATCGCCGGTTGGGAGTTTTCAAGTCCCATTTTCGACCCCCAAAAAGTCAAATTTAATCATTGGTTGTGAATAATTACACTTGACCACCATCCGATTGACGCCGAATTTTAAGTGTGCTAGACTTTGCCGGTCAAAGTGAAATTGAGTTGGCAGCCCCTTCCCGTTTGTGGAAGGGGTATTTTGTAGAGAGAAGTTTTAGATTTACCACTCGCCGTGTGCCCGCCGCGCGGCTTTTGCCTCACAGCCCACCGCCCGTGCTGCAGAGCAGCCTTTCGGCGCCAACACCCGCCTGCTGGCAAACTCCATCGCCGTCGTTATGTCTGTGTCAGACTCCCCGGCGACCAACTCATCAGGTTAAGTTAACTGCAACAGATGGCCTGTCGCCTTGCGCGCGCACTGCCGCCCGCCGCTGATGGATAGTGGCGGGCGTATTTTTGGCGCCTGCCGGCGACCTATTTTCGATGGAGGATGTATGAGTGTATTTGATGCGGTAAAAATGGCGTTTCTGATTTACGGCCTGGCGATTGTCATTTCGGTGCTGGTGGCCGGGTTAATCAAGGCGATGTCGGTGGCCATCAGCCGGCGGCACCAACCGGACGCGGAAACAGCCGCCGCGCCGTCCGCCCCGCTGGCCGATGCCTTTCAGGCCGCGCCAGAAGTGATTGCGGCCATCACCGCCGCGGTGCATACCACCCTGGGAACCAAAGTTCAAATTCAGCGCGTCCGGCGGAGCCGGGTTCAAACCCATTGGGCCGCCGAAGGCCGTATGGAAATTATGCTGTCGCACCGGCTCTCCAAAAAATAACCCGGCGGCGCTGACACCTGTCATTCTTTTATTTCTGGAAGGAACATATTGATGAATCTGCCAAACCTGATCGACCTGTTTCCCGGCCTGGGCACGCTGCTGGCTTCCAGCCCGCAGATTATTGTAGCCCGGCTGGGGTTGATTGCGCTGGGAATTTTGCTGGTGTACCTGGGTTACAAAGGCGTTCTTGAAGCGCTGCTGATGGTGCCAATGGGCCTGGGCATGGCCGCGGTCAACGCCGCCGTGCTGTTTTTGCCCGATGGCCGCCAGGGCACGCTGTTTGTCGATCCGCTGGCCAGCACACCGGCCGAGTTGACCGACGCGCTGCAAATCTATTTTTTGCAGCCGGTGTACACCTTTACCTTTAGCAACGGCCTGATTGCCTGCCTGGTATTTATGGGCATTGGGGTGCTGCTGGATATTCAATATCTGCTGGCGCGCCCGCTGGAAAGCATGTTTCTGGCGCTCTGCGCCGAATTAGGCACCATTTTGACCTTTCCCATTGCCATTGCGGTAGGCCTTAGCCCCAACGATGCCGCCTCAATTGCGATGGTCGGCGGCGCAGATGGGCCAATGGTGCTCTTTACCTCGCTCATTTTGTCTCGCAACCTGTTTGTGCCGATTACCATTGTGGCTTACCTGTACCTGGGGCTTACCTACGGCGGCTACCCCTACCTGATCAAGCTGCTGATCCCCAAACATTTGCGCAGTAAACCGGTGCCGCCGCCGGCTCACCCCATTAAAATTTCTACCGTGCAAAAGCTGGTTTTTGTGGTTGGCGCATGCGTGGTGCTCTGTTTTATCTTTCCGGTGGCCGCGCCGCTGTTTGTGTCGCTGTTTTTGGGCGTGGCCATCCGCGAGTCTGAGTTGGGCCACTTTACCCAGCTCATTCAGGAAACCGTGCTGTACGGCGCTACCCTCTTTCTGGGCTTTTTACTGGGCGTGCTGTGCGAAGCCAACACCATTTTGAACCCGGAAATCTTTATGCTGCTGCTGCTCGGTATTCTGGCCCTGCTGTTATCGGGGTTGGGCGGGATTGCCGGCGGTTACATTCTCTATTTTCTCAAACGCGGCCGGTACAACCCCACCATCGGCATTGCCGGGGTAAGCTGCGTGCCCACCACGGTCAAAGTGGCCCAAAAAGCCGTGGCCGAGTGCGCCCCCACCAATATCATCATTCCCGAAGCGCTGGGGGCTAACATCAGCGGCGTCATTACCTCGGCCACGCTGGCCGGCATTTATGTGACCATTCTGCCGCTGCTCACCAAATAAGGCTGACTTACTCACCTTCCCGGAAGCTTAGATTTACAAATCAGCTTTCGGGAAGGTAGATTATAACTGAGTTATAATTGCTTTATAACTCAGTTATAATTAGATTTTGACTGAGTTATAATCAGGTTTTGACTGAGTTATAATCCGAATTTCCTACCGTAAGCAGCAGGTTACGCTTGATGAAGACCAAAAATTTAATTCGGCAATAGTTTTCCCCATCCCCCCTGGCCCCCCTTCCCTCTGGGAAGGGGGGAATTAAGGAAACGGTGTCAATTTCGAGCGCTTCGCGCTCGAAATTGACACCGAATTCCTCTTTTCCCCTCCCCCTTTCAGGGGGATACCCCAGCGGGGCACAGGTGGGTTAGGGGAGGGGGATTACCGAATTAAATTGTGAAAGTTCATGTAGCGTGACGGTCGGGCGGCAAGCCCGACCTACGTCTACGGCCTTGCCGCCCGGTGTGCCTTTGGCCGCATCCTGAGCTATACTACCCCTCAAAATTGCTAACGGAGACGCCCCATGCCTTACACCCCTATTTTGGCCACACTGGCCTACGTCATGTCGCCCGACGGCAGCCAAACGCTGCTCATCCACCGCAACAGCCGCCCCGGCGACCACCACCTGGGCAAGTACAACGGCCTGGGGGGCAAACTGGAACCTAATGAAGACATCATTGCCGGACTGCGCCGCGAAATCCGCGAAGAAGCCGGCATCGAGTGCGACGACATCGAACTGCGCGGCACCATTAGCTGGCCCGGTTTTGGCAAACACGGCGAAGACTGGTTCGGCTTTATTTTCAGAGTTAATCGCTTTTCCGGCACACCCCTTACTGAAAACGCCGAAGGCTCGCTGGCCTGGGTGCCGGTGGAGCAAATTCTTGAGCTGCCCCTGTGGCCCGGCGACCGCTATTTTTTGCCGCTGGTTTTTAGCCCCGACCCGCGCCAGTTTCACGGGGT
>CAYOXS010000325.1:5492-6574 GCA_964407935.1 uncultured Caldilineaceae bacterium
TGCGAAGGGCTGGGCAAGCTGCACGCCAAAGGCATTGTCCACCGCGACATCAAACCGGAGAACATTCTGCTCACCGCCGATGGCCGGCCCAAAATCACCGATTTTGGCATTGCCCACGTGCCGCAGGCCGCCGGCGGCATGGCCCTCACCCAGGTTGGCTTTCAGCCGAGCACCGTCATTTACAGTTCGCCGGAGCAGTTCAGGGGCGAAGCGCTGGACCCTCGCAGCGACATTTACCAGGTGGGCGAACTGCTGTACCACCTGCTCACCGGCCAGCACTACATTAACGTTGACACCATCCAGACCGAGGCCGATACACTGGGCCACAACCTCAAACAGGAAGTCAAAATGTTTATGCTGCTGGAAAAGGCCATCTGCAAAGACCCGCCGGCCGGGCTGGCGGCGCTGCGGCAGCAGATGGGTGGATTGGCGGGAGTCATTCAAAAAGCGATGGCCAAACGCAAAGAGGATCGTTACAGCGATATTCTGGATTTTGCCGCCGATTTGTGGGCGGCTCAATTTGACCCCACGGTTGGCGCGGCGGGTAAAAGTTTGTTTGGCCGGTAAAGCGACCAATAAAAAACGTGTTGCGTGTTGCGTGGGAAAAATTCCATCGCACGCAACACGCAACACGCTCAAAAAAATCAAGCAACGTTTTTCAAAACCAAAACGTCACCCCAACATTTTCAGTTGGTCTGCCACTTTGGAAAGCTGCAATTCCAGATCGGCCAGTTTTTCGCGCTCGCGTTCCACCACCTCGGCGGGCGCTTTGCCCACAAAGCCCTGATTATTGAGCTTGCCCCGGCTGGCGGCAATCCATTTTTCCAGGCTGACCCGGTCTTTTTGCAGCCGCTGGCGTTCGGCATCCAGATCAACCATGCCGGTCAGCGGCAGGTAAATCTCGATGCCGCCACTGACCACCTGCGATACGGCCTGCTCCGGCTTGGTGGGCAGCGTCCGCACCAGCGTCAGCCCGTCGGGGTCAAGGCGGGCCAGCGCAGTGATAATTTCTTCATTTCTGAGCAGCATGCCCTCGTGCGTGCCGGCGACAATGGTTGCCGGGATGCGCTTGGCCGGCTCCA
>CAYOXS010000326.1:0-6563 GCA_964407935.1 uncultured Caldilineaceae bacterium
GGGAAGGGGAAAAATAACGGGTTTATAACGCGACAGCTTAGCTGCCGCGTTATAAACCCAAAAACTATTTTGCGGAGCAACCACCGATGAACATAATGGAATTTTTTGCTCAAAAAGCCAAACAAAACCCCAAAGTAATTGTTTACCCGGAAGGGAACAACCCGGCCATTTTGAAAGCGGTTGGGCGCTTGCAAGCGGATAAACTGGCCCGGCCGGTGCTTTTGGGCAATCCCGCCGAAATAGCCGCTTGCGCCGCCGAACTTGGCCTTAACCTGGCCGGCGCCGTAATAGTGCAGCCGGAAACGGCTCCGCAGTTGGCGGGTTATGTGGATGCCTACTGCCAGGCCCGGGAGATGCCCACCCGCGTTGGCCGGCGGATTTTGGCTCAACCGCTTTACTTTGCAGCCATGATGGTGAATATGGGCCAGGCGGATTGCATGGTCGCCGGGATAGACCATCCCACCGAGGAAGTGATTATGGCCAGCGAGCTGATCATCGGCCTGCGCCCCGGCCTTGGTTCAGTTTCCAGCTTCTTTTTAATGGAAGTGCCGGGTTTTGCCGGCGGCGAAGCGGGGCTGCTCATCTTTGCCGACCCGGCGGTTAACCCCGACCCTGACCCCGAACAGTTGGCCGATATTGCCCTGGCCACGGCCCACAGCGCCACGGAGTTGTTGGGCTGGGAGCCTCGCGTGGCAATGTTGTCCTTTTCCACCAAAGGCAGCGCCAGTCACCCGCTGGTAGAGAAGGTGGTAACGGCCACCCATCTGGTCAGGGAGAAAGCTCCCCACCTGCTGGTGGAAGGCGAATTGCAAGCCGATGCGGCCCTGGTGGCAACTGTGGCCAGAAAAAAGGTTGGCCCGGAAAACGCTGTGGCTGGCAAGGCCAACATCCTGATCTTTCCCGACCTTAACGCGGCCAACATTGGCTGTAAACTGGTGCAAAGGCTGGCCAATGCCAACTCGTACGGGCCTATTTTGCAGGGATTCAACCGCCCGGTGAGCGATCTTTCCCGGGGGGCCACCGTAGAGGACATTGTCGGCGCGTCTGTTATTCTGGCGGCGAGAGATTAAATGATTGGCATTGGGGTGGATATTGTCAACGTCAACCGCATCGCCGACACAATTGAACGTTCCGGCGATATTTTTCTCCGGCGGGTTTTTTCTGCCGCCGAGATTGCAAGAGGCCGGCAAAGCGATGGCCCCGCTGCTTTTTTTGCCACCGCCTTTGCCGCCAAAGAAGCCGTTTTCAAAGCGTTAACCCTCAGTTGGGAGCCGGGGGTTGATTTTAGAAATATCGAGGTTAGCCGGGGGGCGGCAGGCGAGCCGTTGGTTGCCTTGTCCGGTCAGGTTGAAACCATAGCCCGGGCCAGGGGTTGCACCCGGATTATGCTTAGTTTATCCTACGAGTCCGACTCGGCCATTGCGCTGGTGGTTCTTACAAGTACGGCATGACCGAAATGGGACTGGGCGGCGGCGTGGAGTGCGAAGCCCGGTGCGGCTACCATCTGCGTGAGGCGGATTTATACGTGGAAATTGTTGATCCGCACACTGATCAGCCGGTGGCCGAAGACCAAACCGGCGAGATTGTGTTCACCACCCTCACCCGGCGCGGGATGCCGCTCATCCGCTACCGCACCGGCGACACCAGCCGCTTTATCCCCGGCGATTGTCCCTGTGGCACAGTTTTGAAAACGATGGAACGGGTCACAAGCCGGGCCAGCGGGTTTATCAGTTTGGGGAGGGATGCTTTTTTGACGATGGTTGATTTGGACGAGGCGCTCTTTTCGCTGGCGGGGGTGCTCAATTTTGCGGTGACTGTAACCCGCGAGGACTGGCAAAATCGGCTGCATGTTGATATTTTTCCGGCGGCAGCGGCCACCGGCGGCCTCGAAGCGGCGGTTCTGCGGGCGATTACAACCATCCCGGCGATTGCCGCCGCCCAACAGTGCGGCGAGCTGGCGGTGCGGCTGCTCATCCAGCCGGCGGGCAGCGCAGGCGCGGTCAGTTTGGGTAAACGGAAAATCAGCGATTAGCGAACAACGCGCCTGATTTCTGATCACAATGATGCAGTTTGATAAGTAGCCAGCACAGCCTGCTGCGCAAGCTTTTACCTCATCGCCTACAGCGGGGGCACTCGCGGCAATCCCGGAAAAGTAGCAAACCAGTCAACATGAACTTCACTCCAGCCGCCAGGATTGCTGTGGGCTGTAGCCGGATTGCCAAAGAACAGTACTTCTGGCGAGGTAGCATTTTCACCCTTCAAATACCAGTTGAGCGAACAATCGCTCTCCGGCCACCAGCCAATGGGCTGGCCGTTGGCATATAAATGCACCGTGCCGTTAATGTAATCGGCATTGATGGTTGCCCACGTATCCTTAATTTTGTACTGTGGCAGCAGATGCAGCCGCCAAAAGTATTGTTCCTGACAACTGGGAAAGATAAATTGCCCCCCGCCCGGCGTGGTAATATCCAGCAGGGTATAAAACATTGCCCCGGTAAAGTAAACTGTGCTGCCCCAGTCGCCGTGGGCCACATTGCTGATTTCAACCCCGTAGCCATCTGCGCCCTGAAACCCCCGCCACGCAAACCGAATGTTACCGCCAGCGGGCCGCCAATCCAGGCGCGGGTACTGGCCGGCAATGGCGGCGGCGTCGGTTGGCACAAATGGCGACCCTCCCCGCCGGGCCAGATATTCCGCCGGCGACTCTCGCTCGCTGCCGGTTTGTTCTGCCAAAATGGTCACCGGCAGCGCCTCATCAAACACGGCCCAAACCGGCACACCGCCGGCCCAACCACTGTTCAGCAGTTTGGCATAGCCGTTTTCCACAACCGTCCACGAGTTGGCCGGGTCGGGGTTGGTAATTTGCGTCCAACTGATGGGCATTGTGCTTAAGTCATCAAAATTTTCAACCCAGTGCGGCGTGTTGGCAAACGGGCCGGCCGGCAGTTGGGCTGCGTAAGGGGTAAGGGCATCGCCGGGGGTTGGCGCATTTTCAACCGCAGCGACCAGCAGGCCATAGGTTGCCGGGGCGGTGGTAATTGGCGCATACACCCGCAGCCAATCCAGTTCGATGTCTGTCCACGGCACCGGTTCCTGGAGCAGCGCCAATGAACCAAGATAAAGGATATCTGGCCGGGTAGCCGCCTGGGGAACGCCCTTAAAACTGCTGAGCGGCTGGCGAATCAACGGGGCGCCATCAACGGCCAGGGTAAACAAATCAGCAGTGGTATCAAAATCAACGGTCAGTACCACCCAGCCGGTGTAGGGATCGCGGTAGCCCAACTCACCCAAATCAATAAAACTCTGTCCCCGATTTGCCCCAACAATCAGGCCGCGCCATGCCTCTTCCTCCGCGTTGTAGTCGCTGCCAATGTAAAACAGCGGTCCGGCGTAACCTGGCCGGTGGCCATCAGCGTAAATGGATATTCGGTGCTCGCCGAGCGTTTCTACATTGAAACGCACGCGCATGGCCAATCGAAAATTGCCGGTATTTGGCAGCCAATCTACTCGCCGGAGATCATGGGGGACATCGTAGCTGGTGGCGCTGTCATCAATCAGATACAGATACGGAAATGAAGGTTCGCGGCCCGGTACTCCAATTTGCAGCGTGCCATTGGCCACGGTAACGTAGCCGGTTGCCGGCGGCGTGTAGCTGGCGGCTGTCATTTGTGGCTGCACCACCCAATAATCAAGCAGTTCACCGCAATTAAATTCATCGGCAAAGTAAGTTTGATAGCCGGGCGGCCGATAGGGATCATCGGTAAGTTGCAAGCCGCAGTAGGAAGTACAGGGTGGAAGCGGCGCTGGTTTAAGTATCAGTGGCAGGTAAACGGCATACGGCACGGAAGGGGGTGTTTCGGTTACAGACAAAGTTGAGGTTGCGGTGAGGGGCGGCTGCGCACAAAGCGACCACTCAACGGGGTTGTCGGCTTTAGCCACAATTGGCGGCCAGAACAGCAGTCCCGGTAAAACAACAATGAACGCAGCAAGGGCCAAACGATGAGTCATAACAGAGTCTCCGGCGTCGTTGCCGTATCTCTGTTAAGTATAGCAGGAGAAGGCGATTGCTTTCAATGGGTCAGTTGGGCCAGCTTGTGAAAACAAGTTGGGTGAGTTGGATGGGTTTGGTGAGTTGTGGGGTGGTGAGTTGGGTTGCAGAGTTGCAATTCGTCCTTCATCCTTCGTCATTCGCTATCCGCCGGGGGGATGTTCTGGTTGAGCCGGAAAAGATTTGTTGGATCGTAGCGGCGTTTGATAGCCGCGAGCCGCTCCCAGGTTGGCCCCGGATAGGCTTCACGGACTCGCGTCTCGCCTTCGTCACCAAGAAAGCCGGCATACGCGCCGGATTCACCCTGGCGCAGCGCCGCCGCCAGGCCGATAACCCAGGCCTCGTGCCGGGCCGATTCATCAGAATGCTCGTAAATGGCGGCAACATTGACCATCAGCCGTCGCCCCCGGTGGGCAAAGGCGGTGGCAGCGGCGGGCACGCGGGCCATCTCTCCGCCCAGTACCCTTAGCTGAGTTACCCGCATCGGCGCGGTTGAAGCCTGAAGGTGGCCCAAAATTGTCTCCGCGACGCGGCGATCGAAAGCATCAACAAACATAGTCCGCCCGACAGCAACCGGGTGGTAAGTTTCTTCTGGTGGGAAAAGCTCCGGGTAGCGCATGGGCCGGACCAGATCAGCTATTGGGGCGGCCAACGTCCGAAAGGGAGCAATAGCCCGCTCGCCGGCTTCGCTGGCCCCGGCATAACACAGAAACAACCAAACAACCAGTTGGCCGTGGTATGGCGGGGGTACAAATGGTAAAGGCGGCGCGGTCATAACATTGGCGATAATCGACAGTTCATCCGGCGCGGCCTCAGCCTCGGCCACAAGCGAGGCGATGATATCTGGCGTGGCCGGCAGTACCAGCATCCCGCCTACAATTGTGTTCAGCGGGTGCAGCCGAAACTGAAAGCGGGTAGCCACCCCAAAGTTGCCGCCGCCGCCGCGAATAGCCCAAAACAGGTCCGGGTGTGTTTCGGCGTCAGCCCGGAGGAGCTGGCCATTGGCGGTCACAATATCGGCAGCCAGCAGATTGTCGATGGTGAGGCCGTGCTTGCGCACAAGAAAACCAATGCCGCCGCTCAGCGTAATTCCCCCAATACCAACCGAACGGGTGTCGCCAAAGCCGGTGGCCAGGCCGTAAGCGCCGGCAGCAACGGTGTATTCGCCGGCGGTCAGCCCCGTTTGCGCCCAGGCGGTGCGCTGCTGCGCATCAATATCCAGCGCTCGCATGTCCGAAAGATCGAGCACGATGCCTTTATCGGCAACGCCGTGGCCGGCTATGCTGTGGCCGCCGCTGCGGACAGCCAGTTCCAAGCCGGTTTCGGCGGCCAGCGAGACAACACGCGCCACGTCGTTGGCATCCCCGGCCCGGACAATAACTACCGGCCGGCGGTCAATCCCGCCGTAAAAAACGGTGCGCGCCTGATCGTACCGGGCATCATCCGGCGTAATCACACGGCCGTTGAGAGTAGCGCGGAGTTGCGAGATTGAGGCCGCAGACAGGACGGCTTCTGGCGATTCTGAAGGATTCCTTTTTGTCACAATTTTTCTCCTTTGATCAAACTGATGAGTGGCTACTCCCGCAGGCGCGCCGATCTTCCATCCACAATTTGGAAAAAGACCAATTGTGACGCTCACGCCAGAGTATTGCCAAAGAGTTTAACACAAGAAGGTTGTTCGGCCATCGGACAAACGTTCTGATATTCTACCGGGTAAATGGTCAGGAGTAAACTGTCCTTTTGGACAGGTTGAGGTTGCAGCAGGGGACGGCCAACTGTATGGTTGCCTGCGATAATACCTGTGGCCGCCAGTTATTGAGCATTTACATAAAACAGTGACAGGTGTCACTATAAAATAGTGACAAATATCACTATTCGAGGAGGATAAATCCGGTGTAAAATATTGTTGACTAATTTAGTCCAGTTAGTCAACAATAGGTGAAGATTTTATGTTTCCCCTTACCCGACGCGCCGATTACGCGGTGCGCATCATGCTGGAATTGGGCGACCATGCCAATAAACAACGCGTACCGGCCAGCCAGGTGGCTGAACAAACCGGCGTTCCTTTGGCATTTTTGCGCAAGATCGTGGCAGACCTGGCCAAGGTTGGATTGGTACGAGCTTACTCCGGCCCAGCTGGCGGATTAGAGTTGGGCCGTCCGGCCGAGGGCATCAACCTGCTTCATGTCCTGGAAGCTATTGAAGGGCCTGTTTGTCTCAATATCTGCATGTTACGCGCGCATGAATGTCCTCGTGATCAGGTTTGCCCGGTTCACAATTTTTTAGGTAGACTGCAAGCAAACATTATTCAACAACTAAAAGAAGCGACCCTGGATAAACTTGTCGCTGAGAAACGTGAATTGGAGCAGCAACCAGGCCGCCCAAATATTTTGCTTTACGATCATGAAGTTATGATGGCGAGCTAAGTGTCAACGTTAACGACAACTGTTTCAGGGATACAAAAATTCATTCTGGGACTACTGATTTTTGGTGTAGGCGGTCTGTCACCATTAAC
>CAYOXS010000327.1:0-6515 GCA_964407935.1 uncultured Caldilineaceae bacterium
AGCCGCGAAGCCAACGCCCATCTGGCCGTCATCATCCACGACTTGGACAATTTCAAACTGGTCAACGACACGATGGGCCACCACATGGGCGACGAACTGCTCAAGGAGTTCGCCAGCCGCATTCAGCAATGCCTGCGCCCCGGCGACACGCTCTCGCGCATGGGTGGCGATGAGTTCACCATCCTGCTCGACCCCATCGCCTCGCGTGAAGTCGCCTGCCAGGTCGCCGACCGAATTCTCGACATGGCCAAGCGCCCCTTTACTCTCAACGAGCGCGACTTCTACATCACGACCAGCATTGGCATTTCGTATCTGGATGCCGCCGGCGACCGCAAGGCTGACGACATGCTCCGCGATGCGGATGTCGCGATGTATCACGCCAAGCGCCAGGGCAAGAATCAATATATCATGTTCGAGGAAGGATTGCACGCCGCCGAGGCGAAACGCAAATTGCTGACTTCGGATGTCCGCCGCGCGCTCAATCAGGATTTCTTCACCATGCATTTTCAGCCGATGATCAATCTGGCGGCGCGCGAGGTCGTCGGATGGGAGGCCCTGTCGCGCTGGTATCATCCGGAGAAGGGCGCCGTTCCGCCCGCCGAATTCGTCGAACTGGCCGACGACTCGGGAATCGGCGCGGAATTTTCAGCCTGGGCGCTGAGTGAAGCGTGCCGCCAGGTGCGCGTGTGGTCCCTGAAATTCAAGAAAAAATTTTCTGTCCATGTCAACATGTCGAGCCGCCAGCTCCTCCAGCCCGGACAATTCGAGCGCATCATGGAAATTCTCGATGCCTCATCCCTGGAGGCGGAAAATTTAGTTATGGACATTTCGGAAGAGGATTTCATGCGCGATGCCCAGGGCTTGACCGATATTCTGGGCCGGCTACGCAAACTCGGCGTGAAGATTTGCCTCGATGATTTTGGCACCAGCTACTCCTCGCTGAATTACCTCACGCTCAATCCCATCGATTTCATCAAGGTTGACCGGACTTTTGTTTACCGCATGACAACCGATCCGCATTGCCGCCGCGTCATCGAAACGGCGGGCGCCTTATGCCGGGCGTTGAATTGCGAACTCATCGCCGAAGGCGTCGAGCACGATGCCGCGCTGGATTATCTCGTGGAGATTCCTTGCCAGCTGGCACAGGGCTACTTGTTCAGCGCTCCCATGGATGCCGTCGAAGCCGACAGGTATTTGGTAAACGAAATGAATTGATACCAAATTTTTTTATTTCATCATGAGAAAATGGGGCGGCCATGAACCAAGACCGCCCCATTCCCTTTCAATCCCATCTTGTCGATTTCAATCACACGCCAGCCATGACGCGCTCCACATCCGCCGCGCCGTCGCGCCCGATGGGCTGGAGATCGTATTTCTCCTGAAGGATGCGCAGGATGTTCGGCGTGATGAAGGCCGGTAACGCTGGCCCCAAAATATTTAAAAGCCACCCACATCAAAATGAGCGCGGTCATAAACGAAGGGATCGAAACGCCAATGTAGTTGAACACGGTAAAAAAGTAGTCGAGAAAGGAGTATTGATGGGTGGCCGAATAAATGCCAATAGGAATAGCAATAGACCAACTGATGATAAAGGTAAAAATACCGAGCAGCAGGGTTAAAACCAGCCGCTCGGAGATTAGCTCTGCGTTAGACTTTCTCCAGTCCAGCGAGACCCCCAGATTACCTTGCAGAATATTGCCCATCCATTTGAAATATTGAATATACATGGGTTGATCCAGGCCATATTGCGCCCGCAGCGCGTCAATTTGGGCTTTTTCCATTGTTGAGCCTGAAGCCGCCAGTTCAGCAATGTAGCTGGTAATAAAGTCGCCGGGCGGCGCCTGAATCAGCGTAAAGGCGATAACAGAAAAAATAAAGAGCAGCAGTGGTAAGAGTAAAAGTCGTTTTATAATGTATTGGACCATATATTTACCTCTAAAATTGTGAATTATGAATGATGAATTATGAATTGTGAGTGAAACAAGCGAACAGATTCATTAACAATTGGTAATTCACAATTTACAATTCACAATTTGCCGGGGCGAGCCTGGCTCGCCCCGGCAATGATTTACAGGTTACTTATTACTGCGCGTAGAAATACTGTTCCGGGCGGGTATCGCCGGGGGTGCGCAGCGGCCAGTCATTCCCGGCTACTGCGGGTACGTTCATCAGGTTTTTGTTGACAACCACCACACCTTGAACCGCGGGAGTGAGGCCTACAGTGCCAATCTCCCAAACGTTATCGGCCCAAAGCCTGAACAGTTCCTGAGCCAACTCAATCTGGCGACCGCGCGGGGAAACCTTGGCTTCGTCAATAATTTCCACAATGCGGGCGATGTCGGCCGGCGGTTCGATGCCTTCGGCGCCGTCGCTGGTGTACCACTTGCCATACAACGGCGCAAAGCACAAGGCCGGGTCGCTGCGCGGGTCAAATTTGGGTTGGCCGCTGAACGGGAAGCCGGTAGTATCTTCGTTCCACATTTCAGCCATCAGCTCATTGGCGGGCCGCATCGCAAAGTGGAGAGTCCGCTCTCTCAGTTGGACGTGGGCTTTGACCCCCACCTTGGCCCAGTTTTCAACCACCAGTTGGGCAATAGAGGGCCAGTCGACGAACTGTTCCGGGACAACGCCTATTTCAATGTCCAGCGGGGAGCCGTCGGGCAGGGTGCGGAAGCCATTGGCATCTTTGTTAGGCAGAATTGCATCGAGCATCTGGTTGGCCATGTCCGGGTTGAGTTCGGTGTATTTATAGGCATATTCATCGCCCGGATAATAGGGACTGAAGGGGGCCGGCACACCCTGGCGGGCTTCGCCGATGCCCAGGAAGGCCAATTCCTTGATGGCTTCACGATCGATGGCATATGACAGGGCAATACGGAAATCTTTGTTGCGGAACATTTCAACTTCCGGGCCGGTCCAGGTTTGGTTGAACATGATCACCGCATCTGAGCCGCCAAACGAGGGCCAGGTAATAACCCGGTAGCCGTTGGCATCGCCATTTTGCACCAGGACGGGGTAGTTGTTCATATCGATGTGCCGTCCTTGCATATCAATTTTGCCCTCTACCGCGGCCAGGTTCAGGGTTTTTCTGTCCAGGTATTGGGTAAAACGGACTTCATCGATGTAGGGCAGTTGGTTACCGGCCGGGTCCACCCCAATGAAATACGGATTGCGTTTGAGGGTGAAGATGGGGTCCGATACGGTTGTACCGTCGGGTACCCAGGCGGCCATGCTGGGGCGGTTGCCGCTCAAATGGGGCAGGGCTTCTTTGGAGAAAAGTTCTGTCCAGGTGTTAAAGCCCGCTTCGGTCACTTTGGCATCCAGGGCAGCTTTATCGGTGTAGCTGGGGTGGAACTGCTTCATATAGTGCGCCGGCACAAAAACCAGGTTGCTAATGGCGGCGTCCGCGCCATCTTTATTGGCCAGGTCCAGCAAAAAGGCGGTGTTGGGGGCGGTAAACGTCCACTTAACAGCGTAATCGCCCAGTTTTTCAACCGTAGCCATAGTGCCGTCCGGGTTTTTCATCCAGGTCAGGCCGCCGGGGGTTAATTCTTCGTTTAAAAGAATGTCGTTGTACCAGAACATAATGTCATCGGCGGTGAAGGGGGCACCATCGGACCATTTGGCGCCCAGTCGCAGGCGAATAGTCCACTCAGTAAAATCGGCGTTCGATTCCCAGCCGGCGGCTACGTGGGGGATGACTTCTGCGCCGGTGGGTGAGTAGCGCACCAACGCATCGTAGACCACGCGGGTGTAGTTGTTGTGGTCAGAGGGGCCGGTGAAGCCGCGGTTTAAAACGCCGCCGTATTGGCCAATTTGGTCAACCACCGGCTCGATGAGTGGGTTTTGGGGCAACCGTTCATCTACGGGCGGCAGTTCGCCGGCGGTAACCATTTCTGCCAGCATTGGCGCTTCTTTGTACGCGCCACCGGTAATGTTGCCAATCAAGTACGCATTGGCCTCTTCAGCAGTCGGCAGGTAGATGGTCCAGCCCGGCTCAACCACGTTGGGGTCGGCAATCAGGGTGTAAGCCTCGCTTTCCGTGGCTTTGAGGTTGTTGTAGTAAACAATTGCCGCAAAAGCCAGCGGGTCGCCGTATTGTTTTTCGGCAATTTTACCCAGTGTGTCGTCAGCCTGAATGGTGTAGTCGCTGCCGCCCTGGGCAAATGCTACGGCTGGCAAAACCAGGACTGCAATGAGAATGGCGATAAAGATTAACTTTTTGTGCATTACAAGATCCTCCTTTACGAACTTCATCATTGAATATTCTTTAGGCACTGCTACCACATGCAACGATTATTAGCGATAACCTGTCCTCCTTTATTGGTGCTATGTTTTGCCAAAGTTTGCCGGGTCTGCGGCCTACAGCTTGCTCGCAGAGTCGGGGTCTAAATAAAGTTTGGCATGGTTTACCTGCCGTAAAATAGAGCCGGGCCGGTCTTCGCTCACGGGTTCGGTCAGACAGGCGCGGACGGCTTCGGCCTTGCGCGCTTCTGGCACAATACACAGCACGTGTTTTGGGGCCAATAGCGCCGGAATAGTGAGGGTGATGGCGTGGGTAGGCACTTCTGCCAGCGAGCCAAAATGGCCTTCGCCTACCTGTTGGCGGCGGCTGGCTTCGGCCAGCTCGATGACTTTTACCCAGGCCGGGTCATTAAATTTGGCGTAGGGCGGATCGTTGAAGGCCAGGTGGCCGTTTTCGCCCCAGCCGCAGGCCACCATATCGGCGGGGTGCTGGCGCAGCAGCGCCTCGTACTCGCGGCAGGCGGCTTCAACATCGGTGGGGCTATTGGGTACCGGGAAAAAACGGCCCGCGGGCGCATAATTCAAAAAGTGATTCTGCAAAAACAGCGGAAAACTGGCCGGATGATCCGGGGCAATGCCCAGGTATTCATCCATATGAAACACATTCACTTTGGGCCAGTCGATGCCGTCCAGGCCGCGCAGCGTTTGTAAAAAAGTAAGCTGCGAGTTACCGGTGGCCAAAATTATGTTGGCTGTGCCGCGTGCGGCGATGGCGGCGGAAATGATGTCGCGGGCGTCGAGCGCGGCGGCCCGGCCCATGTCCTGATTGCTGGCGTACACCGCCACGGGGAGCTGGTCGTACTGGGTGGTTTTAATGGGGGTCATTTGCATTATCCTGTTGGCAATATACCCACCTGCCGCCAATCATGGTGCGCCAGGCAGAAAAATCCGGGTTAAAAATAGCAATGTCGGCATCTTTGCCGGCGGCCAGGCTGCCTTTGGCCGTTTCCAGGCCGATGACTCTGGCCGGGGTGAGCGTCACCATCCGCACGGCCTCAACCAGCGGAATGCCCGCCGGGCCGGTGAGCACCGGGATCATCTGGTTGAGCAGGGTGGTGCTGCCGGCAAACGCCGAGCGATCCAGCATCATCCCCACGCCATCGTGAACATCATATTCCAGATTGCCCATGCGGAAATGGGTGCCGTCGGGCAGGCCGGCGCCGTTGGTGGCGTCAGAAATGGCGCACAGGTGGTCGGGGCCAAGGCATTTGTAGGCCAGCTTCATCAGCGTGGGCGGCAGGTGTTTGTTGTCGGCAATCATCTCCACGGTCAAACCGTCAAAGGTCAGGCTGGCTTCAAGCAGGCCGGGTTTGCGGTACGGCCCTTCGCGAACGGTGGTGCTTTGCGCGCTCCAAATGTGGATAATGTGGCGCAGCCCGCGAGCCATCGCTGCCTGAACATCGGTGTCTCGGGCGCTGCTGTGGCCTGCCGCCGCTACAATGCCCAGCGCGTACAGGCGCTCTGTCAGCTCCAGCGCGCCGGGGAGTTCGGGGGCGTAGCTCATTATTTTGATGGCCCGGTGGTGTTCCAGTAACCGGCCAACGGTGCCATCATCGGGGTGCCGAATATTGGCCGGGTCCTGCGCGCCGGCCTGTTCCACGGCAAAATACGGCCCTTCCACGTGAACGCCCAGAATTTGCGCGCCGCCGTGCGATTCCTGCATCCAGCGGCCGGCAAATTCCAGGCAGCGCACCAGTTCGGGGATGGGCGCGGTCATGGTGGTGGCCAGCAGGCTGGTTACTCCGCGCCGGGCCTGTTCAGCGGTGATCAGCTCAAAGGCTTCCGGCGTGGCTTCGTTAAAATTGTGGCCCAGCGCGCCATGGGTGTGAATATCAATGAGTCCCGGGGTGATGATGCGCCCGCCCACGTCAAAGCGGGGGATGTCGCTGCCCAGTTCGGCCGGGGAGGCCAGACCCTCGATTTTGGCGCTGGAAATTACCAGCGCCTGGCCAGTAGAGATTATGTCGGGCAGCACAATCTGGCCGTTGACCAGCGCGAGTTTTTGGGGGGCGTGGTGTGGTTGGTCAATCATCGGTATCTCACATCGCTGCCGCGCCGGTAGATTCGCGGACAATAAGCGGGCATGTCAGGGTTTCTTGCCGTGCTGGCTGGCGCGGATTATCAATCCTGGCCAGCAGCATATGGGTTGCTTGCCGGCCAGCTTCGCTGATGGGTAACTGAATGGTCGTTAACATCGGGTTGAGATAGGT
>CAYOXS010000328.1:0-6473 GCA_964407935.1 uncultured Caldilineaceae bacterium
TAACTTCTAACTCCCAACTCCTGACCCCTGAATCCTGTTTTCAAAGGAGGCTACCAATGAATGCGCAATTAAATAATGATGGGCCGGATGTGTCTTTTATTATGCCCTGCTACAACGAAGAAGAGGTGATTGGGTATACCATCCCTCGCTTTGTCAAAGCGTTTGAGCAGGCCGGCTACCGCCTGCAACTGGTGGCCGTGGACAACGGTTCCCGGGATCGCACCGGCGAAATCCTGCGGGAACTGGCCGCCGAATACCCGGTGGTAACGCCGCACCGGGTGGAGATGAACCAGGGCTACGGCTTCGGCTTGCTCAGCGGCATCCCCCTTTGTACCGCGCCCTGGGTGGGCATGATCCCCGCCGATGGCCAAGTTGACGCCGAAGATGTGGTGCGGCTGTATGAAGCGGTAGTTGTAACCGACGGCCGGGTGCTGGGCAAGGTCCGGCGGCGTTTTCGGATGGACGGCCTGCGCCGCAAAGTTGTCTCGGTAACGTACAATCTGTTTGTCCGGCTGCTGTGGCCGCATCTGGAGTCGCTCGATGTGAACGGCACGCCCAAACTGCTGCGGCGAGACGTGCTGCTGCTGATGGATCTAAAATCCAAAAACTGGCTGCTCGACCCCGAAATTATGATCAAAGCCCACTACATGGGCATCCGCGTGCTTGAATTTAACGCCTTTGCCCGCATGCGCGGCGGCGGCGTTTCTCACGTGCGCGTTTCCACCTGCTACGAGTTTCTCAAAAATCTACTGATTTTCCGTTTTTCCACGGAATGGCGGCGGGCTTTCCAGCAGGCTACACTGGCTTCAAAAAGCATCAAACGTCCGGCAGAAATGGCCGCGCCCCAACCTGTTATCAATCTAAGTGAGGCGGGTTCCGCCTTCAAAACATTAGCCGATTAGGATTGATTACTGCGATGACTCACTATAAACGAACAACCTGCCGGGCCTGCGGCCAAAAGCAGCTCCAGCCTTTTTTGGCGCTGGGGCCAACGCCGCTGGCCAATTCCTTTCCCGGTTCGACCGCGGAATTTAGCGCCGAGCCGGCTTACCCGCTCGATGTTTATTTTTGTGAAAACTGCTCGCTGGTGCAGTTGCTGGACGTGATTGACCCGGAAGTTTTGTTTCGACACTACATTTACGTGACCGGCACCTCCGATACCATTGCCGCCCACAATCAGCGTTACGCCCAAACCGTGGTTGAGTTTATGCGGCTGGACGCTGACGATCTGGTGGTAGAAGTGGCCAGCAACGATGGCAGCCTGCTGAAATGTTTTCAACCGCATGGCGTCAGAACTTTGGGCATCGAACCGGCCACCAACATTGCCGCGCTGGCCCGCGCCGGGGGCGTTGAAACGGTCAACCAGTTTTTTAACTCCGCCACGGCGCGGCAGGTGCGCCAGGTTCACGGGCCGGCCCGGGCGGTCATCGGCAATAATGTGTTGGCCCACGTTGATGACACGCAGGATTTTTTGCTGGGCGGCAAGCTGCTGCTGGCCAACGATGGGCTGGTCATTGTTGAAGTCCCTTATTTGCGAGAGCTGCTGGACCGGCTGGAGTACGACACCGTTTACCACGAACATCTCTGTTACTTCTCCATCACCGCGCTGCTGCGCCTGTGCGATTCCGTGGGGCTGTCCGTTGTCCGGCTGGATCACGTGCCGGTGCATGGCGGATCGCTGCGGATGTACGCCGGGCGATGCGAATACTACCGCCAGCACGCCCCGGAAGTGCTGGCCCTGGCGACAAATGAGCGTGAGGCCGGCCTGACCCATCCGGCAACCTATCAGCGCTTCGCCGCCCAGGTTGACGCCAACCGGCAGGCTATTCTGGAGTTGCTCCACTGTTTGAAGCAGGCCGGCAAAACGGTGGCCGGGTACGGCGCGCCGGCCAAGGGGAATACCCTGCTAAATTATTGCGGCATCGGCCCGGAGTTGCTGGCTTACACTGTCGATAAAAATCCCATGAAAGTTGGCCTTTATACGCCGGGCATGCATCTGCCGGTGCTGCCGGTTTCTACCCTGTTGGAGCGGCAGCCGGATTACGTGCTGATTTTGGCCTGGAACTTTGCCGACGAGATTATGCGCCAGCAGCAGGCGTACCGCGAGCGCGGCGGCCAGTTTATTGTTCCTATTCCCCAACCAAAGGTGGTGTAATGATGAAAGTTATCATTTTAGCCGGCGGGCACGGCACGCGGCTGGCCGAAGAAACCTCGGTGCGGCCCAAACCGATGGTTGAGATCGGCGGGCGGCCAATCCTGTGGCACATTATGCACATTTACGCCCAGCATGGTTTTAAGGATTTTCTGGTGGCCTGCGGTTACAAAGGCGAAATGATCAAAGAGTATTTCCACAATTTCTTTGTCCACAACAGCGATTACGTTATCAACCTCAAAACCGGCTCGCTGGACATCATCCATCAAAATGGGATTGATTGGCAGGTGGGCGTGGTTGATACCGGGCTTGACACCATGACCGGCGGCCGGATTTTGCGTTTGCAGCGCTGGGTTGGCCGCGAAACTTTTATGGCCACCTACGGCGATGGTTTGGGCGATGTAAATATTCGGGCTTTGCTGGATTTTCACCGGGCGCACGGCAGGCTGGCTACGGTAACGGCAGTGCGACCGCCGGCTCGTTTTGGCGGGCTGGTGCTTGAAGGCGAAGCGGTGTACGAGTTTTCAGAAAAGCCACAGACCGAATCCGGCTGGATCAACGGCGGCTTTTTTGTGTTTGAGCCGGAGGTTTTTGATTATCTCGGCGGCGACGCCAGCATTTTGGAGCGGGAACCGCTGGAACGGCTGGCCGCCGCCGGGCAATTGATGGCCTTTCGCCACCCCGGCTTCTGGCAGCCAATGGATACGCTGCGCGAAAAACAATATCTGGAATCACTTTGGACAAGCGGGCAGGCCCCATGGAAAACGTGGAAATGAACTTTTGGCAAAATCGAAAAGTATTTGTTACCGGCGCGACCGGACTGTTGGGTTCGTGGTTAACCGAGGAATTGCTGCGCCGGGGCGCGACTGTTACCTGTTTGGTTCGAGATTGGGTAGCCGGCAGCCGGTTACTTTCAAACGGGGTAATGGCCCAAACCAACATCGTCCACGGTGAGCTGGAAGACTATTCGCTTTTGGTGCGGGCGCTCAATGAATACGAAATTGACACCGTGTTCCACCTGGGGGCGCAAACCATTGTCGGCACGGCGTCCCGTTCGGCCCTGTCTACATTTGAAACTAATATTCGCGGCACGTGGAATCTGCTGGAAGCCTGCCGCGCCTGCGCCCGGTTGATCCAGCGAGTGGTGGTTGCTTCCAGCGACAAAGCCTATGGCGCGCACGAACAGTTGCCCTACACCGAGGACATGCCGTTGCAGGGTCGCTTTCCGTACGATGTTTCCAAATCTTGCACCGATCTGATTTCTTTCTCGTACTACCACACCTACCGCACGCCGGTGGCGGTGACTCGCTGCGGCAACCTGTTTGGCGGCGGCGATCTCAACTTTAACCGGCTGATTCCCGGCACCATCCGCTCGATTCTGCAAAATGAAGCGCCGCTGATCCGCAGCGATGGCACCTTTGTGCGTGATTATTTTTATGTGCGCGATGCCGTTGCCGCGTATCTGCAACTGGCCGAACAACTGCCGGATGAACGTTTTATGGGGCAGGCGTTCAACTTTGGCACCGAAACCCCCCTGTCCGTTTTAGAAATGGTGCAGCTTATTTTGAAATTGATGGACAACACCACCCTCGCCCCCCGCGTGCTCAACGAAGCCAGCCACGAAATCCCCCGGCAGTATCTGGACTGCACCAAAGCCAAACAAATGTTAAATTGGCGGCCTCGCTTCGGCCTTGACGCCGCGCTGGGCGAAACAATTGGCTGGTATCGGGAATGGCTGACCGCCGGCGCGTGAGCGTAGCCGTAATGGAACGCCGCTGCTTTACATCTACCCAACTCACCAAACCCACCCAACTCACCTAACTTGTTTTCACAGGAAGGGAACAAAATGCATGCGCAAAGTAACTCGCCGGTTCGTTCTCTCTTCATCAGAAAATTCGTGGCGGCTCATTTCTCCGCCTCGCAGGTGTGGGTTCTGCTGACCTGCGTTTTGTTAAGCGCCTATCTCGCCCTGATATTAGCCACATTTTCTGATTACGGGATCACCTACGATGAAGACTGGCATCACATTTACGGCGAATACATTGTCCAGTGGTACGCCAGCGGTTTTACTGATACGCAAGCCCTGACCTTTTGGAATCTTATTTACAAAGGCGGCTTTTTTGATGTTCTTTTGGCGCTGGTGTCAAAACTGCCGCTGGCCGGAATATATGAGGCGAGCCATCTGCTCAATGCTTTATTGGGTTGGCTGGGGGTAATTGGCGCTTATAAATTGGGCCGGTTTTTGGCCGGCCCGCTGGCCGGTTTTCTGTCGGCCTTTTTTTTAATAATGACTCCTCGTTACTACGGGCATGCCTTTAACAACCCCATCGACCTTCCCGTAGCGGCCCTGTCAATTTTTGTGATCTATTATCTGGTGCGAGTTTTATATTCCCTGCCCAGGCCGCCCAAAATGCTCATCATAAAACTCGGCCTGGCGCTGGGCTTGACGCTTGGTATCCGGGTGGGACTGGTGATTTTGGTCGGTTACATCGGGCTGGCTTTTGGGCTGTGGTTTGCCCACCGCTATTGGCGTAGTTTGGCCGGCGGGCAGCCATTTGCGGTTCGGTCCGTCTTGTTTCAACTGGCCGGCGTATTTTTGGGGACAGGCGCCCTGGCCTATGGGGTGATGCTGCTGTTCTGGCCGGCTGCCCAGGTAGACCCCCTGCGGCACCCGCTTCGCTCGCTGTGGCGGGCTACCCATTTTGAATACCCGTTCAAGGTGTTTTTTGATGGGGAATTCATATTAAATTCAGACCTGCCCTGGTATTACTTGCTCAAATGGTTCTGGATTACCCTGCCAGAGTTTTACTTTGTCGCTTTGGCGGCAGGTTTGTTTTTGACCGGCCGCTTTATCTGGCGGTTCCGGCAAAAAGCGACCCCATCCAATCCCAACCAGCTTTTGGGCAGCGTTATTTTGTTAACTGCCGCGCTTTTTCCGCTGGCCTATGCCGCAGTTACCACCCCGGTTGATTATGATGGCATCCGCCATTTCCTTTTTGTTGTGCCGTTGCTGGCCGTCATTGCGGCTGTTTCGGTGGCCGGGTTGGCAGAACGGCGAGTTCCTGTGCCGGTTTTGGTAGCGGTTGTGGCCGTTATTCTGGCTTCGGCGGGCGTTACCGCTGTCGATATGATTCAACTGCATCCCAGCCAGTACATCTACTTTAATCGCAGTTTTGGCGGCGGGGTGGCCCAGGCCGCCCAATCGTTTGAAACCGATTATTGGGGCAACAGTTTTAAAGAAGGGGTGGAGTGGGTAGTAAAAAACTATAAAAACCACTCCGGCGACAGGCGGATAAAAGTGGCCAGTTGTCTCTACTCGTTATCCACCTCCTACTTTTTGCCGGCCGATAGATTTGAATATGTGGGTAGCTTTCACGACGGGCAAAGGATACCCGATGGGGTAAAGCCGGATTTGTTTCTGGCCACGTCGCGCTGGGGGTGTGACAAAACTTTGCCCGGAGAGATTATTCATACGGTCAGCCGCCAGGGAGCGCCGCTGCTTTACGTTATTGAAGTTGATTAAGCAAGCTGCGGGTGGCGAATAACGAATAACGAATGGCGAATGAACGAGTGAGGCGGGCAGGGGAGCAAGGGAGCAGTAAACTCATCACCCACCCAACTCACCCAAATTAACTATTTGATATTCCTGACCCCTGAATCCTGTTTTCAGAGGAGACAGACTCAGTCTGCGGCGGCGCACCGGTGAATGAAAATTGGGTAGGGGCGCTTCGCGAAGCGCCCCTACATTCGCTATTCGCTATTCGCTATTTTCAAGGGAGAAGCATTTTGAGTTACTGGATTAAACGCCGCTGGAATAAAGATGTATTCATATCCATATTTTTGTTTATAGGCAGCCTGGCCCTGTATTGGCCGGGGATTCATCACGACCTCGGTTGGGGAGGCGTTTCTACGGTTGGCGCGGAACGGGTGCTGGCCGGAGCGATACCCTACCGTGACTTTTGGACAATGTACGCCCCGGGCCATTTTTACCTGTTAGCTTTTCTCTTTTATCTTTTTGGAACCCACATTTTGGTTGAACGAATCGCGGCGGCGGTTATCTGCGCTGCGGTTGCCGGTCTCTGCTACGGGTTTGTTTTAAGCATAAAAGGCAGCCGCTGGTTGGCGCTGGCTTGCGCCGGTGTCTTTTTTGCGGCCAACTACAATACCGGTTATTTCAAAAATCTTGGCACATATCCGCCGGCCATTTTCCTTATCCTGGTGACGCTGATTTTGATTATATTTTATTATCAGCGTAAACGGCTTGGGTATTTAATTGCCGCGGGCCTGGTTACCGGCATATTAACCGCCTTTAAGCACGATG
>CAYOXS010000329.1:0-6452 GCA_964407935.1 uncultured Caldilineaceae bacterium
TAAACCATCACCTCGGCTTCCATGTGCTGGGCAATGTCGGTGGTGCGCTTGGCCAGGTCGATGGCTTCGCGGCGGAGTTTGGCGTTAGGGTTGGAGAACTGGCCAAATTTCCATTTGGGATCAACCCACAGGTGGGGGCAAAATTGCACAATTTTCAGCCCCAAATCATCCGCCAGCGCCTTGAGCGGCTTGTAGCTGGCGTCGGTTACTTCGGTGGGGTAGTGCATTTCCAGCCCGCCTACGCCCGGCACCGACGCGGCCAGTTTAAACCGCTCTTCAATGGTTTTGTCGGGCCGATAGCCGGCCTTCACAAAGCGGTCGCTGGTGGCGCCCAAAAACCAGATACCCGTTGAAACTTTCAATTGCTTCATTGCATGAGACCTCCTTTGGTCTGAAAGATTTTTGTTATTTTTCACACGTTCCTTAAATTCCCCCCTTCCGCCGGAAGGGAGGGCAAAGGGGGGCTGGGCGAAAACAGCGCTGTGTCACTTACTCTTTTACCACTACCTAATCTCGTAACTCGTTGTAGAGCGCGTAACGGTCGCCGCGATGATACAGGCGCAAAAATTCAACCGGAATATTCTGGTCGGAGTAGGTCACCCGCTCGATGAAGAGCAGCGCCGCTCCCGGCGCAACGCCCAGCCGGGCGGCCAGTTTGGGCGAGGCGGTGATGGCCCGGATAACCTGCGTGGCTCGAACGAGGCGAATGCCGTATTTTGTCTCCAATAATTGGCGCAGCGGTTCGCGGGCGTAATCGGCCTGCAAAATATTGGGGCAATAGCGATGTACCAAATGCGATTGTTCAATGCTCATCGGCTGCTCGTCGGCCAGCCGCAGCCGTTCCAGCCGGGCCAGTTCTGTTTCCGGCTCAATTTCCAGCCTGGCGGCAATGTCGGCCGGGGCGGGAATGAGTTCGGCGGCCAAGATTTGGGTGCCCGGCTTGTAGTTGCGCTGGCGCATGTCTTCGGTGAAGCTGATGATGCGGTTGATGCCTTGCTCCACCGTTGGCTGAGCCACAAACGTGCCCCGGCCGCGTTGGCGGTTGACCAGCCCCTCGTTGACCAGCGCGTCAAACGCCTGCCGCACGGTAACCCGGCTGACGGCGTGCTGCTCAATCAACTCCGATTCCGAAGGCAGCATGTCGCCGGGCTGCCAGTTGCCATTCACAATATTGGCCCGCAAAATTTCGTAGAGCTGATGATAAATTGGCAGTTTGCTGTCGCGGATGATATTTTTCATAAAACCTCACGGAATGGGTAACGATGATTCGAGGGTAGAGGCGGCGGGGCAAATGTTTATGTTGAGTTATATATTGTAATGTTAGAATGTTATAATATTACAATATATAACCAAAAGAGTCAAGATGTTTATTGGCCGAATGACGGCGTTATTTATTCCACTTTGCCGCCAGATTGTTGAATGAGCTTGGCTACCAGCCCGGTCCAGCCGGTTTGATGGCTGGCGCCCAGGCCGGCGCCGTTGTCGCCGTGAAAATATTCGTTGAACAAAATGTGGTCGCGCCAATGGGGATCGTTTTGAAATTTCCAGGTGCCGCCGTAAACGGGCCGCTGCCCGGCCGGGTTGCGCAAAAAGAGGCGCATGAGCCGCCGGGAAAGCTGGGCGGCAACCTGCTCCAGCGATTGCCAGTTGCCGGAGCCGGTGGGAAATTCCACTTGCAGGCTGTCGCCGTAGTAGTGGTGAAACCGCTGTAATGCTTCGATGAGGAGGTAATTGATGGGGAACCAGACCGGCCCGCGCCAGTTGGAGTTGCCGCCAAACAGGCCGCTTTGCGATTCGGCGGGCTGGTAGTTGATGCTGAACGTGTGGCCATCAACGGTGACGCTGTAGGGTTGGACTTCGTGTATTTTTGACAGCGAGCGGATGCCGTACGGCGACAGAAATTCGTTTTCATCCAGCATGTAACGCAGCACGCTGGCCAGCCGCTCGCGGGTAAGGATGGCGGTTATGTAGCGCTCGCCCACGCCGGGCACGTCGATGGTGGCCATGTTGCCGGCCAAATGCGGCCGGTTGGCCAAAAACCAGTTCATGCGGCGGGTAAAAACCGGCATCGCCGCGAGCAAATCCGGCTCCAGCGTTTCAACGGCCAGCAGCGGCATCAACCCCACCAGCGAACGCACTTTCAGCGGCACTATATCGCCATTGGGCAGGTGCAGCGCATCGTAAAAAAAGCCGTCCTGCGGGTCCCACAGGCTGTGCCCACGGCCGCCAAGTTCGGTTATGGCCCGGGCAATGGCCAGAAAGTGTTCAAAAAATTTGGTGGCCAAATCCTGATAAACGGGGTCGGTTTTGGCTAATTCCAGGCCGATCTTCATCATTTCCAGGCTGTAAAAGGCCATCCAGGCCGTGCCATCGGATTGGTCAAGGTGGCCGCCGGCGGGCAGGGCCGCGCTGCGATCAAACAGGCTGATGTTATCCAGCCCCAAAAAGCCGCCCTGAAAAATATTGTTGCCGTCCACATCTTTGCGGTTAACCCACCATGTAAAATTGAGTAGCAGTTTGTGATAAATGCCTTTGAGAAAGTCGATGTCCGGCTGGCCCTGCTCTTTGGCATCGATTTTGTACACGCGCCAGGTGGCCCAGGCATGCACCGGCGGGTTAACATCGCTAAAAGCCCATTCGTAGGCGGGCATTTGGCCATTAGGGTGCATGTACCACTCGCGGGTCATCAATTCGAGCTGGCGTTTGGCAAAATCGCCATCTACCAGCACCAGCGGGATGGTGTGAAAGGCCAAATCCCAACTGGCGTACCACGGATATTCCCACTTGTCCGGCATCGAAATCACGTCGAAGTTGCTCAAATGCTGCCAATCGTGGTTGCGGCCTTCCCAACGCGAATCGGGCGGCGGCGGATAGCCCGGGTCGCCGGCCAGCCACTGCTCGATGTCGTAGTAAAACAGTTGCTTGGACCAGAGCATGCCGGCCCAGGCCTGCCGCTGCACGCGGCGTTCGTCATCGCTTAAATTGGGATTTTGCACAGTGGTGTAAAATTCGTCGGCTTCGGCCAGCCGCTGCTGGAAAATTGAGTCGAAATTGGCAAAGAGCGCGGGGTCGGCATGGCTGGCCAGCCGCAGCCGCAGCACGCGGGTTTGCCCGGCGGGGATGGTGAGCCGCGCCAGCGCCGCCATTTTGGTGCCGGTTTTGGCCGGGTTGATCGCGCCAGATTCGCCGTGGATGAGGTAGCGGTGAAAGGCGTCTTTTACATAGGGCGAGGGGTTGCCAACCCCAAACAGGCGGGCGGCATTGGTTTCGTTGTTGGTAAACAGCAGGCTGTCGGCCTGTTCAACGGTGAAGGTGTAATTGCCCAGCGCCGGATGCTCGGCCAGCGCCGCCAACGTGCCGGCCGGGCCATCGATCTGGCGGATGAGCGGCTGGCCCGGCACATTGCCCATCGGCCCGCGCGGGTAGCCCCAGCCCCACGTATTGCGAAACCAGAGCGTTGGCAGCAGGTGAATCTCGGCCGTTTCCGGCCCGCGGTTGGTAACGCTGATTTGCAGCAGGATGTCATCCTGGCCGGCTTTGGCGTATTCCACCAGCACATCAAAATAGCGGTCATCGTTAAAAACGCCGGTGTCGAGCAACTCGTACTCAAAATCAAAATGGCCGCGCCGCCGGTTTTCCTCAACCAGATTGGCGTAGGGAAATTGGGCCTGCGGATATTTGTAGAGCATTTTCATGTAACTGTGGCTGGGCGTGCTGTCGAGGTAAAAATAAACCTCTTTGACATCCTCGCCGTGATTGCCCTCCGGCCCGGCGAGGCCAAACAGCCGCTCTTTGAGAATGGGGTCGCGGCCGTTCCACAGGGCCAGCGCTAAACAGAGAAACTGGTTTCGGTCGCTGATGCCGGCCAGCCCGTCTTCGTTCCAGCGGTAGGCCCGGCTGCGGGCGTGATCGTGTGGAAAATAATCCCAGGCCGCGCCGTAGGGGCTGTAATCCTCGCGCACCGTGCCCCAGGCCCGCTCGCTGAGGTACGGCCCCCAGTGCTTCCAGTTTGATTTGCGCTCGCGGTAATCAAGCAATCGCTGCTGTTCGGCGGTGAGTGCCATAAATCCCCCCCTTAAAATACATTTACGATTTTGGATTTTCGATTTACGATTTACGAACGACAAGTGACGAATAACCAATGACGGAACACGCAACACGAACTTAGAGCCAAAGGCCCTCTATGGGAAACTCAAAACTCATCACTCACAAAACCCACCAAACCCACCAAACTCACCCAACTCACCCAACCCACCAAACTTAACTCCCTGCCAAGTTTTCAGCCGAGCGCCTGCCAGGCGCGCAATATCTCGGCCACGCTCCAGGCCTGGGCAAAGCAGCCGGCCGGCGCGTGGGGCGGGTCGCCGTCAAAAATTTCGCTGATGGCGCCCAACCCGGCGGCGGTCAGATGCTGGGCCAGCGGCTGCAAAAACGAGCGCGCCGCGTCGGCATCGCGGTAAACGCGATAGTGGGCCGCAGCAAAGTGGCCCAGCAGCCAGGCCCAAACGGTGCCCTGGTGATACGCCCCGTCGCGCCGGGTTTGGTTGCCGCCGTACCGGCCCGTGTAGGCCGGCTGGTTGGGCGCGAGACTGCGCAGCCCGTACGAGGTGAGCAGATGCCGGGCGCAGGTATCCACCACGGCCCGGGCCTGCGCCGCATCGAGCAGCTCAAACGGCAGCGACACGGCGAAAATCTGATTGGGCCGCAGGCTGGCGTCGGCGCGGCGGTTGTCCGCGTCCAACTCACCGTCCGGGCCATCGACGACATCGAACAGATAGCCGCCGCCTTCAAACCAAAACCGTTGCCGGAAACTTTCGGCCACGCGCCGGGCCTCGTCATCGTACTGGCGGGCGGCATCGGTGTGGCGCAGCCGGCGCGATAGGTCGGCCATCACTTGCAGGGCGTTGTGCCACAGGGCGTTCACCTCTACCGGTTTGCCAATGCGCGGCGTTACCACCCAGTCGCCCACTTTGGCGTCCATCCAGGTGAGCTGCACGCCCGGCTCGCCGGCAAAGAGCAGCCCGTCGGCAGGGTCAACTTTGATGTTGAAGCGCGTGCCGCGCCGGTGCCAGTCGATGATGTCGGCCAGGGTGGGGTATAATTCCTGCACCAAATCGAGGTCGTCCGTGTGCTGCCAGTAGGTGTACACCGCGTAAAAATACCACAGGGTCGCGTCGACGGTGTTGTATTCCGGCGTTTCATCCGCATCGGGGAAGCGGTTGGGCAGCATCCCCTGGCTGACAAAGCGGGCAAACGTGCGCAAAATGTCGGCGGCTACGGCGGGCCGGCCGGTTGCCAGCGCCAGCCCCGGCAGCGAGATCATCGTATCGCGGCCCCAATCGCCAAACCAGGGGTAGCCGGCAATCACCGTTTGGCCGGAATCGCCATCAACCTGGCGCTGCGCCAAAAATTGGTCGGCGGCCAGGATGAGCTGCTGAATCCAGTCCGGCTCCTTTTCGGCCCGGGCCGTTTTTAACAAGTTTTTCTGCCGCCGCCGCTCGGCGCGATAGGCCGGCTGGCCGGGCTGCGGCTCCAGCGGCTCGGTGGAACAGATGAGGGTCGCAGTTTCGCCCGGCGGCAACGTGATGGTAAACTTGCCGGGCGCGAATAAATCTTCGGTATCGTCCAGGCCGCGCTCACTTTCCAACCGGTGTTTGAAGTTCCAGTACCAGTCCGGTTGAAGCTGAAAATCGCCGCGGTCGGCGATGACGCGGTAGGGCTGAGCGCCATCAAAGGCGCGCACCTCAAACCCGCCGGCCACCGCCGTTACCCCCAGCGACCAGCCGCCGTGGGTCTGGCTGTGAAAATCGCGGTAGGTACACAGCGGCGTGATCGACAGAATGGCCGGTTCTGCGGCCCGTTTGAGGTGATAAGTGAGGTAGGTGGTGTTGGCTCCGTACGCCAGCCACAGCCGCTGCTCCAGTTGCGCCTCGGCCAGGGCAAAGGTCCAAACCGGGGTCAGCCCGTCCAGCCAAAACGACTCAAGGTGGCGGTAGCCGTGCGGGCTGATGTACCCGTCGCCAAATTCGTTGGCAAAGAGCGCGTAAGTTTGATCGCCGTAGCGAGCTTCGGTATCCAGTTTGGCCACCAGCAGGGTGCGCCGGGCCGGCGGGCGCAGCGCGGCCAGCAGCAGCCCGTGGTAGCGGCGAGTGTTGGCCAGCGCCACCGTGCCGGCGGCAAACCCGCCCAACCCGTTGGTTACCAGCCATTCCCGGCTGCCGGCCAGCTCAAAAGTGGCTACATCGGCCCGGCCCAGGTTGATCAGCGCCGCGGCATTTTGTTTTGGCATAAACGGTCCTGCATTATTTCTGCATAGTTTTTTAAAGATATTCTAAAAATTGTCGCTTATAGTGCGAATAGCAAATTGCGAATGAACAAATCAGCGAATCAGCGAGTCGGTGAACGAGTGAAAATTGGGTAAGGGCGCTTCGCGAAGCGCCCTTACCTTCGCA
>CAYOXS010000330.1:0-6451 GCA_964407935.1 uncultured Caldilineaceae bacterium
GGCAGACTCGATTCTCTTTGAGCGCCAGCCCCAACGAGCCGCCCATCAGCCCCAGGCCAACAATGGCGACGGTAGAATCAGTTAGTAGTAGTTTTGTGTTTTCGATGATACACCTCGTCCGGTGCGTATGCCGTTAGTTTGTCCGGGCCATTCTATTAGCTGGCCGCTTTTATACACGTGTTGCGTGTTTCGTGAATTTATCCAACGAAACACGCAACACGCAACTGATATTTTTATATCTGTGGCAATCAATAAGACTACGCTCAAATCGTCCGCCCCACGGCCTGGGCCACAGCCCGTACCTCGGTCATTAACTCGGCGAAGCGGTGCGGTTTGAGCGATTGCTCGCCATCGCTGACGGCTTCGGCGGGGTTGGGATGCACTTCGATGATGAGACCATCGGCCCCGGCCGCGACGGCGGCTTTGCTGGCTGCTTTAACCAGCGTCCATTTGCCGGTAGCGTGGCTGGGGTCAACCACCACGGGCAGGTGCGTCAGCTCTTTGAGCACCGGCACGGCGTTGATATCGAGCGTGTTACGGGTGTATTTTTCAAAGGTGCGGATGCCGCGCTCGCACAACACCACTTTGTGATTACCGTTAGACATAATGTACTCGGCGCTCATCAACAGCTCTTCAATCGTACTCATCAATCCCCGTTTCAGCAAGACCGGTTTATTGGTCTTGCCCACAGCGTTGAGCAGAGCGTAATTTTGCATGTTGCGCGTGCCAATTTGCAGCATATCGGCGTATTCGCAAATCAAATCAACCTGATCGGGGGCCATCACTTCTGTCACAACGTACAGGCCGGTGGCTTCGCGGGCTTTGGCCAGAATTTTCAGCCCCTCTTCGCCCATGCCCTGAAACGAGTAGGGCGAGGTGCGCGGCTTGAACGCGCCGCCGCGCAGCATATGCGCGCCCGCTTCTTTGACCGCATGGGCGGTTTCCAGCACCTGCTCCATACTTTCCACGGAGCAGGGACCGGCCATCACAATCACCTTTTCGCTGCCAAATTCGTGGCCGTTGATGGCGATTTTACTGTCCTCGGGGTGGAAATCGCGGCTGGCCAATTTGAACGGCCGCAGTACCGGCACCACCCGATCAACACCGTGCATGCGGCTGATAGCGCCTTTGTCCAACTGGCGTTCATCGCCAATTACGCCGATGATGGTCCGTTCCTCGCCGCGGGACAGGTGGGTGCGCAGCCCCAGCTTGTCTACCCTGGTGACAACAGCGTCAACATCGCTGTCCGTAGCATTCATGTTCATGATGATAATCATTTTTTCTCCTCTTTAGACCTGCTGTATATTTTTTGAACGATGGCGGACGCGCGGCCCGTCAATTTCCCGGTTAAATCCAAGGGTCGTTTATAGAAAATAACACCTCCGTGGCTGAACCAAAAAAAAGGCGCAACCGGTAGTGGGTTGCGCCCTGAATTTGGTTCGACAAAATTGCGTCAGTTACCGATCAGCACGCTCCCCGGTGCGCTGCCAAAGTAATACCAAAAATAAAAAACGCCCGCAACAAACGTAGCGAGCGTGACAAACCAAATAACGCCATCAGCCTCGTGATGCGGGCGCTGGGCAACTTTTACGGTGGTTTGATTTTTGATTTGCTGGCGAAGCCGCCGGGACATATGAGTATCCTCACAATATTGGGTGCATCATAACATACAACCCGGACCGTGTCAATCTTTTTTTGCCCAATTTTTTCACCTTGCACCGGCCGATTGAGTTATGTTATAATCATACCGCCACTCGCAATAAATCTGCACAAACCGAAAAATTATTTGGATGGCAGTTACAGGTTCGTCGGAAAATGGAGGCGCTGAAATGATCATTTTGCGGATCGAACACCCCGTCCCGGATTTCGATGGTTGGAAGCAGGCATTCGACAGCGATCCCGTCGGCCGGGAGAAGTCGGGCGTGCGTCGTTACCAGATTTTACGTTCAATCGACGATGCGAATTACGTTATGATCGATCTTGAATTCGACACCGTGGCCCAGGCCGAAGCTCTGCTCGCCGCGATGCGGGTAATCTGGGAGCGCGTCGAGGGCAAAATTATGATGAACCCTCAGGCCCGGATTGTCGAGGTTGTGGAAACCAAATCATATTGAGTTCAGGGTACTCTATGGAGGATGTTTGTGGACGCACCAAAAATTGAGCCTGCTGTTGACACCGATCAAACGCCAGCCGCGCCCGCGCTGCCAGAAATGCCGCCGCCTGCCACCGAGGTAACCAGCCCCGCACCGGCTCTCAGCGTGCGGCAGGTGGATTTTGCCAACAAAAACCGGGCCAAACTGCTCGTAGCCCCACCCGAGTTTGACCCCCAGGCGGTGATCCGGGCGCTGGAACTGCCCCAACCCAAGTCGGTGTTGCTGCTGGTGGGCGATACCGCTACACTTCAGGGCGATGACGAAGCTCATCTGGTGCAGCTTTTTAGCCGTGGCGTGGCCCGCGCTCTGGCCGATATGAACGCGCTCATCATCGATGGCGGGCGGCAAACGGCGCTGTCAGAATTGATGGGCCAGGCCGTAGCCGACCGGGGCCGCAAATCGGCGCTGCTGGGCGTGGCCGCCGCCGACCGGGTGACCTATCCCGGCCAGCCCGATTCTGGCGCAAACCGCGAGCCGCTCGATCCCAATCATTCCCATTTTATTTTGACCGACAGCGGCGAAACCGACACGCTTTTCAAAGTGGCGGGCGCGCTGGCCAATCCGCGCTCGGTGGTCACGCTGCTGGTGGGCGGCGACAACCAGGCCCGGCGGCAAATTCTGGAAAGCGTGCGGCTGGGCTGGCCGGTAATTGTGCTGCGCGGCAGCGGCGGCCTGGCCGATGAAATTGCCGTGCTCAACCGCAAGCAGCCGGCCTTTATCCCCGCTGCGGACCTGGCCGAGATCATCATCGACGGCAAACTGTACATTGCCCAACTACGCGGGCCGATCAGCTCCTTTCAGCGGTTGATGGAACAGGTGCTCAGCCTGCGAGATACTGACGACGAAATGAGCACGCTCGAACTGGTGTGGCAGCGCTTTGCCATGTACGACAAAAACGCCAATTTGCAGCAGCGTGATTTTACCCGCATGCAGGTGGCGGTTCTGGCGCTGGGCGTTATCGCCACGTTTTTGGCGCTGCTGGAAACCACGCTGAAAATCAACGTCGATGTTCTGACCAACCCCACGTTTCGGGCCATCGACCAGGTGCTGTTTTTTGTGTTGCTGCTCATCCCCATCACCATCACCGCGCTGATTGCCGCCGCCAACCGCTTTAGCGCCGGCAACAAATGGATTTTACTCCGCGCCGGGGCGGAAAGTCTGAAAAAAGAAATTTACCGCTACCGCACCCGCGTTGAAATTTACAGTGACCGCGAAACCCGCAGCGTGTCGCGGGAAATGAAGCTCCACCGCAAAGAAGAATTACTCAGCCGCAAACTCATGCAAACCGAAGTGAACGTGGCCGCGCTCAAACCCTACACCGGGCCAATTCCGCCTGCCAACGTGGCCGTTCCCGGCGACGACGGCCTCAGTTTTCTCACGCCGGAGCGGTACATCACCTATCGCGTTGACGACCAGCTCAGTTATTATCAGCGCAAAGCCGTAAAACTGGAACAGCGGCTCAAGCGGTTGCAGTGGTTAATTTACCTGTTTGGCGGCGTCGGGACGCTGCTGGTGGCCATGCGGCTGGAACTGTGGATTGCCCTGACCACCAGCATGGTGGCGGCTCTGGCCACCTACCTGGAATACAGAAAAATCGAAGAAACGCTGATGCGCTACAACCAGACCGCCACCGAGTTGAGCAGTATTCGCAGTTGGTGGGTGGCCCTCTCGTCTGAAGAGCAGGCCGACCCGCTCAACCTGGACAAGCTGGTGGGCCAAACTGAAACCACCATTCACAGCGAGCACGCCCAGTGGGTGCAGGAAATGCAGGATGCGATGGCCGAACTTCGCGCCGAGCAGACCGAAGAGTTAAAACGGCAAAAAGAAGTCGGTGTGCCGGAGCAAAGTTGATTTATCCCAAATTTATCCCAAAGTATCGCAAATGAATCCCAAATTGATTATTTTCAACGCCAAAATCTTTACCGCTAACCCGGCCCAACCCTGGGCCGAAGCCGTCGCCTGCGCCAACGGCCAGTTTGTAGCCGTCGGCCGCACCAACGATATTCTCCCGCTGGCGCCCGCCACCACCCAAAAAATCGATGCCGGCGGGCGGCTAGTGCTGCCCGGCCTCATCGACGCCCACATTCACTTTTTGCAGGTGGCCATCCGCCAGCAGCAGGTGAGCCTTTTTGGCATCACCGATTTCGCCGAGGTGCGCCGGCGGGTGCAGGCCGCCGTTGAACAGGCTCAACCCGGCGACTGGGTGCAGGGCTGGGGCTGGGACGAAAATCTGTGGGATGTGGCCCCCACCGTCGCCCTGCTGGACGACATTTCGCCGCGCACGCCGGTGGCGCTGGCCCGCATGGACATGCACACCTGGTGGGTCAACAGCGCCGCGCTCAAACAGTCCGGCGTCAACCGCGACACGCCCAATCCCCCCGACAGCAAAATTGAGCGCGACGCCGCCGGCAACCCCACCGGCCTGCTGCGCGAGTGGAACGCTATCGGCCTGGTACAGCCCCACATCCCCCGGCCCGATGCCGCCACGCTGCGGCAGTGGTTGGTTGAAGCGATGGCCCGGCTGCACCAGTTTGGTATCACCGGCATTCACGACCAGCGGGTGGAGCGCGAAGGGCGGCAGTCGTTCCGGCTGCTGCAATCGTTGCGGCGGGCCGGCCAATTGAAGCTGCGGGTTCACATGAACATCGCCGCCGAATTTCTGCCTCAAGCCGCCGCGCTCGGCTTGCAGCCCGGTTTTGGCGACGACCGGCTGTGGCTGGGCCACGTAAAAGCCTTTGCCGATGGCACAATGGGCTCGCAGACGGCGCTGATGTTGCAGCCATTTGAGCGCGATTCGTCCAACACCGGGCTGGCCATTACTCCGGCCAGCAAACTCACCGAGCTGGCGGCGCAGGCGCGACAGGCCGGATTTTCGCTGTCGGTGCACGCCATTGGTGACCGGGCCGTGCGCGACGTGGCCCAGGTGATGAGCGAATTTCCGCCCGATTCGGCCGCCGGGCAGTTGCCGCACCGCATTGAGCACGTGCAGGTCATCAATTCCGCGGATTTGCCGGCGCTGGCCCAGCACGGTATTTTTGCCAGCGTGCAGCCGGTCCATTTGATAACAGATTGGCGCACCGCCGACAAAGTGTGGGGGCCGCGCGCCCGCTACGCCTACGCCTTTCGCTCGCTGCTGGAGCGCGGCACGCTGCTGGCTTTTGGCTCGGATGCGCCGGTGGCCCCCGCCGACCCGCTGCTGGGTATTTACGCCGCGCTCACCCGGCAGGATGAACAGGGCCTGCCCGCCGATGGCTGGTACCCGCAGGAACGCATTGATCTGGAAACGGTGCTGCACGCCTACACCACCGGCCCGGCGGCGCTGGCCGGCAAAGCCCAGGTGCAGGGCAGTATCGCGCCCGGCAAGTGGGCCGATCTGGTTGTGCTCAGCCACAACCTGTTTGAAATTGACCCGGCCGATATTCCCGCCGCCAAAGTGGAGGCCACCGTATTTGCCGGCGAAGTTGTGTTTGAACGCTAACGGGAGAAAAGTGATGTCTTTCCCTCACCGAAAATTGCTCACCGGCCTGCTGGCGGCGGCCGCGCTGCTGTTAACCGGCTGCGCCGGCTGGCACTTTTTTGATAAAAGCCAGGTGCCGGTGGTCACCGTGAGCCAGGGGCTGCGGCCGGTGATTTCGTTTACGCCGGATACTGCCTACGAACTGAGCGTGTATGAGGGCGAAGAAGATGGCAACGGCTTTGGCGTAATCTGGTCGGCCCGCGGCCCCGGCGGGTACGAAAATAACCTGCAATCCCCCGTAACTTACGGCGTGCCGCCCGCCGGCTCGGAAATGGGCGACGCGCCGCCGCTGGAAAAGGGCCAAACCTACACCATCACCGTTTTCCGCAAAGACCCCAAAGGCTCCGGCGATGGCTTTTTCAACACTCGCCATCGCTACGTGGGCCAGGTAACGTTTGTCGCCACTACCGAATAGCGGTTGCGCCAGAAATTGCCCCCGCCTGATTTGATTTCCCCGCGCGTTTTTTTTATCATACCGCCGCCAATTCTTTTTTTCGAGGAAACTTATGACCCCATCGCTGCCCTCGCTTAATCCTATTCCGGCAGATATTGACGATGTTTTGCGCAGCCTGCTCCACGCGCCGCCCGACCCGGCCATCGGTGACTGGCTGCAAGAGCTGATCCAGTACAGCGGCCATCTGAGCACCGCCGACGACATGCGCTGGCGGCTGCTGGGCATGGTCTGGCTGGCCACGAAGTATGATGTCGAGGCCGGCTGGCCCTATCTGCGCTGGCTCAACATGGGTGAAGAAACCATCTCCGGCCACCTCAGCGAAATGCT
>CAYOXS010000331.1:0-4378 GCA_964407935.1 uncultured Caldilineaceae bacterium
CGCTCGCGGCTTTCCTGCACGGCGGCATCGGGCAGGCCAACAATGGTCATCGACGGCAGGCCGCGGGCAATATCGACCTCAACCTGAATAAGCACGCCGTCCAGCCCGACGACGGCGCAACTGGTTACTTTGGCTAACATTGGGGTGTCCCTCCACTTGACGCTTGGCTGGCAAAGTATATCATGCCAGAAATTTGTTGCCCAATTATGGCAAATTGGATGAAATTTTGGCGAGTGGCAGGTAGCGGGCGGCGAGTTGTTGGCAATTCATCCTTTATAATTGGATTTTTCAGTAGGTCACGCCATAGGCGTGACTGTCGGGCTACAAGCCCGACCTACGATTTTGCAGATTCGCTTATTTGCAGAGAAGGCGGGCCGAATCTGCGATACCGCAACGAGCAATGAAATTCAGCGTAGGGGCGCTTCGCGAAGCGCCCCTACATTCGCCGACTCGCTGACTCGCAGGCACGTTTATTTTCAAAGGAGACAAACCCAGCCTGCGGCACGGCAACGGGGAATGCCTGTACCCGGCACGGGTGAAAAAAGAGGGGGGACACCCCTCAAGCCTCCCGGCCTGCCGCTCTATTTTCACAGGAGGCGTTGCCCACCGATGAATCTGGCCTTATTAATTTTACCCGTGCTCGGTTTGCACCTGCTGGCGGTGATGAGTCCCGGCCCCAACTTTTTGGTGAGCCTGCAACTGGGGTTGACCAACCCGCGGCCGGTGAGCTTTTTTGCCGCGCTGGGGATTGCCACCGGTACGCTGGTGCACGTGGCGCTGGGCTTTTTGGGGCTGTCGGTCATTCTGGCCCATTCGCTGTGGCTGTTTGCCGGGCTGAAAATTCTGGGGGCATTTTATTTGATCTATCTGGGGGTAAAATCTCTGCTCAAGTGGCGCAATACGCTGCCCGACTGGCTGGCCGACATCGCTGCCGCCAGTTTGAACCGGCGGCAAGCGTATCGGGTGGGGCTGGTGACGTGTCTCACTAATCCCAAATCGGCCATTTATTATCTGGCGCTGTTTACCAGCGTAATTTCAATCACCACCCCGCTGGCAGCCAAGCTGACTCTGGTGTTGCTGCTGCCGCTGATTTCGCTGGGGTGGTACTCAATCGTGACGCTGCTGGTGTCGCTGCCCTGGTTTAGAGCCGGCTACCGGCGGGTGTACCGTGGGGTAGACGCAGCGATTGGCGCGCTGCTGCTGGGGCTGGGCTTTCGGCTGGCGCTGTTACGCCCGTAAATAAAAACGGGGCAGCCAAGCTGTCCCGTTTGTTTTTTTATGCGCCAAATTATTTGCGGGTGAGAAAGAGCAGGTACGGCTCTTCGATGATCTCGCAGATGTAATCCAAAAATTTGGCTGCGGGTGCACCATCCACCAGCCGGTGATCAAACACCAGGCTGAGCGTGAGCATTTTGCGCACCACAATATTGCCGTCTTTAACCACCGGCTTTTCCACAATGCGGCCCACGCCCAAAATGGCGGCGTCCGGCAAATTGATGACCGGCGTAAAGGCATCGACCCGGAACATGCCCAGGTTGGAAATAGTGAAGGTGCTGCCGCTCAAATCGTCGGGGCCGCTTTTGCCCTCTCTGGCCCGCTTCACCAGCCCCCGAAACTCGCTGCCAATCTCCTGCAAGCCCTTTTTGTCCAGATCACGGATAACCGTAACCAGCAGGCCGCGCTCGGTATCAACGGCCAGGCCAATATTCACCGGGTTGAGGATTTCAATTGATTCGCCATCGGCGGCGAAACGGGCGTTCATATACGGGAACTGCCGCAGCCCGTTGGCCGCAATCATGGCCAGCAGTTCGTTGTAGCCGGGCGCAAAGCCCCAGGCTTCGGCGTAGCGCCCTTTGAGCTGCTCGCGCAGGGCTACCAGTTCGGTGGCGTCAACCTCGGTAACCAGGGTAACGCGGGCGGTAGTGTGCACGCTTTCGGCCATGCGCCGGGCAATAATGCCGCGAATGCCTTTGACCGGCACGCGTTCCAGTACATCGCCCTGAGGCGTTGGCGTTGGTTTTGGGACGGCTGGCGGCGGGGTGGGGATAACCGGCGCGGCGAGAGCCTGCGGCGCGGTTGGCGCGGAAGCCGGCGCGGCTTCTTCTGCGCCGGCGGCGTGCAGCACATCGGCTTTGGTAATTTTGCCGCGCGCGCCGCTGCCATCAATACTGCTCAAATCGACGCCCATTTCAGTTGCCATTTTTTGGGCCACGGGCGTGGCTTTGAGGCCAGTCTCCGGCTCGATGGCTGGCGCAGCGGGTTGGGCCGGGGGAGCGTTGGCCGGTTCCGTGGCCGGGGCGGGCTGGCTGTCGCCGCGGGGGACAAAGCTGGCGTCACGCGAACCGATGGTGGCCACTACCGTTTCGATAGCCACCACGTCGCCGGCTTTGTACGGCCCAAATTTGATGGTGCCGCTGGCGTTGGCCGGCACCGGCACCACGGCTTTGTCGGTTTCCAGTTCGATGACGTCATCGCCCTGGTTCACTTCCGCGCCATCGGTAACCAGCCAATCGACAATAGTTGCCTCTTTTACGTTGTCGCCCAATTTGGGAATAATGAAATCTACGGCCATGATTTTCCTCGATTTTTTTGTGAAAGTATACCGATTCGCTGGTGAATGGGCGAATCGGTGGCTTAATCTGGCAGGAAACCCCGGTTTTGGAGCGCGGCGTGGAGGTGCGGTTCGATGTGCGTCTGAAGCTGCGGGTTGGCGTAACCCACCCAGGCCACGTTGGTGGTGACATTGAGCGGCGCGGCGAGGGGCCGGCCCCACGGCTCAACCACAATCACGCCCAACTCGCGGGCAATCAGTTCGGTGCATAGGTCATACGGGTGCGAGCAGAGCATATCCCGCCCCAGCAGCGGGCGCAGATCGGCCACAAAGCGGTCGTGGCCGGCCAGCAGTTCGTAGAGCTGGCCGGCGCTGCAAATGTACTGGTCTTCAAAACATTGCGCTTTGCCCGGCTGGATTGGTCCCAGCGCGCCGGCAACCAGTTCATCATCAAGGGCGGCCAGTTGGGCGCGGCGGCCGGGGAAAAAACGGGAAACGGTGGCAAAGCCGTGGGCAATGGTGGCCGCGCGCGACGGGCTGAGTTGCAGCGGCGCAGACTCGCCGGTGAGACGGTTGGTGCGGCTGGCCTGCGCACCCTGCCCGGCGATGGCCCACAGTTGGTCGCTGAGGTGCTGTTTGATGAGCGGGATTTCGGTTTGCACGGCCAACACAATATCCTGCAAGCCGGTAGCGGGGCCGAGGTTGGGGGCCACGCCGGTCAATATCCAGCCGGGGCGTTTTTGGTACATTAGCCCCCGCGTTCCATCAATCGGATCAACGATAATGCGCCAGCGGGCCTCGGCGGCAGTGGCCGGGGCGGGCAGCACCAGCTCGCCGGCCGGCAGCCCTTCGGCAATCAGCACCACCGGCTCGGGGAGTTCGCGCTCAAAAAATTCAATCAGCGCGGTTTCGCTCACCCGGTCGATGGCGTAAATGGTGTCGTCGTGGCCTTCGTGGTCAACCTGAGCCAGCGCCGCGGCAGGCGATTCTTCGCAGGCGGCCAGCACGCTGGCCCGGATGTGGCGGTGCAGGCGTTGAATTATCGGCAGCAGATAGGCGGGATTGGTTGTCACGGTGTTTTGTAATGCACGTCGGGCAGGGCGCGCAGCCGGTCGGCGGCCTGTTCGGCGGTCAGATCGCGCTGGGCCTCGCCGAGCATTTCGTAGCCGACCATGAATTTTTTGACGGTGGCGCTGCGGAGCAGCGGCGGGTAAAAATGAGCGTGCAACTGCCAGTGACCGTAATCGCCGGGGCCGGTGGGTGCGCCGTGCCAGCCCATCGAATAAGGAAACGAGACATGGAACAGGTTATCGTAGCGGGTGGTCAGTTGTTTGAGAATGCGGGCCAGCCCGTCGCGCTGAGGGGTGGACAAATCGGGCAGGCGCAGCACGTGGCTTTTGGGCAGCAGCAATGTTTCAAACGGCCAAACGGCCCAGTAGGGCACCACTGCCAGCCAGTGCTCGTTTTCCACCACAAGCCGGGCCTGCTGCTCAAGTTCCAAATTGACGTAATCCAGCAGCAGCGGCGAGCCGTGTTCTGCAAAATAGGCCCGCTGTTGGGCATCCTCTTTGGCCGGTTCGTTGGGCAAAATGTTGCTGGCCCAGATTTGCCCGTGCGGGTGGGGGTTGGAACAGCCCATCACCGCGCCTTTGTTTTCAAAAACCTGCACCCATTTGTGGGTGTGGCCAAGTTCGGTCACCTGATCGGCCCACACGCTGATGACGGTGCAAATGTCGGCTACTTCCATTTCTGGCAGGGTCAGATCGTGGCGCGGCGAAAAGCAGATGACCCGGCAGGTGCCCTGCACGCTTTGCGGGCGCAGCAGCG
>CAYOXS010000331.1:4478-6440 GCA_964407935.1 uncultured Caldilineaceae bacterium
GGCGAAAAGCAGATGACCCGGCAGGTGCCCTGCACGCTTTGCGGGCGCAGCAGCGGGTGCGTCGATTCCTCGGCGGGCGGGGTATCGGGCAGGAGCGCGGCAAAATCGTTGGTGAAAACAAAGGTGCGCTCGTACTGCGGATTTTTGAGGCCGCCGGCGCGCTCGTTGCCGGGGCAAAGATAGCAGGTGGGGTCGAAGGCCGGGCGGGTTTCCTGCGCCGGCTTTTCTACCTGCCCCTGCCACGGGCGTTTGGTGCGGTGCGGCGAGACCAGCACCCACTCGCCGGTGAGCGGGTTGTAACGGCGGTGGGGGTGATCGGTGGGATTGAATTGAGTCATCGAACACGTCCTTTCTGGCGTAAGCAAGCACAACGCGGAACACGCAACACGGGCAATTCGTGCTGCGTGTTCCGTTGATTAGTTATAATGGGTGGTGTTACAAACTCTCCCCCTGCTCCACTGCACCCCTGCTTATTTAAACGCCGGCAGCATATCACCGTGAGCGGTAATCAGCTCATCGACCATGGCCCAGATTTGCTCCAGGTCAAGCTCGGCGGCGGTGTGGGGATCGAGCATGGCGGCGTGGTAAATGTGCTCTCGTTTGCCGGTGAGCGCTGCTTCAACGGTGAGCGCCTGCACGTTGATGTTGGTTTGCATCAGCGCGGCCAGGTGCGGCGGCAAACTGCCAATCCGCGTGGGCTGAATGCCGTTTTTATCAACCAGGCACGGCACTTCGACACAGCAGCCGTGGGGCAGGTTATCTATCATACCATAATTCATCACGTTGCCGTAAATTGTGCGCGGCGTGCCAGTTTCCAGGCTGTGGATAATGCCCGAGCCATATTCTACGCTCGGTTCAATGTTGTGTCGATTTTTGAACCCCTCCAGCGTCCACTGGCGTGAGCGCTCCATCATGTCTAAATTTTCCAGTTTGGCGGCCAATTTGGCAGCGGTGAATACGTCCGGCTGCTGGTCGGCGTTTTGGGCGTACTCCCAGGCCAAAATTTGCGCCTCGCAGCGGCCAATATACTCATCCAGCGGAATGTTGTACGTTTCGATGAGGTCGGGCCGGTCGCGTTTGATGAACCACGGCACGTACTCGCTAAAATGCTCGCTGGATTCGGTAACAAAGTAGCCCAACCGGTTGAATATTTCGTAGCGCACCCGGTTCCAGTTGGGCATGCGGCCTTCGTTGTAAACCTGGCGGATGAGGGGGTACAGATTTTCGCCGTTGCGCTCAAATTTAAGGTAAAAGGCCATGTGGTTAATACCGGCCACCAGAAAATTGATCTCCTCCACCGGCACGTCGATGTCGGCGGCCAGTTCGGCGGCGGTGTGGGGCACGCTGTGGCACAGCCCCACGGTTTTAATGGAAGTGGCCCGGCTCAGCGCCCACGTGTTCATGGCCATCGGGTTAACGTAGTTGAGAAAAGTGACATCCGGGCACAGTTCTTCCATGTCGCGGCCCATTTCCAGCAGCACCGGGATGGTCCGCAGGCCGCGCATAATGCCGCCAATGCCCAGCGTATCGGCGATGGTCTGGCGCAGGCCATATTTTTTGGGGATGTCAAAATCGATGACGGTGGCCGGTTTGTAGCCGCCCACCTGGAACATGGCAATGGCGTAATCGGCCCCATCGAGCGCGGCCCGCCGGTTGGTGGTGGTTTGAATAGTCGGCGTAACGCCCAAAATATCGATGACGCGCCGGGCCACCGCTTCGCTCTCGGCCAGTCGTTTGTCGTTAATATCAAACAGGGTCAGGTTCGAGTTGGCCAGCTCTGGGTAGTTGAGAATATCGCCCATCAGGTTTTTGGCAAATACGGTGCTGCCGGCGCCGATGAATGTGATCTTTGGCATAGGTATCTCCTTTGGAAATACAATTACGAATTACGAATTATGAATTATGAAGGCTGAACTGGAATTCAGGGGGTTGACAAGAAAAAACGGGTGCGCCCCTCTAAAT
>CAYOXS010000332.1:0-6414 GCA_964407935.1 uncultured Caldilineaceae bacterium
CTCATTTTAGTCACACCCTTTAGAAATCCAGCTTTTTCATAACGCCGGTAAACCCTTTACGCTGCCGGCGAGATAATCGCCAGTTGAGCATGCTCTGGTCGTACTCGGCGCGGGCGCGCCAGGCGGCCCAAACCCCGGCCAACCCGGCCACCCCGGCGACCACCAAATAGATGACCGCCGTGAAATAGGCTGAAATCTGGGCCACTACCGCCACATTGAGGATGACCAGCAAAAAAACGCAGGCCGCAATGGTAGCCACGGCCAGCAAATAGGTGTCCATAAACGTGGTCACCCGGCCGCGCCGTTCATCGGGGATAAGCCCTTGCAGCGATTTTCTGACCGGTTGGTCCCAGGCCCGCTCAACCAGTTCCATCACAAATACGCCCATCGCCCCGCCAACCAGGCCAACAACTGCCAGGCCGCTGGTTGAGGCCAGAAATACGGCAGCCGGAAAAACCACAAAGCTACTTTTTAAACCCACTCGCTCCAGCAGCCGGCCGGTCAGCAGCCACTGCGCCAGCAGGGTAACCACAATCAACGCCACCCGGTACGAGCCAAAAAAGGCCTGAAACTGCAAGTCGCTGGCAAAGGCGCTGTTGAGCACCGATAAAAAGTGATACTGGATGATGGTGTAGCCCAAATAACCCAGCAGCACCACAATCCCCAAATAGCGAAACAGCGGCACGTTGTTAAAGAAATCCAGCCCCACCGTAAACGACTCGCGGATGTTGATCTGGTTTTCTTTGGATTGGCGGCTTGGCAGGGTGCGGTTGCGAAAAGCAAACAACAACAGGGCCACGCCAATCAACAACAAAACCGCGGCCAGCCCCAACAATTGAAACGGCTCACCGCCGTACCGGGCAAAAATTGACGCCGAACTGGCCGCCGCGCTGTTGCCAATGATGCTGCCAAACGCATAACCGGCGCCGATCACCGGGAACAGCCGCTTGGCCTCGGCAATCCGAAACACGTCGCTGGCCAGCGCCCAAAACGCCAGCGGGAATATAAAAAACTGCTGGTCGGCGAAAATGAACAGCAAAAAGTAGTTGATGCCTTCGGGCACGCCGTAAAAAAACAAAAGCTGGATCATCAGGTAGATTACGGCAAAGCCGCCCAGCAGCCAGGCCACTAACTGCACCCGCTTCACCCGGTCAACCACCAGCGAATAGAGCGCCGCAAAAATCAGCAGCGCCGCCATATCGATCATCCAGACCCAGGGCAGGCTGGGCGCGCCAACTTTGCTGACAAAGCCGCTGGTGGCTACCACCTGTAACAGCTCACCCACAATCGTGTTGAGAGTGAGGAGCAGCAGCAGTGGCACAACCAGCTTCCACTCGCCCGGCCTTAAGTTTAAGAGTTGAGAGATTCGATTCATTACGCTGTTGGTTTAGGATTCTGGGTCATCGGCGTCTGTGCTGCCAGATTTTTCACTGCGGTCGCGCCGGCTGCGCTGGCGGATTTCTTTTGCCCGCGCCTGCAAGTCGGCAAAGAAATCGGTTTCAACAATTTCGCTCACCTGCTGCTGGCGTTTGGCTTCGTCAATTTCTATTTTTAGCTGCTGGATTTCTCGCTTGAGGCTTTGCTCGCGGATGTAGGCTTCCAGAGCCGCCGCCGCCAATGAAGAGAACGACTCCATCATTTGCTGCAAGTTGGCGTCAAACGGAATAATCTGGCCGGAATCGGGGTCGGTGGGGTCAAGCAACTGCATCACGCCCAGCACTTTGCCTTCCGGGTTTTTAATGGGGATGACCAGCATAGAACGGGCCGCCTGATAACTGTCGCTCTCCGGCTGGATGGCGGCAGCGTCAAAATCGGTCACCGTCGAAGTATCGGCCAGATTAACCGCATTGCCCGACAGCGCCACGTGGGCCACCACATCGCGCTCATTAAAGCCATCGCCTTCAACCAGTGGCACCGAGGGGTAGGTGATTTCATTTTGAGTGGTGCCACCCAGCGCAATGTTCTGGCGGTTGTTGCGCACAATCATCAGGCGCAGGCTGTCTTCTTTTTCCCGGCGCAGGTACAGGATACCGCCGTTGGCGCGGCAAAAATCTTTGGCCTGCACCAGCATATTTTCCAGCAGCCGGTTAAAATCTTTCTCCGCCGACAGCTCAACCCCGATGGGAATCACCACTTCCAGCAGGTCGTCGGCACGTTTCTTTTCTTTGCGCACCTGATGCAGGGTTTGGTTGAGCTGGCCGGTCATACTGTTGAATGTTTCGGCCAGCGTGCCAATTTCGTCACCCGACTCGACGACGGCGCGGGCCTCCAGATCACCTTCGCGGATAATGTTGGCCACACCGGTTAACCGCCGGATCGGCCCGGCAATATTCTCCCGAAAGATGATGGCCAGGGCAATCCCAAAAATCAGAGCCGTTACGCCGCTCAACAGAATTTGCCGGTTGGTCAGCAACAGCCGGTCCCGCCCGGCGGCCAGCTCATTTTCAAGCAGAGCCTGCTGGTCGGCGGTAATGCCGGCCAAAAGATTTTGCATATCCGTGGTTAGCGGCACGGTTTCTTTACTGAAAAGATACAGGTCCTGCCGCCACTGGTCGCTTTCCAGAATCTCAAACATCTGGTCGGGTAACTTTAAAAATTTATCCCGATTTTCGGCAATTTTATCCAGCGAGGTTTGCTGGCCGGGGGTGAGCAACTTCTTTCGTTCCCGCAATCGATCCCAGGCAAACTGATTAATGGTCAGGTTGGCTTCGTATTCGCCTTTGAAGGTGCGGTTACGGGTGGTCACGTAGCCGCGCAGCCCGGACAACATTGAGGCAAAAGTGCCCTGAAATTGGGCCATATCGGCCAGGGCGGCCACGGTATCCTGGGTCGGCGGGCGGCGGCCCTGAGCGTCGATGAGCTGGTTGGTTTCAATCAGCACCGAACCACCCAGCAAAATGCCGTCGGTTGCCAAAATTTTGTAAGCCGGCTCGCGTTCAAGCTGATCATCGCGCAGCTCAAACAATTGTTCCGGCAGCGCCGACCATTTGGCAAAGGCCACCTGCAAATCCGTGAGGCGCTGGCGGTTATCGAGGCTGAGGCTAGGCGAAAGGCGCTGTAATTCGGCCAGGCTGCTTTCAAACTCGGCGCGGGACTGAGTGTAGCTGTCTTTAAAATCCTGCTGGCCCAGCGCCAGATAACCGCGCACATCGCCCAACATTTTGAGCAGGCTGGCCTGGGCACGGGCCGAAACCAGCGCCGCCGGCACGCGGACATCGTTGGTACGGTTAATGTCTTCTGTAGCCGACGTGCTGCTCAGATAGCTTAAAGCGACCACCAGCAGGGTGAGCAAAATCATCACGCCAAAACCAATCAGCAGCCTGACACCGATCCGCTGATTTCGCAAAGCTTTGACCCAGGGCAACCGTTCGACTAAGGTCATTACCCGGCTGGGACTCTGCGGGCCTGTTTGGGCGGTGGTTGTCGAAGTTGTGTTAGTTGTCATTGACAGGTCGCGTCCAGTCTTTAATGTTCCATACGTCACCATCCCAGGGGGTGGGGTTCAGGCCGTCAATAGTATTGCTAACGCCGGATACCCGGGCCAGATGCACCAGCGGAATCATGGCCACATCTTCCACCTGAAGGTCATTCATTTGAATAAACAATTCGCGCCGTTTGTCCGGGTCGATTTCCGTGCTGGCCTGCCGGAAAAGTTCATCGTACTGCGGGTTGCACCAGCGCCCCAGGTTAATGCCAGACCAGCCGTTGGCTTTTTGCGGAATCTGGTCACAAATCCAAAAGCGCATGTATGAACCGGGGTCCGGGCTTTCGCTGGAAATATCCAGCGACTCCAGATCGGCCTGAAACTGAAAGACACTGGCCGGGTTGGTGGCCGCATCGCCAAAGTAGGTACTGGCATCAAACAGGTTCACTTCCAGGTCAATACCGATGGCTCGCAGGTTGCGTTGAATAATCTGCTGGCTTTGCTTTTGCAGCGAACTGACCGTGGCGTGCGAATTGAGGTGCAACGGCAGGCCGTCCTTCTCCCGAATGCCGTCGCCGTTGGTGCCAACCCAGCCGGCCTCATCGAGCAATTGTTTGGCCGTCTCTGGATTGTATTCAAAAAACTGATTGGGCGACACATAATTGGCCGGCGCGACCAGATTGTTGCTGGTAACCTGGCCGGTTGAACCGTACAGCGCGGCAATCGCCTGCCGGTCAATGGCGTAGGCAATGGCCTGGCGCACCCGTTTATCGCTGAAAACAGGGTGCGAGAACTTAACGCTGGAGAGTTCGCCGTCGGGGGTTTCGCGGCGGGGATCGGTTTGATTGATGACAATCTGCTCCACCCTGGCCCCAAAATTAGCCACCACATGGCCTTTGCCGCCGGTGGCCAGCTCATCCAGCACCTCCGGTTCAATCTGCAAATTAAAGGCAAAATCATCTTCACCGGCTTTCAACACCGAGCGCGCCGCCTCGTTGATTGTGCCGCCGCCTTTCAACTCAACCCGGCTAAAATAGGGTTTGTCCGCCTCTCTGAAAAAAGTGTTGGGCACAAACACAATTTTAACCGTCTGAATCAGGTCGGTGCCCAAAAAGAGCACCTCCTGCGGCTTGATGCCGTCCGGGGTGATCATGTACGGGCCGGTGCCCACTGGCATAAAATTGGCCGGCGCCTGCCGTGCATTGGCCCCGTTGTAATCTTCAAAAATGTGACGAGGCAAAATAACGCCCTGAATACCCACAAACGGAATCGCCCAGGCCGGGTTGACTTCTTTAAAGTTGATTTTTACCGTAAAGCTGTCGATGACTTCAACCGTGTCAATGGCCTCGTACAGCGGCTGCGACGGCGAATTGACCGCCTTGTTGGCGATGTACTGGTAAGTGAACAGCACATCGTCCGCGGTGAACGGCTCGCCGTCGGACCATTTGACATCGCGCTTGAGCTTCCACGTCACCGATTTGCCGTCCGGGGCGACAAGACCGTTATCCAGCGTTGGCTCTTCGGCGGCCAGAAACAACACCATGTTATTGTCGGCGTCAAAACTGGCCAGCGGTTCGTACACAATGCGGCTAACTTCCAGGTCTTTGTTGGCCGGGGCCAGGTGAGGGTTGAGGATGTCGGGCGCTTGCCAGTGCAGCAGGCGCAGCGTGCCGCCCGCACCGCGGCCGCTGAAAACTTCGGTGGGCGTGGCGGTGGGGGTAGCCGCGGCCTGTTCAACGGGCGCGGTGGAACTGGCGCATGCCGCCAGCAGCACGGCCGCCGCCAGCACTGCCAAACTGGCTAAACTTGAGCAACGGGGGTGTCTCATTACCTCTTCTCTTCCTCTACGGTTCAATTATACACTAAAGCGGCGCAGAAGTAACAATAAAATTTTCAATTGCCAGCACATCCAGCCCACTTTTTAAAAAAGAGGCGATGGCATCGCGGGGAGTCAACACAATCGGCTCGCCGTGCATGTTAAAACTGGTATTAATCAGGATCGACTGGCCATTGGTGAGTCGGTAATAGTGGTCAAGAATATCATAAAACGATGGATTGAACGCGCGGCTGACAATCTGCGGTCGGGCCGTGCCATCCACATGAACCGCGCCGGGTGCGCGCTGTTTCATCGTTTCGGTGCAAGCCAGGGTGATGGTCATAAAACTGGCCGCGTATTCGCAGCCGGCCAGATTTTTAAACAGGTCGCCGGCCTGATAATTGCACACCGCCGGGGCAAAAGGCATAAATTCGGTGCGGTTGAGTTTGTCGTTGAGCCAGCGATTCACGCTGGCGTCATCGGCGCGGTACAGAATGCTGCGGTTGCCGAGCGCCCGCGGGCCGTATTCCAGCCGCCCGGCAAATCGAGCCACAATTTTGCCCGCGTGCAGCAGCCGGGCAATGACCGGCTCAATCTGGGCTTGTTCCTCAAAAAACAGCCCGTATTCATTGAACAACTCGGGCAGCGCCGCGTCATCGTAGCGAGGCCCAAAGTAAACGTTAGGTAGCCGCAAGGGAATCAGCCCATCTTCAGCCTGCGCTTTGGCCCACAGCGCCGCCCCTAATGCCAGGCCATCGTCACCCATGGCCGGGTGGATAAAAATCCGGTCAAATCCTGATTGTTTTATTTTATAATTTAGCGCCACATTGGCAAACAGCCCGCCGGCCAGGCAAATCGAATCGTACCGCCCAGCGTAATTTTCCAGCAACGCCAGCGTTTTCTGCTCGGTGAGGTGCTGCACGGCAAAGGCAATGTCCTCCCGCGAAAACTCAGCCAGCAAACAAGCCAACCGCTCGATGTGCTGATTAATCACCAGCCTTGGCGGCACCTCTCGACTGCCCACGTGCTTCCAACTGGCTATCTGGTACACCAACTCCGGATCGGCCAGCAGCGGGGCCAACCGCTCCAGCAGCGCCGGGTTGCGGCGGCCGTAGGCGGCCAGCCCGGTGATTTTGCCTTCGTGGTGCAGCGGTTTAAACCCGAGCGCCGCCGT
>CAYOXS010000333.1:0-3809 GCA_964407935.1 uncultured Caldilineaceae bacterium
GAATGCCGATCATGCCCGGCCCGGCCACGGTGATCAGGCTCATATTTTTAATGGCGGCCACGGCTTTAACGCTTTTGCCGTTGTCGGATTCTTCGGCGGTGATGAGTGTGCCGGGGTGATCCGGCTCAAAGGTGTTAAGAATACGCACCGGCATGCCCACCCGGCGCGCCGGCCGGATGGCCTGCGAATGGAGCACTTTAGCCCCAAAATAGGACAGCTCGCTGATTTCGGCATACGACAGGCGGCTGATGGGGTGAGCCTCCGGCACCACCCGTGGGTCGGTGGTCATTACGCCGTTCACATCGGTCCAAATCCAAACTTCATCAGCTTTGAGGGCGCGGCCCAAAATAGTGGCGCTGTAGTCGCTGCCGCCGCGGCCCAGGGTAGTGGTAATGCCCGCCTCCGTGGCCCCGATAAAACCGGTGACCACCGGGACCAGCCCCTGCTTGAGCAGCGGTCGCAACCCGGCTTCGGTTTTGCGGGCAGTGGCCTCGATGAGCGGCACGGCGCTGCCGTAACGGTCATCGGTCACAATCAGTTCGGTGGATTCAATTGGCTGGGCGGCCAGGCCGGCCTGGTTGAGAATGGCCGCCACCTGCGGCGCGCTCATCCGCTCGCCCAAACCGCCAATCACATCGAGCGCGCGGGGAGTCAGTTCGCCCAGCACGCGGATGCCGTGGCACAGCGACTCAAATTCGTTGAGCAGCGCGTTGATCTGGGCCATTACCTGCTGGCGCAGCGGGGTGTCGCCCAAGAAGTGCAGCGTCGCTTCGGCATGTTTTTGCTCAATAACAGCCCGGGCCTGATGGGCCACGGCTTCGCTGCCGGCTTCGGCCTGGTGGGCGGCATCGAGCAGCAAATTGGTAACGCCGCTCATGGCCGAAACCACCACCACCACCTGCTGGCCCTCATTTTTGGCTTTGGAAACAATATTAACCACCTGCTGCAAAGCGGCGGGACTCCCCACAGATGTCCCCCCAAATTTCATTACCACTAACATGGGCACTCCTCCTGAAAAAAATACGGTCACCTGCTCTGAGAGCAGATGACCGTATAGTACTCTTTGCCAAAAAAACGGCAAAATTACGGCTGCACACGCAACGCGGCCAGCCGGATGGCGGCTTCCATTCTGAGTCGCAGCTCCTCCAAATCGATGGGTTTGGCCACCACGTCATCAACGCCAACTTCCAGCGCGGCCAGCCGGCTTTTCCGGTCGTTGAGGTGTAGCAACATTATGGTTGGAATGTGGGCGGTGCGGGGGTCTTCTAAAATATGCTGGCAAACATGGTAGGGGTTAACATCAACAAATTCTGTGCTGACCAATATGGCATCCGGCTGCCACTGTCTGGCCCGGTTAAACACCAGCGCCGCCAGTTCAACCGTTTCAACGTGATAGCCGTGGTCGTTAAAATAGATTGTCAGCGTCCGGCTTACATCGGGGTCGGGGTCAGCCACCAACACGCGGGCTTTGACATCACTCATCCATCATCCTCTTTCGCTCGGCCAAACAATTGCCTCTATTGGTGAGTATGCGTGATGCCTGCCAAGAATACCATAGGAGAAAGGTCTTACGTTCTTAACTTTCGGGGGATTAAAAGCGATGGCCGCGCCCGGTCATCAAAAAGTGGATGGCTTTGGTCAACTCGTCAAAACTGTACACAAAAACAATGTAGGGGCAATCGGCCAGCATGAGCGGCAACTCGTACCGAATCTGGCGACCGGCGTTTACGTAGGCCACCAAATGATGATACACTGTTTCGCCAACTGTGTGACGCAGGGCATCATTATTTTTTAGCTGGTCCCGATCGCCCAGGCCGATGGGCGCAAACGATCTGCCGCCGTTGTACCAAACAATGCTGCGGCGGCCCACCCGGGCATCGTCCATAATTTCAAGCGTGGTTACGGCGGCAATGGTAGTTGAAGTGATTTCATAGATACGGATTTTGGCCTGCTGCCGGGCCTTCTTTTCCTGCGGGCCGTCGATGCCCCAAATATAATCGCGGCCATGCGTGCTGGGGTGAATCTGCGGGTCAAAATAAGACCAGCCCATTTCGTCTAACCAGCGGGCCAGCGGATCCCGGCCGGGGTTTCGTTCCGGGCCGTCAACGCCCTGAATATTGCACGCTCCCCCGGTAAATAGCTGCGGGGTAGCGCCGGTCTGCATCATTTCAGAAGTCACCAGCATCACTCCGGATTCTGACATAGCATTTCCTCGCGTTAACTAAAAAAGGCTAGCCCCGCAGCCGGGCGCGAGCCTCGGCGCAGTGGGGGCATTGGTCGCCCCGGTAATCGCGGCCACAGGTAAAGCAGGTTTTTACTTCGCTTTCAATGTAACCGTGACCAATGGGCGCGGCAATCAAAATGAACTCACTGCCGTTGTATTCGGCCAGAAATTCGGCCAGGTTGGTGTCATTAATATTGATGCCGTCCGGTTCAATAGCCAGTGTGCCGCGCAGCACTCGTGCGCCCATTTCGGCGCTGTGCTTGGCCAACTGGCGCGCATCGCTTCGTGATATTGCCACAAAATTCTCCTGTCTCCGCTGCTAAAAATCCCGGGCCATGTCGTAAACTTTTCGTTTGGGCCAGCCGCTTTGTTGAGCCACCTGCCGCGCCGCATCCTTTACCGAGCTGCCGCCCGCCAGCGCCTCGGCCAGCGCCGCCTGTACCCGCTCGGCCGGCCATTCGCCGGGAGGTTCCGCGCCGGCCACCACCAGCGTAAATTCGCCCCGCGGCTCGCGAGTTTGCCATTCGGCCAGAGCGCCGGCCACCGAACCGCGCCAGATTTCTTCGTGGAGTTTGGTCAGTTCGCGGCACACGGCCAGCCCTCGAGCCGGCCCAAAAACCTGGGCCATATCCGCCAGCGAGGCCAGCAGCCGGTGCGGTGCTTCAAAAAAAACCAGGGTCGATGGCTCGGCCTGCAATTCTTGCAGCAACTGCCGGCGCTGCCCGGCTTTGCGCGGCAAAAATCCGGCAAACAAAAACCGGTCGGTGGGCAGGCCGCTGGCCGACAGCGCCGTGGTGATGGCGCTTGGGCCGGGCAGCGGTGTCACGGTAAAACCGCGTTCGGCGGCGGCTTGCACCAGCCGGTAACCGGGGTCAGACAACAGCGGCGTGCCGGCCTCGGAAACCAGGGCCACGTCGCCTTCGGCCAGCGCATCGAGCACGCGCTCAAGCTGGGCGGGCGGGCTGTGTTCAAAATAACTGAGGGTGGGGCAACTGATGTCGAAATGGTTGAGCAGTTTGCCGGTGGTGCGGGTGTCTTCCGTGGCAATGAGCGCCACACTTTTCAGCACCCGCAGCGCCCGCAACGTAATATCTTCCAAATTACCCAGCGGCGTGGGCACAATATACAAAATTCCCATAGCTTGTTGATTACGCCCCGGCCAGCAGCGCATGTTTGATAGCGGCGATCAGCAGTTTATCCTGTTCCGGCAGCACAGTGCGCGGGTCAAAAATAACCCGGTTGTTTTCGATGCGGGTGACCACCGGCGGCTGGTTGGGCAACGTTCGCAGCCGTTCGGCCAGGGCATCGGCCTGATCAACGCCGATGGCCAGCGCCTGCGTGGGCAGGGTTTGCCCCGGCAAACTGCCGCCGCCCACGGTTGACACCGTTTTGACAATTTCCAGTGGCACACCGGCCAGTTGCGGTGTTTTGCGCAGCGCTCGCTGCCAGCGGCGGGCGCGCCGCCCCAGTGTGGCCGGGTTGGCCGCAATCATCCGCCAGACCGGGATTTCATCAACGGCTTTATTTTCCAAATAAGCCAGCAGGGTGGCTTGCAGAGCGGCCAGCGTAATTTTGTCCACGCGCA
>CAYOXS010000333.1:3909-6396 GCA_964407935.1 uncultured Caldilineaceae bacterium
CTGAGCAGGGCGCGGCCCAGGTTGGTGTGAATAATCACCCCGGTGGCATTGATTACCGGCAGCAGCGATGGCTGAATCTCCGTAGAAACGCGCTGCGCCACCGCCTGCGCCAGATCAACGGCGGAGAGAGCCGGCTGGCCGCCCAAAATTTGCAGGCGCGCCTCATCGAGAGCGGAGCGCGCCGCCAAAACCACAACCTCGTGGCCGTGGCGATCCACCAGCGGCAGCAGCACGTCGGTTTGGAGCAGTTTGTCTACGCTGGGGAGTTTGCGGAGTTCTGTTTGCATAGGTTATTCTCGCGTCAAAAAGAACAGTTCGATCAAAATAAAGGCGGCGGCCAGCACCAACCCCACGCTCACAGACAAAGCCCGGACCAGTTGCAAATAGGCCAAAATAACGCCCAACACCCCCACCCACGCCCCCTGCCGGAGCAGGCGCAGGCTGTCTCGCTGCAACCAGCCGGGTTTGGCAAAACGATAATTCAGGTAGGCCAGCGCCAGCATCGCCCCTGCCCCCAGAAAAACAAACACGGCTCCCAAAAACAGGAGTTGCGGCCCGGCAAAAACAGTTTCTGGAACCGGCCACAGGTGGGTAATAATATAATACAGCGCCCCCAAACTCAATACAGCCAGAAGTGTTGAAATTAATACCCACCAGCGCAGGCGCATAAGCAAGTCCAGATATCAGGGTCATCAAAAAGAGATACCGTATTATACCTCAAATCAAACCAATCGTCATCACGCATAAGTTATTCACAAGTTATTATCTTTTTAAAAGACATGAGTAGTAATACATAGTAGGGCCTGTGGAAATGTGGACAGCGCTGTTGGGGTAGCGGCTGTACCACTACATCTTGTGTCTTTCCTTTTATATGGGGTAACTATGTTGGGGGCGGCGAGTGATTTTGCTGTGGACAGTTCATGGGGATAAATTTGAACAATTTCTAATAGGTAAACGGGAAAAGTTTTGTCAAATATTGTGATTTTGAGTCATGCCTATATCTTGGGTGTAAAAAAAATTTTACATCAACATATGGGGGGATATTTTTGCAGCAAAAAATCCGATTCTTAAAAATTTACAAAGTTATCCCCATTTGGTACTACTTATCCACAGTTATGCCGTGGTTATCCACAGCCCGGCAAGGCTGATGGCCAACGCCTCCCGTATTTAATGGGTGTAGTGATGAGGTCAGGCGACAGGCTGGTGGCGGCTGTCGGCGAGCGCGGGTTCAGCCTCGTTTCAGTTGGCCCGCGATGCTTGCCAACTGCGACCTGAACCAACCTTTACCCACCCCCCGGACGCTGCTCCCCAACCGCACTCCAGATCGAGCATAGCTCACAGAAGCTGCCGGGACTGAGGCGGTAGGGCTGTCAATCCCCCCGCAGACCGGGGTTTTGAGCCGGTTCAGGGGGATACCAAACTCAGCGTTAATTGGCCCGAAAAAATATCCGTACCCTCCACCCGGAAAAGTTAACAACCTAAAGTTATCCCCAGATGAACATAACTTATCCACAGATATTTATAGGGTTATCCACAAAAATTAAGGAAAATGCGAAAAAAAGCGGCTCCGCGACTGGAGCCACTTAAAATTTTAAGCTTAAAATTTTTTGACAAAATTCAGCTAATAAAGAGGTGGGTTGGAGTAAATAATTTCTCTAATGGCTAGCATTTCGCGGCGCAGGCGATCATTCTGTTCTATTTGGGAGGCGATCTTTTCCCAGCCGTGCATAATTGTGGTATGGTCGCGGCCGCCCAGCGAGTCGCCAATCTGTGGCAGCGACGCGCCGGTTTCTTCCCGGGCCAGATACATGGCCATTTGCCTTGCCGCCGAGACATCTTTGCTGCGCCCCCGGCCAATCAACACCGCCGGATCAAGCCGATAAAACTCGGCCACAGCGCGCACAATTTGGGCCACGGTCAATTCGGCCTGGCGCGATACAATATCCTGGAGCGCGTCGGTGGCCAGGTCCGGGCTGATGGGCTGGCGGAGCATGGCGGCATGGGCAATCACTTTGTTGAGCGCGCCTTCCAGTTCTCTGATGTTGTTTTGCGCGCGGCGCGCAATAAATTCCATCACATCATCGGGCACACTGGTAGCCAGGGAGTCGGCTTTAAAGCGCAAAATCGCAATTCGGGTTTCCAAATCCGGGGGTTGGATATCGGCCAGCAGCCCCCACTCAAAGCGAGAGCGCAGCCTTTCTTCCAGGGTGGTGATGGCCTTGGGCGGCCGGTCGCTGGAGAGCACAATTTGCCCGCCAGAGGAGTGGAGTGAATTGAAGGTGTGGAAAAACTCTTCCTGGGTGCTTTCTTTGCCGGCGATGAACTGAATATCGTCGATCAACAGAAAATCGGTGGTGCGGTACTTTTCCCGGAACGAATCGGTGGATTGGGTGCGGATGGCGTTGATCAGGTCATTAGTGAAACTTTCTGAGGTGGTGTAAATCACCCGTTTGCCCTGATTAATGGCAAAATGGGCAATGGCCTGCA
>CAYOXS010000334.1:0-6337 GCA_964407935.1 uncultured Caldilineaceae bacterium
CCCATTTGCCGCAATGGCTGTTAGCAAAAATGACGTTGGGCAATCTCTACTGCGAACCAATGGCCGGCCACCGCATGGTTGATAGCAAGCGAGCGATTGCCTGCTTTAAAGAAGTGATAGCCCACTGCGATCCAACTATTATGCCGGTCCGCTGGGCCGAAGCCAAAAATAATCTGGGCACCGTCTACGCTGAGCAAAGCCGGCGGTCAGGTGACAAAGCTTACCAGCAGGCGGCAGCTTGCTTCGAGCAGGCCTCTGAAATCCGGACGCCCGAAACGCTGCCTGATCAGGCCCGGCGGACCGCCTTGAACTGGGGCAATCTGGCCTTTCGCCAGCGTCAATGGGCTGAGGCGCTCCGCCATTATGAAACGGCATTGGCGGCCGGCGAAGTTTTGTATCAAAGTGGCATTACCCCGGCCGGACGCCGGGTGGAATTGGCCGAAAATGCCGGTTTGGCGGTTAATGCCGCCTACTGTCTGGCCCGGGAACACCAGTTTGACCGGGGCTTACGGGTTCTGGACCACGGGAAAACCAGAATGCTGGCCGAAGCACTCGCGTTGAGCGAGGCAAAGCTGACTGTTTTACCCATTGAGCAGCAGCCAAAATATCGGCTGGCCGTTGAGCGGGTCCGAAGGCGAGAGGCAGAATACCACCGGCTGGCAGGGGGGGTGAAAGCCGGGCTGCGTTCTGAACGTGAGATTATTGCGGATTTAACCGAGGCCCGCGCCGAATTGAAGGCGCTCATTGAGGTCATCCGCCAGGATCACCCCGATTTTTTGCCGGTGGGCCTCGATTTAGCTCAACTGTTGAGCCTTATTCCGGTCGGGGGGGCGCTCATTGCGCCAGCGGTAACCGGCCAGGGCAGCGTCGTTTTTGTTGTGCCCGCCGGGGTGAACACCATCACCGCTGACCATATTCTATGGCTGGATGGGTTTACCCGGACCAATTTACGCACATTGCTCATTGGTACAGAAGCCGAGCCAGGCTGGTTGCGGGTTTACCTAAATCATCGTTCCACGCCCAAGGTTTGGGATGAAGTTATCAACTCAAGCATCGAACAATTGAATAGGCAATTGGTCAGCCCCATTGCCGAGAAATTGGCCCAGTTGGGCGTTAAACGAGGATCGCCATTGCTGTTGTTGTCCCAGGGAGGGCTGGGGCTGCTGCCGCTCCACGCGCCAATCCTTGATGATTACTGCGTCACGTATGCGCCCAGCGGCTACGCCCTGCACACCGCCAGACAGCGACTACAGGCCAAGGGTGATGCGCCAGCTTCGCTGCTGGCGGTGGTCAACCCCACCGGCGACCTGCCTTTCACCCCGGCAGAGGGCGACGCCATTACAGCCCTATTTGACCCGACACAAGTCACTCGACTGGATGGTGACGCCGCCACGCTTGAAGCCGTGAGCCTGCACATACAGCCGGCTGCGCATCGGCTGTTCCACTTCTCGGGTCACGGTTTTTGTAACTGGCAGGAAGCGATGCAATCAGGGCTGGTTCTGGCCGATGGCCCGCTAACTCTGTCCCGCCTTATCAGCCAGACCAATCTCAGCGCAGTGCGGCTGGCTACCCTCTCCGCCTGCGAAACCGGCATCACCGACATCAGCCAGTCGCCGGATGAGTTTCTCGGCCTGCCGGCTGGATTGATACAGGCTGGCGCGCCGGCGGTCGTTAGCACCCTGTGGGCGGTCAGTGACCTCTCTACAATGCTGCTGATGGAGCGCTTTTATCAGCACTATTTGCAAGACAAGCTGCCTCTGCCAGAGGCACTGCGACGCGCCCAACTCTGGCTGCGAGACATCTCCGCCGCAGAATTGCTGATCTATTTCGAAACCGAACAAGACCGGGTACTGACCGGTAAGGCGACAATGTCCGCTGATATGGTCAACCAGCAGTTTGTTCGCTTTGCCACGCTGCCGGCAAACAACAAACCGTTCAGTCATCCCTACTACTGGGCGGCGTTTACGTTTAGCGGGGTGTAAAATATTACAAAATCCGATCTGCAATCTTTTTCGACGTCTGGTCAGTCGCCAAATTAGAAATTATCACGCCGTTTTCTTGTTTTTTTTTGCTTGTTTAAAGGTGAAATATCCGGCAATTAATGCAATTATGGCAGTAAAAATCTCATCGGGTATGAAGGGTGTCGCTACTGTTAAAACGATCGTCAAGACAGCAAATATGGCTGTAGTGGCTAGCTTTATTAGAAGCAGGTATTGTTCCACAGTTGGCATAAGTAAACCTCTTTAATGAACTAAATCTGGACGAATTGATATGTCATCACAGAACTTTTTCTGAATGACAGGGTTACATTACTGAAGTGTATCACAAGCTTCATTCAGATGCAGTAAAATTTACGTTAATGTTTTTAGGTGAATAGAATACGGTAACTATGCCAAAAGATCTGGAGCAAAAAGGCACGCCTCTACGGCGAATCTGGAAATCTTTAGGTTAAGGCTCAACCACGTTCAAGTGCCCCAGTTCAAAACATTTTTTTCAAAAGTTGGGGACAAAGTACGTATTTTCTAGTTGCCAGTTCAAAACTTTTCAGTTTTAACTCATATAAAAAGGGCCGTTTCCGGGCCAATTTGAAGGGTAGTAGTTCAAAACATTTTTTTCGATTAACAGGCCGGACGGCAGGCGGCGGGCCTGCCCCAGCGAGACCAGGGTTTCCAGCAGTTCGGCGACGCGGGCTTTGGGGGCGCGGTCAAAGGCGGCGGTTACCTGGGCCGGGCTGACCGGCTGCTCAAAGCTGTGCAGCACGGCCCGCACCGCCTGGGCCTGTTCGGCCATTGCGGCGGGCCAGGGTTGTTTTTGGCCGGGCGCGACCGCCGCCGGGCCGGCAACCAGCAGGGCGGGTTGAGCGACTTGCGGCGCTGCGGCCGGGGCCTGATACTCCGGCCGCAGCCAGCGAACCAGCCCGCCGGTTTCTTCGGCGGCGCGGGCGGCGTTGAGGGCCACCAGCCGCTCTAAAATTTGGCCGTCGGTGAGGCCGGGCGGCCAGCCGTAGGCGGCAAATACGGCGGCGTCCAGTTCGGTGTGGAGTTGCCGGAGAATGGAGACCAGCCCCTGTTGGTGGCTGGTTTTTTCTTTGGCGCTGAGCGGTTCCGCGGCGCGGAGTTTTTCCAGCACGTTGTACATATCCGTTAACGTGAGGCCGGGGTGTTGGGCCTGCTGCCGTTTGCGGTGGGCGTCGAGCTGTTCGGCCAGGGCGCGGATGCGTTCTTTGTGGGTCTCGTCCGCCGCCGGGAAGGGGAAGGGCAAAAAGCAGGTTGTATTTGTCCACGTCGGGTCATTTCCTACACCCAATCTACCTCCGGCTTCCAACGCCCAAGTAGTATGAATTCTTGACGACAGAACGCCCAACAGGAAAGCATCGTCCGAAACAATCGCGTATAGTTTATGGTCAGGCAATACATTACCCGGAACAAATACAAACGGCTTGTATTTTGAGGTTTCGATAGTTACGATAAATCTCTGCAATCCTTCGACGGCATTTCTGAATTTAGGCGCGTTTTCCCCAAATAACCACCAATTTTCTCGGCGTGTTTGTCTCCGATTCTGGTCGCGTTCCGGTTTCACGTATGTCAAAACGTGTTGATACAGAGTGGGGTTCTTCCTTGCAGCCTCTTCGGCGGTCAGCCCAAAAAAGTCAATTACAAATTTCGGGTCGAGCGTCTGAACGATGTCACGTCCAATCAAAAATGGACGAACTTCATCTGGCAAGTTATCCAAGGCAAAACCGTAAGCATTTACCTCAGCAGGTGTTAACCGAAAACCCATTCCCAATGGAATAATGCCTTGAAGTGACATTCCTTCGTTTGCTTTTAGAGCGACAGTCGAAGTCACATCCACACCAATTGACAGATTTTCAAAAATCTTGCCCCTTTCTGATGAAATTACAACAGTCGGTGTTTCGGTATCAACTGACTGTTCAGTCAAAACTCTTTGAAGAACTCCTTCATACTGCCCCACTCGCCCCACAGTCATACTTATTCTAACATCGGCTCCATCTACTGACTCTACCCAGGGATGATCTGGAATTGCAAACGTAATAGAGATTGGTCTTTTCGATTTTAGATATGCTTGCAAAACTTTTCGGTTGAAAGTTTGCGTTATACTGTTCGTCGTGACAAACCCAAATTGCTGCAACTGGTCGTTGCTTGCGAGCTTTGCTGCTTCATTCCACCAATACATCACATAATCACTGGTAGCAGGCACTTGACTAATTGCCTGCCGAAGTGCTTCTACATACCCATCACCTTAAGCCAATCGCATCCGTTTATTACCGATAAAGGGCGGGTTGCCCACCACAAAATCGGCGGCGGGCCAGGCGGCGGGGCGGGGATTGTGGTAGCGGTACAGCGGCGTTTGGGCGCTTTCGTCCGGCACGTCTGCGCCGGTAACGGGGTGGATTTTGGTGGTCTGGCCGTCCCAGCGGGTAACGGGCTGGCCGGCGTCATCCAGCAGCGGCTCGCGGGCGTCCCAGGCCAGCACGGCGTCGCGGCATTCTATGTTGTGGTAGGCTTTAATAATGGGCGCGGGCGGCTGCACCTGGCCCCGGGTGCGAAAGTGCCACTGCAAAAAGCCAATCCACAGCACCAGCTCGGCAATGGCCGCGGCGCGGGGGTTAAGCTCAAGCCCCAAAAACTGGCGGGGCGTGACCATTACCCCTTCCATTTCCAGCGTCATCTGCCCCTGGCCCAGCTCGGCCAGGGTGTTAAGCACCTCGCCCTCCAGCCGTTTGAGCAGTTCCAGGGTGACATACAAAAAATTGCCGCTGCCGCAGGCGGGGTCCAGCACTTTTACGCTGGCCAGCCGCCGCTGAAAGGCTTCTACCTGGGCAATGGCTTTGGGCCGGCGCTCGTCCTGGGCCAGCAGCATGGCGGCGGCTTTTACGCCTTCCCATTCGGCCCGCAGCGGCTCAATGACGGTGGGCTGCACCAGCCGTTCCACGTAGGCGCGGGGGGTGTAGTGCGCGCCCAGCTTGTGGCGCTCGCGGCTGTTGAGCGCCCGTTCCAGCAGGGTGCCAAAAATAGCCGGCTCCACATCGCGCCAGTCGGCGCGGGCGGCCTCTATCAGCATCTCAATCTGGGGCACGGTTAGGGGCAGGGCCACGGGCCGGGCAAAGAGACCGCCGTTAAATTCCGGGATTTCCTGGCGCAGGATCACCGAAAAGCCGCCGCTGTTCATAGTTTGCCACAGGTGCTCCACCATTGGCTGAAAAGTGGGCGGGTTGCGCCGGATGTCGATAAGCAGTTGGGTAAAGCTGCGGCCCGGCAGCAGGTTAACATCTTCGGCAAACATGGTAAACAGGCAGCGCATTAAAAAGCCGGCCACTTCGGCGGGCGGGTGGGTATCTTCCAGTTGCCGGGCCAGCTCGCCCAGGCGGTTGGCAATATCGCGGGTAACGCGGGCGCTGCGGCGGCTGGGGTCGAGCGCGGTGGGGTTAAGCCACACCTGGCGCAGCCGGGCGCGGATGTCGTCGCGGCGCAGGTCGGCCAGGGTCAGGCGGTAGCTGTGCGGGTCGGGAAAGGGGACGTAATGGCCGCCGCTGCGGCTAAACTCGCTGTACAGGGCGATGGTATTGCCCACGTCCACCACCAGCACAAAGGGGGGCCGCCCGCCCACAATCTCGGCGGCGGGCAGGCTGCGGGCGTAACGCTGGGCCTGATTTTTGGCCTGTTCCATAGCCGTGTCCCAGCCGGCGGTGCCGCGCACGGCGGCGCCCTTTTTTAGTTTGACCGGCGACGCCGGGCCGGCGGGCTGGTTGCTGCCCTGCTTGGCCTCAAGCACAAAGCAGCCGCGCCGGTACAGGTCTATCCGGCCGGTGGTGCCCTGCGGCAGCGGCACCGATTTTTCAAAGACGTAGCTGTTCAGGCTGTCGTCTGGCCCGGCGGGTTCCGGGTGCGGCACGTTAAGCAGCTCGCACAGCTCGGCCAGAAAAAGCTGGTAGTTGGCGCGTTCTGCCGCGCCGGAGGCTTGCCAGCGGGCAATAAAATCATCAATGAGGGTTAGGTTGGTCATTGGCGGTTATTCGGCGCAGGTGATGGGCTGATTATAGAAACAGAGCCGGGGGCTGTCAATTTGGGGGGAGGGAAAAACCCAACCTTAAAAAATTCCGGGCGGGGCCAAAAACGGCTCATTATGAGCCACCTTTTGAGCCTGCGGTGTGGTATACAAGTATTCAGGCGAAGGAATTAAATTGCTCAGGCGGAAGGGCGCGAATCCTTCAGGCGGAAGAATCGAATCTTTCAGGCGAAAGAATCGAATCTTTCAGGCGAGAGAATCGAATCCTTCAGGCGAAAGAATCGAATCCTTCAGGCGAAAGAATCGAATC
>CAYOXS010000335.1:0-6333 GCA_964407935.1 uncultured Caldilineaceae bacterium
TGCCCATCGCCACTGCTACCTGGGCCACGCCCACATTCAGGCTTTTGGCCAGCACATCGGTCATATCCACCGTGCCGTGGCCCTGGCGGTCCCAGTTGTAAATCACCCGGCCACCCACTTCAATCGAGCCGCCATCGTAAATTTCACCCTGCGGCCCCACCACCGTCGAGTCCAGCCCGGCAGCCATTGTCACAATTTTAAACACGGAACCCGGCTCGTACTGCTGGCTCACGTTGGGATCGGCAAACAGGTATTCGTCACTGTCGCTAAAGTTGTTGGGATCGTACTTGGGAAAGGCGGCCATGCCCATAATGGCTCCGGTTTTGGGGTTGAGCACCACCACCGAGCCGCTTTGCGCGCCGTAGTTGCGCACCGCTTTTTCCAGCTCCTGCTCAATGAGAAACTGGATGTTGCGGTCGATGGTCAGGTAGAGCGTGGCCCCGGTCACCGGCGGCACAAACTGGCTGGGGCCCATCGGGATCAATTCACCAAAGGGACTGCGCTCGCCGGCCAGCACGCCGGGTGTCCCCTTGAGACTGTTATCGTAGTAGCCTTCTACGCCGTAAAAGCCGTTGCCGTTACTGTTTACAAAGCCCAGTAAATGGGCCGCCAAATCACCTTCGGGGTAGACCCGTTTGGAACGCGGCTCAATCTGGATGCCGACGATGTCAAGGCGCAAAATTGCTTCGCCGTTGGCCTGCGACACGCCATTTTGCAGCGGCACCCACAGCTTGTCGCTGGTGAGCAGCGCCAGCAGCTCTGCCGCGGACAAATCCAGGTATTCGGCCAGACGGGTGGCGGTGGCTTGCGGATCGCTGATAATTTTGGGGCTGGCCGAAATATCGTATTCGATAAAATCGGTCGCCAGCATATGCCCGGAATTATCGCGAATATCGCCGCGGCGGGGGGTAATCACCAGTTCATCCTGATGCTCTTCTTCGGCCCAGGTAATAAACCGGTGATGCTCAATAACCTGCCAGCGCACCAATTGGCCTACCAGCACCAGGCTGGCAGCACACATTACGGCCATCACCGCGTAAACCCGATATTTTGCGTTTTCCAGGTGAGCGCCTGGCTTTTCCATAAAATACTCGCTGCTAATTGCTGGCTACCCAACCGGCCAGAACATCTAATTTTTGAACCCACCAGCCGGGCTGTTCCACATCGTCCACGTAGGCTTCAACGCTGTTTTCCACGGCCGGCGGGTCTTGCAGTTGGCGGGTTTCGGCGGTGACCGGGAAATTGTTGATAGAGAGATAGCGCACCTCGTCGGTAGGCTGAAAGCCCAGTTCGAGGGCGCGTTTTTCTACCCGCGATAACGCTTGCAATTCGGCAATTTCCAGAATGAGGGCCGCGTTCTGATTTTTAATGTGATCCAGCTCCATGCGCATCTCGTCAATCTGGTAACTGGTGGTCGTCACCGCGCTGGCCTGGGTAAGATACAGCCAGCCCACCAGGCTGAGAATCGCCAGAATTAACACAAAGCCCAGCGCCGAATTACTGGTTAACCGCCACGGAATCTGGCGGATGACGTTTTCTGGTTTGAGGCTGACGATAGTGTTACTTGACATAATGTTACTCCCCCTTTAACTCAACAACCCGCAGCTTTGCGCTACGGGCTCTTGAGTTTCGCTCTATTTCGGCCAAACCGGGCGTTATTGGCTTTTTGGTAATTATGTTTATAATTGCTTTATGTTGACATGTACAGAATGGTTGCTCGGGTGGACAGATACAGTCCTGAGATTCTTGTTTGAAGGTCTGTTTGACAATGCGGTCTTCCAGAGAGTGAAAGCTGATAACCGCCAGCCGGCCTTGTGGCTTGAGCAGGGCGAGGGCCTGCGGCAGCACCTGTTCCAGCACAGTCAGCTCATCATTTACAGCGATGCGCAACGCCTGAAACGTGCGCGTGGCCGGGTGAATTTTTGGCCGGCCTTTAATCCGTACCGCGCCGCTGACCACGTTGGCCAGTTCTACGGTGCGGTGTAGCGGGCGGGCCTTAACAATGGCCCGGGCAATCCGGCGGCTGTGCGTTTCTTCGCCGTATTTGTAGATCAGGTTGGCCAACTCTTCTTCCGGCAGCGAATTGACCAGATCGGCCGCGGTTTGGCCGTGGCTGGGGTCCATCCGCATATCGAGCGGGCCATCAAATTGAAAAGAAAAACCGCGCTCGGGCTGGTCAAACTGCATCGATGACACGCCCAGGTCCAGCAGAATGCCGTCCGCCAATGGCAGATGATACAGCCGCGCTATATGCGGCAACTGCTTAAAGTTGGCATGGTAAAGGGTTACCCGGCTGCCAAACTCGGCCAGATTTTGCTCGGCCAGTTCCAGCGCTTGCTGATCCTGGTCAAATCCGTGCAGTTGCCCGGTGGGGGCCGAGGCGGCTAAAATAGCAGCGGCGTGGCCGCCGGCGCCAACTGTACAATCAATGTACACGCCCCCGGAGCGCGGCTGTAAAGCATGTATTGTTTCTGATAAAAGAACTGGCTGGTGCATCTGAGGCTAACCCAATCATCCTGAAACCGCTTTGACTAAATGTTGAAGCCCAACTCGAGCAGTTGCGCTGCAATTTCATCCGAGTTTTCTTCAACCTTGGCAAATGTCTCAGACCACCGCGCCGGATTCCAGATTTCAACCCGGTTCATTACCCCGATAACAGCGGCTTCGTCAGTAATATCGGCGCGATCCCGTAAATTTTGAGGAATTAACACGCGGCCCTGACGGTCGGGAATGGACTCGGAGGCGCTGGCAAAAATAAATCGCGTAAAATTACGAGCGGCTTCACTGGTGGAAGGCAGCGCCGACACCTTTTCGGCCAGCTTTTCCCATTCGGATTTGGTATAAGCCCACAGGCATTTATCCAGCCCACGGGTAACCACAATTCCACTGGCCAGTTCTTCTCGAAACTTGGCCGGGATGGTTAGCCGCCCTTTATCATCTACGGAGTGTGTAAACTCACCTGAGAACATAATTGTTGCGCGCTTTTATCAGGAGTGGAGGGGTTTGCCCCACTGAGAGGGTTAGAACGGTTGTTCTATTACCACTTATCCCCACTTTCCTCCACATCTCCCCACATTATAACGTAGTTCCCCCCACCTGTCCAGCCGGGTTCAGTTTTTTTAAGGTTGGACAAAGTACGGATTCCCGCAAAATTTGCCGGGCCAAATACTGCCCAGAATTTTGAGAGAAGCGCCGCAGGCCGGGGGGAATGGGGGGTGTCCCTCCATTCCCCCCGGTCTGTCCAAAACTTTGGACAGACCTGCCGGGCCAAACTATCTTTGCGGCTGCTATTGATGTGAACTATAATGTAGCCCTTTGGAAATTGTTGGGAGCTAAGGCCGGGCAATTTATCCTAACCGTTAAGGAGATGTTTTGTGCGGGCACTCATTACAGGTATTACCGGCTTTGCCGGCGGACACCTGGCGCAAATACTGTTAGATCGAGGCCACCAGGTTTTTGGCGTGGCCCGAGACCTGGGCTACAGCCTGAACCATTTGAGCCAGAAAGTTGACCCCATCATCCAGGATTTACAGGATGCGCGAATTGTCGAAGAGTTATTAGCCACCATCCGGCCAGACGCCATCTATCATCTGGCCGGACAGGCTTTTGTTCCCACCGCCTGGGCCGATCCGTGGGACACGTTTGAAAACAATGTGCGGCCTCAACTTTACATTTTGCAGGCCATCATCAAACTGAATTTAAAAACGCGGCTGCTGGTGGTGGCTTCTAATGAAGTGTACGGGCTGGTTCCACCCGATGAACTGCCCGTAAAAGAAGACACCCTGATGCGGCCCGACAACCCCTACGGCGTGAGCAAAGTAGCGCAAGACACCCTGGCCCTGCAATACCACCTGAGCCACGGCATCGATGTGCTGCGGGTGCGGGCTTTTAACCACATTGGCCCCCGGCAAAGCCCGGTATTTGTGTCGGCTTCATTTGCCAGGCAAATTGCCGAAATAGAGGCGGGGTTAAGACCGCCGGTCATCCATGTGGGCAACCTTGAAGCCCGCCGCGACTTTACCGACGTGGTTGATGTAATGCGGGCCTACGCCCTGCTGGTAGAAAAAGGCCAGTCCGGCGAAGCCTACAATGTGGGCACCGGCCGGGCCTATTCCATTCAATACTTGCTTGATGTACTGCTGAGCTACACCACCACTCCCATCGACATCCGGCCAGACCTTGACCGCATGCGCCCCAGCGACGTGCCGGTTATCTACGCCGATAACAGCAAGCTCAAACGCCAAACCGGCTGGGAACCCACCATTCCGTTTGAAGAAAGTCTGCGCCGGGTGCTGGATTACTGGCGTCACGAAGTTAACAAACAGCAACCGGCTGTAAATTAGTTGATATTTTTGTAATAGGAGACAGTTTAATGAGTAAGAAAACCGCCTTGATTACCGGCATTACCGGCCAGGACGGCTCGTATCTGGCCGAGTTTTTGCTGGGAAAAGGATACCAGGTGATTGGCATGGTGCGCCGCAGCAGCACCGTAAACTTTGACCGGATTGCCCACATTCAGGAACACGCTAATCTGGAAATTGTGCAGGGCGATCTGCTGGATCAGATGTCGCTGGTGGATATTTTAACAGAATACCAGCCCGGCGAAGTGTACAACCTGGCCGCCCAATCGTTTGTGCCGACCTCGTGGAAGCAGCCGGTGCTCACCGGCGAGTTTACCGCGCTGGGCGTTACCCGCCTGCTCGACGCCATTCGCATTGTCAACCCGGCCATTCGCTTTTACCAGGCCAGCTCCAGCGAAATGTTTGGCAAGGTGCAGGAAGTGCCGCAAAAAGAAACTACGTCGTTTTACCCGCGCAGCCCCTACGGCGTGGCCAAAGTGTACGGCCACTGGATTACCGTTAACTACCGCGAAAGCTACAACCTGTTTGCCTGTTCCGGCATTTTGTTTAACCACGAGTCGCCGCGGCGCGGGCTGGAATTTGTTACCCACAAAGTTACCCACGCCGCCGCCCGCATTAAACTGGGGCTGCAGGAAGAACTGGCCCTGGGCAACCTGGAAGCTCGCCGCGACTGGGGCTACGCCGGCGATTACGTGCGGGCCATGTGGCTGATGCTCCAGCAGGAAGAGCCGGATGACTACGTGATTTCCACCGGCGAAACCCACTCGGTGCGTGAACTGTGCGAAGTGGCTTTTAGCTGCCTTGAGCTGGATTACCAGGATTTTGTCACCATCGACCAGCGCTTTTATCGCCCGGCCGAGGTAGACCTGCTCATTGGTGATTCCTCCAAGGGGCGTAAAAAACTGGGCTGGGAACCGACCGTTTCATTTAAAAAGTTGATTGAAATGATGGTCGATACCGATATGGAAGTGCTGCGCGCCGAAGGTTACGGCCAGTAATTTTTGCCGTATCCACCAGCCGGGGAAGAAGGCAGCTTCTTCCCCGGCTTTTTATTTTGGTTGACACCCACCACTGTTCCCGCTAAGATATCTCCAGCAAATCAGCGAATGTAGGGGCGCTTCGCGAAGCGCCCCCGTTGGATAAACCCAAGATCAGCAACTCTGAAAACACCGAACGCCCGTCGCTGCCGGCCGCGCCGCCCCGGCGCTCGGCGGCAATGGCCATCAATCTCTGGTTTGAGAAACACTGGCTGCTCACGTTTAATACGTTTTGGGGCGGATTTGTCATTTTGCCCTGGCTGGCCCCAATTTTTATGCACCTCGGCTGGGCGCTCCCCGGCCGGGTGTTGTACATTATTTACAGCTTTTTCTGCCACCAACTGCCGGAGCGGAGCTGGTTTTTGTTTGGCCCGCAGTTCACCTACACCCAGGCCCAAATTGCCACCGCCTGGGGCCGCACCCTGCCGGAAATCAGCAACGAACTGATCCGGCGGCAGTTTGTTGGCACGGCGGAGCTGGGTTGGAAAGTGGCCTGGTCAGACCGGATGGTGTCGATGTACGGCGCTATTTTTGTCTTTGGGCTGATTTACGCCGTGCTGCGGGAAAGAAAGTTCCGCGTGCCGCCGCTGCCGTGGTGGCTGTTTGGGCTGTTCATCCTGCCGATGGCGCTTGATGGCGCCACCCACATGCTTAACGATGTGCTGCGGGCCGATTTTCGGCAAACCAACGAGTGGGCCGCCGTTTTAACCGGCCACATTTTCCCGGCCGCCTTTTACGCCGGCGACCATTTTGGCTCGCTCAACTCGCTGCTGCGGTTTGTTACCGGTATGTTGTTTGGCTACGGGGTAGTCTTTTTTCTGTGGCCGTTGATGGACCGGGAATTTTCACCGAAACGGGAAATTTAACCCGGTTATTTTGTTGACAAAGCCCCAGTTTGTCTCTAACATACAGCCAATAAAAGCAGTTTCTTCGCT
>CAYOXS010000336.1:0-6319 GCA_964407935.1 uncultured Caldilineaceae bacterium
ACCCTATCTGTTGGCCTACCGCCTGTCAACCCCCTGAATTCCAAAAGAGCCATTTAAAGCCAAAAAGCCGCCCGCGGGCGGCTTTTTTTTTGTGCAAAAAACCGGGTTAAACCAGTTTGGTCAGGTCTTCGGCGGCGCGTTTCATATCGAGGAAAATCAGCCCCAACTTGGCATCGGCGCGGGCCATTGCAGTGAGCACGGCTTCTTCTCCAATCGACATCAAAATAACGTAGCCATTGTTGCCGCGAATATAAACCTGATCAAGAATGCCCCGGCCCAGCTCGCTGGCAATGCGCTCGCCCAGCGACAGCATGGCCGCCGACATGGCCGACACGCGATCTTCCTCAACATCTGCCGGCAAAGACGAGGCCATAATCAAACCATCAACGCTAACAACGGCTGACGCTTCGATATCCGCGGTACCCGCCTGGAGATCTCTTAAACGAGCGATCATTTGCTCTGTTCGAGATGCCATAGTTGTCCGTTGCTCCTTTCAATGAAAAAAGGCTCATCAGCCTTGTAAATTTTGGTGAAAGTGGGGCAATCTTTGCCACAAACAAGAAATAATTTGACTTAATCCTTAAAGCTTAACCCATAATAGCATAAGTAAAAAACTCTGTCAACGTAAGCAAACTTAACATTAGACAGGTTGTGGCAACGCGAAAAAACGCAATTTTGGGGCATTTGAGGGGTCGATCAACAAAATATGGGGCACGTTCCCTGATTTAAACTTATAATGTTGGCAAATGGAGCACGTTCCCTATTGGGGGTTAAACAGACTCAAACCGGTCACTACTTTTGGGTTTATCCGGGGTCAGGTTTGGCCCGCTTCCCACTCAAAATAAGCTTCCAGCACCTGCCGAAACAGCGGCGCGGCCACCTGCGAGCCTTCGCCGGCCTGTTCAATCATCACCGTAATGGCTACCCGCGGTTCGTCGGCGGGGGCGTAGCCGGCAAACCAGGCGTGGGGTTTTTCAAAACCGGATTCGGCGGTGCCGGTTTTGCCGGCCACAGTGTAAGTTGCGCCCTCAAACGCTTTGCGCGCGGTGCCGTGCGCGCCGCTGGTAATGGCGTTGAGGCTTTGTTTGAGCAGGGCCATTGTTTCCGGCAAAATGGGCAGCGATCCCGCAAATTCCGGCTCGATGACCGTTTCTGCGCCGTCAATGGGAATGAGTTTGTCAATGACCCGCGGGCGCACCAGCTTGCCGCCGTTAGCCACCGCGGCCAACATTCGCGCAATCTGCATCGGCGTGACCAGCACGTAACCCTGGCCAATGGCCGAGTTGACCGCGTCGCCGTCGTACAACGGCTGGCCAAAGTTGGCCTGCGTCCAGGCGTTATCCGGCACCACCCCACGACTCTCTTCGGCCAGGCCGAAAATGCGGGCCACGTCGCCCAGCCCAAATTTGCGCGCCCATTCCGGCAGCAAATCGGGATTGGAGCGATGCAGAGCCAGTCCCACTTCATAAAAAACCACGTTGCAGCTCTGCGTCAGGCCATCGAGCAGGGAAATCTGGCCGTGGCCGCGCTCGAGCCAGCACGTTTTGGTAAACGCCGGCCCCAACCCCTGCCAGCGCCCGGTGCAGGTGAACATCATCTTGGGATCATAGCCCAGCGATTCCAGCGCCGCGGTGAGGCTGACAATTTTAAAAATTGAGCCGGGCGGATACGTGCCCTGAGTGGCCCGGCTGAGCAGGGGGCGGTTTTCATCGCTGTAGAGCTTGCTCCAGGCCGATGAATCCAGCCCGGAGGTGATGTCGGCGGGGCGGAAACGGGGAAAGGTGGCCAGCGCGTAAATTGCGCCGGTGGCCGGATTCATCACCACAATTGCGCCGTTGCGCGGCCCCAGCAGCCCCTCAACCCGCGCCTGAAACACGGTGTCAAACGTTAAATAGACGCTGCTGCCGGCCTGCGAAGTGGTGGTAGCCAGCTCTGATAACACCTGCCGCCCCGGCGACAGCGCCACCAGCCGCCCGCCGCGCTTGCCGGCCAGGTCAGGTTCGGACCAGGCTTCGACACCGCTCAGCCCGATCATTTCATCGCCGGTGTAGCCCTGAGCCACGTACCGGTCTTTCAGCTCCGGCGGAATTTTGCCCAGGTAGCCAATGACGTGCGCGGCGATATCACCATCGGTGTAGGTGCGCACTGTGCGGGCGCGGCGGTCCACGCCGGCCAACCCGGACAGCAGCGCGTCGTTTTGCAGGCTGGCGTCAAATGAAATATCGGCGATGGGCACAAACCAGTCGGGGCGGGCGGCGGCAATGCTCTCCCGGATTTTTTCGGGCGACACGCCGGTCAGTTCAGCAATAGTGGCCACGACCACGGGTTCATTTTGAATGAACTGCGGCACCAGCCCCACGGTCACAATTTCGCCCTGGGTAGCCAACGCGTGAAAATTTTTATCGTAAATGTTGCCGCGGGTGGGCTGTTCGCTGAGAAACGAGAGGATCACATCCTCGCCGAGCTGCGGCAAAATCAGCGTTGGCTGCCAATCGACGCCCCAGCGGCCCGTTTCAAAAACCAACTGCATCTGGTTATCGGCGATGATATCGCCAAAGCGCCGCGTTTCCCAGCGCAAATGAAAGGTGGCGGCGGCGCGGGGGCCATCCTGCAACAGCGATTGCAGTTGCGTTTCTATTTTTGAAACGGTGGCCGTATTTTGCGCCTGCTGGTAACGGCTTTGAAACAGATCAAAATTAATCCGCTGCCGGGCGCCGGCTGACATTAAATTATACATCGAGGCGTAATCACCGGCGCTCCACGCCTGCAAAAACGCCTGCGCCACGGAATCGGCGCGGGGCAGCGGGGTGGGTGTGGGGCTGGGCAACGGCGTGGCGGTGGGCGGCGATACCAGAGACAGCACATCTGGCGTGCAACCGCTGAGGAGCAGCATAATACCCATGCTTTTCAAAAATACCCGCCGCGAGAGCTGACTATTTTCCATGCTGAAAATTATAGCATTGAGCCGCTACACCGCAAAACCTGTCAAAATTAAATTTTGGCGATTCCACAACATATAGTGTACTTTCTGTCATCAAAACACAATATGTGGCGTTGTTGACTCGCAGAGGTGAGGGAGACTTTGCGATCACCTTTTACGCGACATGTAATAGCGACACGATTATTAATTTTGTGGTATCATATGCATGTTAAAATTTCCCACAGCGAACAAATTATGACCGCGAGCATCTCCGTTTTGCTAATCGAAGATGGAATTTCTGCAACCGCCGAAGTGGCCAGCAGCCTGAGCCAGCAGTTGAATTCGCATTGCCTGTCAATTGCCAGAGACGTTGCCGAAGCCCTTCACGAGCGGCCGCCGGCCGACGCCATTTTGCTGAGCCTGGCCAAACTCGCCACCGACCCGGCCCCGCAGTTGGCCGCTCTGTCCGGGCAATATCCCGGCGTCGGTATTTATCTGCTGGTTGCGCCTTCCCTCGCCGGCGATAACCGGATTCTGGCGGCTCTGCTCGCCGGCGCGGCAGATTTTGTGGTGATGTCGCCGGCCGGGCTGCTGAGTTTGGGCCGCCGGTTGGCGCAAATAACGCCGCCGCCGGTCAATAATCTGGGGCAGGTATTTGGCGCAGATTCAATGCCGATGGCGATTCAAATTTTTGATGGGGCTGACCGCGCCAAAGTGTGGAATCCGGCCGCAGAAAAGATATTCGGCCTGACCGCGGCCCAGGCGCTCAACCGGCGCGTCGATGAACTGCCGCTTGATTCCGTCGATGTGAGCCGCATTAAAGATATGATCGACCAGGCCCGGGCCACGCGGCAGCCGTTTTTTGTGAAGCAATTCTCGCTGGAAAACCAGCCGACCTCATGGCTGTTGCAGGCCTACGTTTACCCGCTCCAGAGCAGCGGCCCGCTGAGCGACATCTGCATTGTCACCGTAAAACACCCCAAAATGGCAGATGCCAGCACCGAAGCACTGCACTTTAACCAGGAATTGCAACTGCTGCTGGAAGCCAGCCGGGAAATGGGCGCGCAGTTGGCGCTCAAGCCTACTCTGGAAAAGGTGGCCGAACAGGTTTTGCACCTGCTTTACGGCAATAACTGCCAGATCTATTTTTTGGAAAAGGATAACCAAACTCTGCGGCCGGTGCTGGCCATTGGTCCCCTGGCCGATCAAATCAGCCGTACGGCTCTCTCCATTGAAACCGAAGCGATTAACCGGATCATTACCCGCAGCAAAACGGCCATACTCTCCGGGGCCGCCGCCCCGTTTGGCATTACCTACCCCGTCGGTGAGCAGATTTTGGCCGCGCCGTTAACCGCTGCCCGCGGCACCATTGGCTTGATGGTGATTAGCCGCCACAAACAACGTTTTGACCCCGACGACCTGCGTTTTTTTGAAACGCTGGTTCATCAGGCCTCGGCGGTTATTAACAACGCCCGCCTGTTTGAAGAAACTCAGCGCAACCTGGTTGAGCTGGAAATCCTCTATTCGGCCAGCACGGCCATATCGTCCCAATGGGATCACCAGGATGTGCTCAACACGCTCATCCGCCAGATTGTTAAAGCCATCAAAGTAAGCGTGGGTTTTATTGCCAGTTGGGAAAAAAGCACCAATAAAGGAATAATCCAGGCCATCCACCAGCCGGCCGGCGACAATAAACTCCCTGAAACCCCGATAGACCTGAACGGGCGCATCACGCTGCAAAAAATGCTGGCCCAGCCGCGCCCCATGTTTTTGCATCTCAGCACCCCGTTTTTGGACAACACCGAAAAAGAATTGATGGAACAGGGCGGAGCAAAATCGCGGCTGCTGCTGCCGCTGGTAGCCAAAGGCGAATCGATTGGCTGGGTGGAGTTGTGGCAAACCCAAACCGAGCGCATTTTCAGCGCCGATGAAGTGCGGCTGAGCCGGGCGCTGGCTACTCAAATTGCCATTGCCCTGCAAAACGCCAATTATTTCCGGCAAACCCAGCAAACCCTCGATGAAACTTCGGCGCTGTACCGGGTGGCCAACGCGCTCACCACACTGCAAGAACCTCAGGCGATTATGAGCACCGTTCTGCAGGAATATTTGCAGGCGCTCCATTTAACTCAGGGCAGCGTGATTTTATTTGATTTTGCCGCCCGGCAGGGCGTGGTTCGGGTTCGGGTGCAGGATAACCATATCGCGGCAGCCAGAAACGGCCCCTACGCCGTGCTCGAGGGGCAGCACATCCCGCTGTCCGGCAACCCGGTGTATGAAAAACTCATGCGCACGCGCCGGTCGGTAATCATTACCAACCCCGGCGAACCGTGGCTGACCCGCTCATCCATCAGAAACGGCCAGCCGATGCCGCCGGCCGGGGGTTGGGGCAACGTGCAATCGTTTGCCATTTTGGTGGCGCCCATCATCATCCGCGAGGAAATTGTGGGGGTGATGGTGGTTGAAAACACCCGCAACGAGCAGCCATTTAACGACTGGATTGTATCGCTGGGGCAGGCCATGGCCGACCAACTGGCCATTGGGCTGCAAAGTGTTCAGCTTTTTGAGGCCGAATATCGCCGCCGCGAACAGGCCGAAACGCTGCGAGAAGTGTCCTCAATTGTCAGTTCGAGCCTGAATTTAAACGTGGTTTTGGAGCGGGTGCTGGACCAACTGGGGCGGGTGGTTAAATACGACAGCGCCGCCATTCATCTGATCGAAGGCAAAACCCGGCGGGTGATTGCCGGCCGCGGCTTTCCGCAGGGAGAAAAACATATTGGCCTCACGTTCCCGGTTAAACTGGATGAGAAAGAGCCGGGGTCTATTGTGATTCACACCCGCCAGCCGGCCGTGCACAGCAATATCCCGGATTCATATCCGGCTTTCAAAGGCGAACTGCACCGCCACATTAAATCATGGATGGGCGTGCCGCTGATTGCCCGGGATAAAGTCATCGGTTTGATCAGCATTGACCACAGCGAAAGCCACGCCTACAGTGAAGAAGATGTGCAAATGACGCTGGCCTTTGCCAACCAGGTGGCCATCGCTCTGGAAAACGCCCGCCTGTATGAATTTGAAGTGCGCGAGCTGGAACGCGAGTTAAGGATTGCCCACCAGATTCAGGAAACGCTGTTGCCCCAGTCTGCTCCAAAAATTCCAGGGCTGGACATTGCCGGCCGGATTATTCCGGCGCGGCAGGTTGGCGGCGACTTTTTCCATTATTTTTCCACCAGCCCGGATCAATTGGGGCTGGCCATTGGCGATGTCAGCGGCAAAGGGATTCCGGCGGCGCTGTACATGGCCGCTGGCATTACCGCCATCGATACCCAAATTGGGCCGGAGGTGCTGCCCGGCGAGCTGCTGAACCGGCTCAACAAAAAACTGTACAACCGGCTGCATGAA
>CAYOXS010000337.1:0-6312 GCA_964407935.1 uncultured Caldilineaceae bacterium
ACCCTAAAGGGCACAGGTCGTCGCTACGCTCCTCAGAATGACCTCAACTGCGTAAATCCTATGGGTATTAAAAGGGGGTCAATTTATGAAAATGCAGTCACGTTCACTGAAAGATTATCTGATTTTGGTTGTCAAAGGCTTTTCTATGGGAGCCTCCGATGTGGTGCCGGGGGTTTCTGGTGGGACCATGGCCTTTATTTTGGGAATTTATGAAGAATTAATCGAATCGATCCGTACGTTTCTCAGCCCCAATACGCTGAAACTTGTTCTCACTTTTAAAGTTAAAGAAGCTTTTACCAGCCTGCCCTGGCCATTTTTGCTGGCTTTGCTGACCGGTATGTTGACGGCGGTCTTTTCGCTGGCCAGATTTTTGGAGTGGATGCTCGATGATCACCCCTCGCTGATCTGGTCGTTTTTCTTTGGGTTGGTGCTGGCTTCAATTTTGATGGTGATCAGGCGGGTTCGGCAGTGGAATGTAACGTCGTTGGCCGCGGTGATGATCGGCGCGATTGTGGCCTGGGTGATTGTCGGCCTGGTTCCCGCCGAAATGCCGCATACTGCGCTGTTTTTGTTTGGCAGTGGTTTTATCGCCATCTGCGCCATGATTTTGCCGGGTATTTCCGGTTCGTTTATTTTGGTGCTGCTGGGCCAGTACGAATACATTTTGTCGGCGGTGAACAACCGTGATTTTGTGACGCTGCTGCTGGTGGCTGCCGGCGCGGTGATTGGGTTGGGCACGTTTGCCCGGGTGTTGGGCTGGCTGTTTAAACGGTATCACGATGTTACCGTGGCCGTGCTGATCGGTTTTATGGCCGGTTCGCTGCGCAAAATCTGGCCGTGGAAAGGAACCATCAGTACCACAACTGACCGGCACGGGGTGGAGGTTCCGCTGGAACAGATCAACATGCTGCCCGCCGATTTAACGGCCAATGTCGCGCTGGCGCTCATCCTGGCGATAGTTGGTTTTGGGGCGGTCATTTTTATTGATTACCTGGGCAGCCGCAAAGAAAAACTGGCCGAACCTGCTTCGGCTTGAAATAATTAGAGAACCAACAAAAAAGCCGCTGGCTCCGAGCCAGCGGCTTTTTTTATTCCGGGGGGAACAGCGGTTTGGGATGGTTGGCAGCCGTTGGCGCCGAACCGGGTGCGGCCGGCCTTGGCCCTGCGCCGGGTTTGGGCCGTTTGGGGGTGGCCACAACCTGAGATGTGCCGCCGCCCAACAGCATGCCCAGGCAGCCCGATTTGTTTTCAACCGTTTTTATCTCCGGGAGTTCAATGGAACTGGCGGTGGTTAGCGCCTGCGTGGCCAGTTGGCTGGCCACGGCAATTTTGCCTTCAAGCTCCTGGCGCAGCGATTCCCGCCGCCACTCCTCGTCCTGCCGAGTTTGGGCTACTTCGCGCTCTACTTCCAAAATTCGGTCGCGCAGCCGGTTATTCTCTTCTTTTAAATTGAAGTTATCTTGCAGCAGCACGCCCAGCAGTTCGCGGTTGGCGGCCTGGCTGTTGAGAATGCTCTTCTGGCTGTCGGAGAGCGTGGCCAGTGTGTTAGTTAAAAACGCCAGCGCCGGCGATTCTGCGCCATTGGGCGTTATCAGCGCTGCCTCGGTAGCAAGGTCATTACCGTCATCTTCATCAAACAGCGGGCTATCGTCATCCGGGTCAATGTCAACAGGCCGGGCGGGGTTGGCCGAGGCAGCCACAACCGGCCGGCTGACCAGTCGCTCCCGCACCTGTTCGTAGGTGAGGCCATCGTTCATCAACTCTTTTATAAACTGGAGCGTCATCAAATCGCCGCCGTTGTAGCGGCGGTGGCTCCGCCCACTACTGGCGCTGGCATCTTCTGACAGAAAATCCTTGAATTCATCCGACCAGCGCCGCAGCGTCGCCGGCGAAATATCCAATTCATGGGCCACCACGTGGGGAGACCGAAGCACAGCTTGCTCACTCATGCGTAAGTCCTGCCTGTAAGTTAGTCTTCATCTAAAATCTTGTACGTGGTGTCTACCGTTTCGCTGTCGTCATCCGGGTCGGGGCCAAACTCAATTTGCCGGCGATAGTACTCCACCAGATCTGGCGGGCAGAGCTTTAAAAAGAGCGCCAACCCCAACAGAAGCACGCCCAGGTCATCAAGCTGGCCTACTCCCAACAGCACATCAGGAATAAAATCTACCGGAGAAATGGTATATATAAAGGAAAGCGGAATAACCGATTTTATCCACAACGAAACCCGGTGATCTTTCAGCAACATCCAGACTAATTGCACCTGGTTAATCAGCCCGGACAGCATAGAAATTTGCCGGTCTGTGCCATCAGGCAGCGATTTTCTGCCGCTCATAGGGTTCTCCTTTTGCTTGCAACTAAACGCTCACCACGTAACAACACGAAATTATAGACGGGAGTCCAGATTCTTGCAATTGAAAACGCTCACAAACAGCCCGGGCCATCTGAGCGTTTTGGCGGGTAGATTATTATGTCTTGGCTAAATCGCTCAGGGGCGACAAATTGACCACCATTTACCCGGTCGCGTTTAAAATTTTTGAACTTCGTGTTTATAATATCGATATGAAATCTCTGCGCCAGTCGCTCATAGATTACGAACCATCATTATTGCAGGCCATTGCCGATTGCCGGGCCGTGCCGCTGACCGGCTCCAATAAAATGGAAATCATTGTCGAGCTGATAGAGGCGTTGCTTTCGCCGGTAGCCAGCGCTATTGTGCTCGACGATCTTTCCGAGGAAGAAACGGCGGCGTTGAACTTTGTGCTGGCCCAGGGCGGCCAGGTAGAGGCGGCCCGCTTTGGCCGCCACTTTGGCGCGGTCAGGCCGATGGGCGTTTCCCGGCTGGAGCGCGAGCGCCCGTGGCAGTCGCCGGCCAATGCCGCCGAAGGGTTGTGGTATCGCGGCCTCATTTATAAAGCGTTTCTGGTTACGGATATGGGCGGCCAGGAAATGGTCTATGTCCCCACCGATCTCCAGCCGTTGCTGGCTCCTGCCGCGCCGCCGGCGGCCAAAAATCCGCCATTTCAAATTGAATCTGCCAGCTCCCCCGCTCATATTTTTACCAGCGAGGGCCGTTTGCGCGAAAATGTGTTCAGCCTGCTGGTTTACCTGCAAATCCACCCGGTCCGGCTGCAAGCCCACGGCCGCCTGTCCACCGCCGACAGGCAAGCCCTGCTTGATGTTATGCTGCCCCCCAATTTGCCCCGGCTTTCGCCCGGCGATGAGCTGGATTTTTTGCTCCACCTGGCCCAGCGCGCCGACCTGATTGAAACCGGCCACGGCCGGCTGCGGCTCAACCGCGCCGCCGTGCGAGACTGGCTGCAAACCGATGCCTCGCAGCAGATGTTTGTGCTGCAAAATGCCTGGCGCGCCGACCCCACCTGGAACGATTTGTGGCGCGTGCCGGGGTTGGCGCCGCAGGCCACCGGCTGGGAAAATAGCCCGCTGCTGGCCCGTTCCAAAATTTTGGACTATCTGGCCCAAATTGGCGGCGCGCCGGATGACTGGTTTTCAATTGATGACTTTGTGGCGGCCATCAAGCGCGCCGACCCCGATTTTCAGCGGCCCAACGGTGATTACGAAAGCTGGTATATTCAGGATGAACAGGGGCAGTCGCTGATGGGGTTTAAACACTGGGACCGGGTTGAAGGCGGGTTGATCTGCTATGTGCTCGGCTGCCTGCTGCCAACGCTCAACGTGGTCGAGGTGGGAGCCGCCGGCCCAACCGCAGCGCCGCAGCGGTTCAGAGTCACTGCCGCCGGCAAAGCTTTTTTGGCCGGCCAACCCGCGCCCGCTGCATCGCCCGCTCGGCCGGTTTATCTTCGCCTCGATGAGAAATTTAGGGTGAGAGTGCCCGCTCAAAGCAGCCTGTACGACCGCTTTCAACTGGCCCGCATCGCCACGCTCGAACAGCGCGAACCGCATCGTGCTCTCTACCAGATTACGCGGGCCAGCATCAGCCGGGCGCTCAAAAATGGGGTCACGCCCGACCAGATGACCGCTTTTCTCACCCGCGTCACCAATAACCAGACCCCGCTCAAGGTTGTTGAAACTCTGCGCGCCTGGGGCACCCGCTTCGGCACTGTCAAACTGGAGCAGGCCACGTTGCTGCGCTTTGAGAACGGCCAGCAGCTCACCGAACTCCGCCAGCACCCGGCACTGCGCGCTCTGCTGGGTGAAGTATTGGGGCCAACCACCGTTCTGATTCCGGCGCAAAATTTGCCCAAAGTCAGGCAAATTTTGATCGACCTGGGCTATTTGGAATAAGTGTTGCCCCAGCCCCCCATATTTAGGGGGTAGTCACTCCATCGACCCTATATATTGGGGATATAAATTATTATGTCAACTTTACATCATGGGGTGAGTATGGTATACTGTGACATTACATAATGGGATAGTCGCGCAACCTGTTACCCAATGGTTTTTTTATGACAGAATTGACAGCCGTCCTGACGCGTTCCGTTGCTGTCGGTGCGCTACGGTCAACCATCCTCATTGTTGCTAATGCTCCCCTCATCGACGCCCGGTGCGCTAAACATAAGCTGTTGCACCGCAGCACCGCCAACCTGCTGCTGAGTCAAACATATCCCAAAGCTGTAATGCAGCCGCCATTCAGCGCATTGATGTTATCTCAAAACTGCACAGGTTGCCCGGAGCGATGGCTGTCAGGCATCAGGATTAGAGATCGCCAATGAACGCAAACGTATTTGTTGAGCAGGTTGCCCGCAAAATTTCCCAAATGGGCCTGTCGATGCCAGCTATTTTGCTGTTGGAAGCGCACAAACCCGTGGCATTTTTGGGCAGCCAGTTGGCAATTATTGCCCAGCCTGCACTTGAGTTTTTTTTGCCGCGTTCCATAATCCAGAATACTGTTGAGTTGCTGGCTGACGCTGATCAAATTGAACACCTGATTGTGACGCTGGAGCGCGGCTCCGGCGTTGGAGAAAAACAGTGATGAGTCACGGGTCGGTAATTGCGGCAGCGGTGGTGCTGCTCTTGTTTGTGGCCCTGTTTCTGGTTTTTTTGTCCAGAATCAGAGCCGGCCACGTGCCAAAATTCAGAAAAATCCCAGCCTTTGACTCGCTCAACGGCTTGGCCAGTCAGGCCATAGAAACCGGCCGGCCGTTACACCTGTCGCTGGGGATTGGCAGCATGGCCAGCGCCTCCACCGCCGACAGCCTGGCCGGCCTGGCCGTGCTGGATCATATGGCCCAGCGCGCGGCCATCACCGGCGTCCATCCCATCGTGTCAATGGCCGATCCGACGGTGATGTTATTTGCTCAAAATCGGCTGCGCGCGCCCCACGGTGACGATACCCGCGGCGCGGAAGATGCTTATCGCAGCGTGCGCTGGCAGGCGCCCCAGCCGGCGGCTTATGCTGCCGGGGTCATGAGCCTGCTCGGCACCGACGACGTTCACGCGAATGTGCTGGTTGGTAAATTTGGCGATGAATATTTACTGATGGGTGAAGCCGCCGCTCAGCGCGGCATCGCCCAGGTTGGCGGCGCCAGCGATCCCAATACGCTGCCGTTTGTGTATACCACCGCGCAGGAAGTTTTGCTGGGCGAAGAAATTTACGCGGCAGGCGCTTATCTGCAAAAACATCCGGCCCATGTGAGCAGTTTATTAACCCAGGATACCATGCGCTGGGGGGTGGCGCTGGTCATGCTGGCCGGCGTTGTTCTGGCCTCGTTGGGGTGGTGGTAGGCCATGTTCAACAGAATTGGCCGGACGCTGGTGACTGTAGTAGCTATTGCCGTGGGGCTGTTTGTTCTGGCCGATGTGTTTGTTTCGCAGTGGGCGGGTGATTTGTTTGGGCTGGGGCCGGCCATCAACGGCATTGCCTATTTGCTGGTGAGCTGGGCGGCGATTATTGCCGCATTTGCCCTGTTTTTGGGCTTTTTCAATGTGGTCACGGCCCATGTTCACAAAATCCAGGCCCAAAAACCCGAGGCCATTTACAGCGCTGTTTTGCTGGTGGCCCTGCTGCTAACCGTGATTGTGGGGCTGCTCAGCGGGCCGGATTCGGTGGGCAGCCGCTTTATTTTTGGCTATATTTTACAGCCCCTCGAGGCTACTTTTTTTGCGCTGCTGGCGCTCTTTCTAGCATCGGCGGCGTTTAGAGCATTTAGAATCCGTAATCTGGAAACATTTTTTCTGGTGCTGTTTGCCGTCATTGTATTACTTGGACAAGTTCCGCTGGGAATCTACCTCTGGTCAGAATTTCCAGTGATTAAAGAGTGGATATTGAACGTACCCACCCTGGCCGGCGTGCGCGGTATTTTGCTGGGCGTGGCGCTGGGTACCATAGCG
>CAYOXS010000338.1:0-6264 GCA_964407935.1 uncultured Caldilineaceae bacterium
GTGCGCCCACAGCGCCTCGACATCGCCGGGCGTAGCCAGCCGGGGGCGCATATCGGCCCACGGCCCCAACCGCCCGGCATCGGCCCGGGTTAAAAACAGGTGGTGCGGCGTCACCTCGCAGGTAACGGGCAGCCCGGCCGCTTTGGCGGCGGCAATCAGCTCAATCTCATCGCGGCGGCTGATGTGGCAAAAATGGACCGGCCGCCGGTAGCTGGCCGCCAGCCCAATGCCGATGGCCACGTTTGGCCCTTCGGCGTGCATGGCGATCAGTTTTTGGCGCGGCCACATTTCAAAACAGGCTTGCAGGGTGGGCAAATCTTCCACCCGCAGCGGGCCAAAGGTATCGTTGAGGTAAATTTTCAGGGCCACGGTCTGCGGCGCTAATTGCGGCAGCAAATCGATCTGCTCCGGGCTGGCCCCAGCAAAAAGCCCAACATCACAAACAATGGATTGTTGGGCCTTTTGAAGAGTCTGGCTCAGCACCGCCGGAGTGGTCAGGGGGGGAGTGGTGTTGGGCATGGCCAGCACGGTGGTTACCCCGCCGGCCAGCGCCGCCGCCGAACCAGTAAAAAAGTCCTCTTTGTGTTCGCCGCCGGGCACGCGCAGGTGAGTGTGCACATCGGCCAGGCCGGGTAATTTGATCGTTGCCATTGTTTGTCTTTCCAAGCTAAAAGCCCAAAAAAAGGCCTGATTCGGAATGAATCAGGCCGTTAACGTCGTTGCCAAACTGCTGTGGGTATTAAAATGAGCTTGTCCCAGATTACGTTCGGAGTCATTTTTTCCTGCACCGCCATACTCTGGGAGGACATATTAACACGATGCGGGCCGGCAAGCAAATTGCCCGCCTGCTTTTCTCAGAGCGATTGGCCCTATTCGCCAATTTTGGCAGATCGTGATTTAATTCACCCTGACCAAGCAAGGAGTGAAGGATGAAGATCAAAGCTGCTGTTCTACACGAACCAAATACACCGTTCAACGTTGAAACGGTTGAGCTGGCCCCGCCCCGGGCCGGCGAAGTGCTGATAAAAATGGCCGCGGCCGGTGTTTGCCACAGTGACTGGCATCTGGTGACCGGCGATACCCAGCACGCGCTGCCGGTAGTGGCCGGCCACGAAGGCGCGGGCGTGGTCGAAGCCGTGGGCGAGGGCGTAGCGCAGTTGAAACCGGGCGACCACGTGGCGCTCAACTGGGCGCCCAACTGCGGTAGTTGTTTCTACTGCCTGCACGATCGCCCCAGCCTGTGCGAAACCTACATTGAGCCAATCTGGGCCGGCACTATGATGGACGGTACGCCCCGGCTGTCGCACAACGGGCAACCCATTTATCATTTTAGCGCCACCGCCTGCTTTGCCGAATACACCGTGGTGCCGCAGGAATGCTGCGTAAAACTGGACAAAAATGTGCCGTTGGCCATCGCTGCGCTGGTAGGCTGCGCGGTAACCACCGGCGTGGGCGCGGTGCTCAACACCGCCCGGGTCAAACCGGGCAGCAGTGTGGTCGTTTTTGGCGCGGGCGGGGTTGGCCTGAATATTGTGATGGCCGCCGAACTGGCCGGCGCCAGCCGCATCATCGCCGTGGACCGGACCGCAGCCAAATGCGACCTGGCGTGCGATTTTGGCGCAACCGACGCGCTGCTGGCCGGGCCGGAGGCCGTCACCACCATCCGCGAGCTGACCCGCGGCCGCGGCGCAGATTACGTTTTTGAAGCGATCGGTTTGCCGGCGGTGCAGGAACAGGCCTTTGAAGCGGTGCGCCCCGGCGGCATGCTGGTGCTGGTTGGTCTGTCGGCGATGGGCAGCGGCACCAATCTGCCCGGCGCGGTCATCGCCCGCCAGGAAAAAACCATCACCGGCTCGTACTACGGCACGGCCAACACCGCCCGCGATTTCCCGTTGATTGTCGATTTGTACCAGCAGGGGCTGCTCGATCTGGACCGGCTGGTGACCAAAACATACTCACTTAACGAGATCAACCAGGCCTACGCCGACATGCTGGCCGGCGAGTTGGCCCGCGGCGTTATCACGTTTTAGGCGGGTCTTTGCATTTGCCCATCAATTCAATTAAGATTAGCGCAGTTTGAAACACGGAGGAATAAAAATGGCTGTCTCGCCTGATCTGCTAGAAATTTTGCGCTGCCCGTACTGTGTAAGCGGCCCCACCCGCAAAGCCGGGGACGATCCCGGCCGGCTCGAACTGGTTCAAGGCGTCTGGCTGGTGTGCCAGGAGCCGGACTGCGGCCGCAAATACCCCATCAAAGAAGACATCCCGGTGATGCTCATTGAAGAAGGCGACAAATGGATTGACACGCCGGTGAGCGAACTCGCCGCCGACCCCGGCCCGCTGGTTGAACCCACCGAGTACGTGCCGGTGCCCCGCCCCAGTGATTTTGGCACCAGCCGCCAGGGCTACGACCGGCAGCGATTGGCGCTCCTGCTGCTGAGCATTTTAGGTGCGTCTATCCTGATTGCCGGTTTGGTTTATTTACTCCGCCCCAGTGACAGCTCCGACGCCTGAGTGTTGCCCGCCAAATAGGGGCGCTTCGCGAAGCGCCCCTGCATTCGTAAATTTCGCAGCAAAGTAGGTCGGGCTTGCAGCCCGACAGTCACGCTGCAAGCGTGACCTGCTCTGCTGAGTCAGGAATCTTCTACCCTAACTCCCAATCCCTGCCTCCTGACTCCTATTTTCGCAGGAGAAACCCCGGTTGTCCGTACTTCAGTTGCACAGCCTGGTCCTTTACAAAAACGGACCGGCCAAAATAATCCAGTTGGGCGACAAGCTGGACATCGAGCTGGAATCCGGCAAAACCATCAGCGTGCGCCCCAAAGATGTCGCTTTGCTGCATCCGGGGCCGGTACGAAACCTGTCGGACTTGCAGCCGCCGCCCGGCGAAATCACAACCGCCTGGGAGCTGCTGGCCGGCGAAACCAGCTCGCTGCCGGAACTGGCCGAGCTGATTTTTGGCGACTTTACCCCGGCTTCGGCCTGGGCCGCGTGGCAGTTGATCGACGCCGGGCTGTACTTTCGCGGCACGCCCGAGGCCGTTACCGTTCGCAGCGCCGCGGAAGTTGAAAAAACTCAGGCCGAACGCGCCGCCAAAGACGCCGAAAAACAGGCTCGCACCGATTTTATCGACCGGGTGCGGGCCGGGCAGATCACCCCGGCCGACGGCTCATATTTAACCGATGTCGAAGCGCTGGCCTACGGCGTACAGGATAAAAGCTGGCTGCTGCGCGAGTTGGGCCAGCCGCAAACGCCCGAAACCGCCCACGCGCTGCTGCTCAAACTGGGTTACTGGGCCGACACCGTCAACCCGTATCCGCAGCGCTTCAGCCTGCCGACTGCCCTGCCCGATTTATCTTTGCCCGACTTGCCCGCCGAATCCCGCCTCGATTTGACCCACCTGCCTGCATTTGCCATTGACGATGCCGGCAGCACCGATCCCGACGACGCCATCAGCCTTGATGGTGACCGGCTGTGGGTGCACGTTGCCGATGTCGCGGCGCTGGTCCCGCCCGGCAGCCCCGCCGATATCGAAGCGCGCAGCCGGGGGGCCAGCCTGTACCTGCCCGAAGGCACCGTGACCATGCTGCCGCCGCAGGCCACCGCTATGCTGGCGCTGGGGCTGGCCGACGTTTCGCCGGCGCTGTCGTTTGAGCTGATTATCCAGCCCGATGGCCAGGTTTCGCTGGCGCAGGTTGCGCCGAGTTGGGTGCGGGTGCAGCGCCTGAGCTACGAGGCGGCGGAAACCCGGCTCGACACTGACCCCTTTCGCCGCCTGTCGCAACTGGCCCGCCTCTTTTTTGAGCGGCGTCAGGCTGCGGGCGCCATCGAACTGAACCTGCCCGAAGTCAAAGTTCGCGTTGATAATGGACAGGTGGCCATCAAACCGCTGCCGCCGCTCCGCAGCCGCGATCTGGTGCGCGAAGCCATGCTCATGACCGGCGAGGCGGTGGCTCGCTTTGCGCTGGAACAAAATATCCCGCTGCTGTTCAGCACCCAGGATGCGCCCGACGACGGCGAATTTCCCGACACGCTGGCCGGTATGTTCGCCCGGCGGCGCACGCTCAAACGCAGTCAGTTGCGCGGCGTGCCGGCCCCCCACACCGGGCTGGGGCTGGCCGTTTACGCGCAAACCACCAGCCCGCTGCGCCGCTACGCCGATCTGGTGGTGCACCAGCAGTTGCGCGCTTATCTGGCTGGCCAGCCGCTCATCAGCGAGGCCGATGTGACCGAGCGTGTTGGCGCCGCCGAAGCCGTGGTGAGCAGCGTGCGCCAGGCCGAACGGCTGTCTAACAAGCATTGGACGCTGATTTATCTTGCCCAAAATCCCGGCTGGCAGGGCGATGGCGTGCTGGTAGAAAATTCAGGGCGGCGGGGCCGGGTGCTCATCCCGGAGTTGGATCTGGAAACCCAGCCCCCATTGCCGGCAGACCTGCCGCTCGACAGTCGGGTCCCCCTCATTTTTCAACACGTTAACCTGCCCCTGCTGGACGCCTATTTTCAGGTAGCCGAAAGCTAACAACCTCCGGCCGATGTCATAAAAATAATGTGACAAATGTCACTACCTAAATAAGAAACTCTTTGTTATCATAATGGCACCTAAGTTTCTTACCAGGCGGGGCCAACCACATACAATGATGTAGGGTTGTGCTAGGTTCAACGACGAGTCTACCGCCCTGATAGTATCAAAAATAGACCCCATGCCTCCTCCCCTTAGAGCCAGAGCCTCCCTAAAAAAGGGAGGCTCTGATGTTTTAAATGACGACTTGCTTTTTAAGTATCCCCACTTAAAATATCGGCATATCCAAAAATTTTAGCGGGGGACAATCTATGGAGATTAAAGTTTACGCAACGCTGCGCCCAATTGTTGGTGGCCCAAGTGTAAAACTGAATGGCGTCACCGAAATGACCGTTGAGCAGATGCTCAACAGCCTCTACGCCAAATTTCCAGACCTGCGCCCGGAACTGTACAAAGGGCGCGACGACCTGCACCCGGCCATCCATATTTTGATCAACGGGCGCGACATGCGCTACCTCGACGGGGTGCAAACCAAAGTATCAACCAGCGATGAAATCCGCATCTTTCCGCCGGTGGGCGGAGGTTGCTGATGAAGCTGACGTACGGCGTCCCACTCTGGTTGATGAAAAAATATCTAATGGAACTGGGCGCCACTGAAACCACGGCCAATGTAATGACCGGTGATGGTTGGCGGGCCAGCGTTCAAAAAGCGGAGCCGTTTAAAATTGGCTCGCTGGTGGCCGGCCGGATCAACGTTGAATTTTCTGGCGAGCCGGACATTTTGGCAGAGCTGGTAGAAAAACTCCATTTGAAGACGATGCGCGGCGGCGGTTAACCGTTCCCGGCCCTAACAAAAAACAGCCGCGGCAAAAATGCCGCGGCTGTTTTTTGTTGGTTGGTCAAAAAGCTGCCGGGTTACAGAATATTCAGCTCTTTTAATTTGGCTTCTGGCACTACGCCGTTTTCCCAGCCGCGAGCCTTGTAATATTCGTCAAGCATCTGCGGCAGTTCAGACACGTGGCCTTCTGAGCCGGGCATGGTGCTGGGTTCATCGGTGAAGCGCGTGGGCAGGTAGTCCGAGCCTTCGCGGAAGCCGGCCAGGTTGTTGTAGTAGCGTTCCAGGTTGTAGATGCGCTCACCGCATTGCAGCATTTCTTCGCTGGTGTAGTTGAGGCCGGTAACCCCGTTCCACTGCGCGGTGTATTCATCCATCCCCATTGCAAACGCCGAGAACTTGCACAGGTCAAACGAGTCGGAGACCGCATGCACATCCTGGAAAATCTTAACCAGGCCGCCTTTGCCTTCCCAGGCCAGCGGGTCAACTTTGAGCGAACCAAACGGCATCACGCCCAACTCCGCGGCCGGAGTGTAGGCTCGCAGGTGGCAGGCGCCGCGGTTGCTGGTAGCGTAAGCAATACCCATACCCTTTAAACCGCGCGGGTCGTATGCCGGAATCGATTGTCCCTTCACAGACATTGAAAGTTCCGGGTGGCCCCAGGCTGCGGCCGCGCGCGCGCCGCCTTCGGCCAGCTTGTCACCCACACCTTCGCGCCGCGCCAGTTTGTGCAAGGCTTCAACCATGCCCTGGGTATCGCCCCAGTCCAGCTTGCCGTCGCCGTTGGTGTAGCCGCGCTGGCTGGCTTCCATATAAACGGCCAGGGTTTGCCCAACTTCAATGGCGTCAAAACCGTAATCGTTGGCCATGTCGATGAAGTAAGCGACCGCGTTGATATCATCGTTGCCGC
>CAYOXS010000339.1:0-4561 GCA_964407935.1 uncultured Caldilineaceae bacterium
CTGCAAATCATCGGCCCGGCCCTGGGCGAGAGCGCCATTTTGCGCGTGGCCTACCAGTACGAACAGGCCACCGACTGGCACAAACAAAAACCACAACTGTGAAAATTGCGCTTTTGGGCGATGCCCACGCCAACCTGCCGGCGCTGGAAACGGTGCTGGCCCACGCCGCCCAACAGCGGCCAAACGCCATCTGGTACGTGGGTGATTTTGTGGGCTACAACCCCTACCCCAACCGGGTGGTGCGCCTGCTGCGCCGGGCCTGCGCGGTCAGCATTATTGGCAATTACGATGAAAAGGCGCTGCGGTTTGGCCAAAAAGGGTGGAAAGCGCCGCGCCATCCGCTGAAATACCGGGCGTTTGAATGGGCGTACCGGTCGCTTTCCAAAAAGAACCGGCGCTACCTGCAAACCTTGCCCCGCGAAATTGTGCTCCGCTACAAACACGCCTCGGTGCTGCTCACGCACGGCAGCCCGGCCTCTAACAAAGAGGGGCTGGCCCCGGACACGCCGGATGCCCGGCTGCGTCAACTGGCTCAACTGGCCGGCGTCGATATTATTGTGTGCGGCCATTCGCACCGGCCGTTTGCCCGGCAGGTTGACGGGGTGTGGTTTATCAACCCCGGCAGCGTGGGCCGGCCGGATGACGGCGACCCGCGCGCGGCGTATGCCCTGCTCACCCTGAAAAAATCGGGCGTGAGGGTGCGGCATTTTCGGCTGGATTATGATGTGGAGCGGGTGGTTGAAAAACTGCGGCAAAAAAAGCTGCCCGCCGAATTTGGGGAGATGCTGCGGCGCGGCTGTAATCTTGACGAATTGGAGCAGTCAGGCCCGGACTGAGTTCATCTGCACCATCGCCTGCTGCAACGCCTCCGGGTGGCCTACCAGCATCAGCAGATCGCCCAGATAAAGCTGGGTGTCGCCGTGCGGCACCAGCACCTCGCCGTTGCGGCGCAGGCCCAACACCAACGCATTGCCCGGCAGCCGAATCTCGCGCATCAATTTGCCGTTGTACTGCGGGTGATTGAGCTGCACCTCGCGCACTTCCACGCCGTCTTCATGGTTGGTGAGCATATCAAACGCCGCCGGAAAATGGAGCGCGCCTTCCAGCGCGTGCACGGTAGCCAACTGCGGCCGGACCACGCGCACCCCCATCTCGGTCAAACAATCGGCCACGGCCGGGTCGCTGCTTTGAGCGATGAGCAGCGGTACGCCAAATTCCTCGGCGGCCAGCCGGCAGGCGGCCAGATTCACATCATCGTAGGTGCTCACCGCAATCAGCACCGCGGCATGCACCGCGCCGGCCCGGCGCAGCGAGTCCGGCTGGCGCGGGTCGCCTTCGAGCACGGTCAGGTTTTGCTGCTGGGCCAGCCGCTGCACCCGCTCCGGGCTTTGGCCCAGCACGGTCACGCGCTCGCCGGTTTGCTGCAAACGCCGGGCCAGCATGGCCGAAGTTTCGCCCAGCCCCACAATGATGACGCCCTCGCGCTTGATTTTTTGAGCAGCGGGATAAACCCGGTTAAAAATCAGCGGCGAAATGGTGCAGGTGACAATCGCCACCAGAATAAAATCGGCGTTGATGGCTTCATCGATAATACCCAAATTGAGGGCGATGGCCGAGGCGGCGATGATGAGTGACAGGCGGGCCGACAACAGGCCGCCGGCGGCAAAGGTTTCCTGCCACGAAAATTGGAGGCGATAGAGCAGCGCCGCCACAAATTTAACGGCGTAGGCAATCACCAGCAGCAGCGGCACCAGCAACAGCGCTTCCGGCGAGCGGAACAACGCCGGCAGGTCAAACTGCACCCCAACCATAATGAAGAAAATGGGGATGAAAAAGCCAAAGCCGATGGCGTCCATTTTGAGGCGCAGGTTTGAGCCTTCGTGGCCGGCCAGCAGCGAGATCACCGCCCCGGCCAAAAACGCGCCCAAAATAATCTCGCTGCCCAGCCATTGGGACAGCACAATAAACGCCACCATCAGCGCTACCGCGCCGCGCACTTTAATTTGCGCCGTGGCGTGCGACAGCTCTTCAAACAGGCGCGGCAGCCCCGGAATACGCGCCGCCCATTTGCCCACCTGCACCACCACCGCAAACGCCAGCAGCAGCAGCAGCACCAGTAACACCTCAAAGGTGAGGCCGCGGCTCAAAATCGCCACATCGATGGTGATGAGCACCAGCGTGCCAAAATCGGCCACCAACGCCGACATCAGCAGCGTTTGGCCAAAGCGGGTTGGCATCAGCCCGCGCTCTTTGAGCACCGGCACCACAATCCCCAGCGAGGTGGTGCTGAGGATGAGGGCAATGATAAACGGCTCGGACACAAAGCCAAAGGCGTACAGTCCCTCGGCGGCAAAAAAGGCCACGCCCACGGTAATGGCAAATACGGCCACCCCCAGCCAGATGGGGTTATCGAGCCATTTTTTTGACGATTTGTTGGCCGCCAGCGTGGTAAAATCCACTTCAAGGCCGGAAATGAACATGAGATAGGTGAAACCAAAAATCGTCAGAAACTCCAGGGCCGGGCTGGCTTCAATCCAGTTGAAGCCGCTTTTGCCCACAATCATCCCGGCCAAAATTTCACCGACAACAATCGGCACCCGGAACTGGCTAAAGCGCGTTGCCAGCAGCGGCACAAACGCCGCCAACGCGGTAATAAGCAATAATGATAAAAACGAAAATTCTTCGGCCATAGTACCATCAACTTAATCGGCCGCCGGACCAGCCTGCGCAGCCGCTGCTTCGGCTGCCGTTTCAACCGGCTCAACCAGGCTGATCAAAATATCGCCCGGTTCCGCTGCAAGCGGCTGGTCATCGGCGGTAAACACCTGTACTTTGCCCAACTCATCGATCAAAAACAAAGGTTGGGCCGACGCGCCGTAATAGTCGTAAAATTCGGCCAGGTCAAACTGGCCGGTAATTGGCGTGCGTTTAATCATCGAGCCGGTTTCTATGCGATGGTTGAACTCATTATAGGACAGGTCTTTGTTAAACAACAATCGGCCCCGCAGCGGCAGCGAGATGCTTTCGGCGCGGCCGTCCCCGGTTTTTTTGGGCGCCAGTTGGTAAACCCCGGCCCGGCCAAAAATTTCGGCAAAATGGAGCGTGGCCAGCGAGTTGACTTCATCGTTGTGCGTGAGCGCCAGCAGCCGGCCAAACGCGCCCAGTTCCACCTCACGGTGAATATACTCCGATAACACGCTGGCATACAGCGTCGGCAACCCGGCCAGCCGGGCGGCGGTCAGATTGCTGCGGTTGGTATCTACCAGCAGCACTTTAATACCTTCGGCCTGGAGCATGCTGCCAATTGTGCGCGCCCACGAATGCGCGCCCACAATCAGCACTCCCTGCGGGTTGGGTTTGGCGATGCCCAGCCAGCGGCCCAGCGACGCGGCGCTCAGGCCATAAATGGCTACCGTGCCAACTATAATGGCAAACATCTGCGGCACCATCAGTTCGGCGTCGTGATAGCCGGCCCCTTCGGCCAATTCCAGCGCAAACACCGAGGTTACCGCGGCGGCGACAATGCCGCGCGGCGCCATCCAGGTGAGAAAAACTTTATCCTGCCATTTTAAGCCGGAGCCAAGCGTCGAGGCAAACACCGCCGCCGGCCGGGCCACAAAAATCAACACAGCCAAAAAGAGCAGGCTCGGCAGCCCAAGATGGGCCAAATCGTCCAGCCGCAGCCGCGCCGCCAAAATAATAAACAGCGATGACAGCAGCAGTACGCCCAGATTCTCTTTAAATTCGATGATAGGTTTGATGTTGACGCCGCGCTGGTTGGTTAGAATAATGCCCATCAGCGTGACCGTCAGCAGGCCAGACTCCTTTTGCACAATGTTGGAAATGGCAAACGCGGCCACCACTACCATCAACGTGACCACGCTTTGCAGATAATCGGGAATCCAGTAGCGGCGCAGCAAAAACGCCAGGGTATAGGCCCCAATGGCTCCCAACGCCACGCCAATGAGCAGAGCCACCAACAGACTCAAAATGATGTTTGTTGTGGCCTGCTGAAATTCGGCGGCAACGATGCCCTCAAACACCAGCACCGCCAAAATCGCGCCGATGGGGTCGTTGACAATGCCCTCCCACTTGGCCAGCGAACTGACCGGCCCCACCGCCCGCACGTGGCGCAGCAGCGGAATAATCACCGTGGGACCGGTCACCACCAGAATCGCGCCAAACAACAGGGCCAGCGGCAAGGGCAGCCCCAAAATAGTGTAGGCCCCCGTCGCGGCGATGGCCCATGTGACCAGCGCCCCCACCGTTACCAGGTTACGCACCACGTGGCCGGTGGTTTGGATTTCGCTGCGTTTGAGGCTGAGGCCACCCTCAAACAAAATGATCGCCACCGAAACCGACACCACCGGGAAGAGCAGATCGCCCAGCAGTTCATCGGGGTTGAGCAGGTGGGTCACCGGCCCGGCCAGAAAGCCGGCCAGCAGCAGCAGCAAAATCGAGGGCAGACGCAACCGCCAGGCCAGCCATTGGGCGGATATGCCTAACACAATGATGATAGCAATTCCCAGAATGAGTTCTTCGGTCAAGAGCAGGTTCTCCT
>CAYOXS010000339.1:4661-6214 GCA_964407935.1 uncultured Caldilineaceae bacterium
GCCGCGGGTTGGATGCGGGAGGAAAACTCCCGCCAGTATCATACCAGCCAACCGCGGCCAACGCAATCAGGTGTTGGGTTTAATTGTGGGGTATGGTGGATTGGGGCAGTTGAGGGAAATCAATCTGTCAGGTTTGACAAAATTGAATTTTCCGACACAATTACAGAACATAAGTTCTGTAAAATCCGGGGGTTTTTATGAGTGATTTTGAAAAAAGCAGACCTGTTTTTCTACATCGTAGCGTTCTTATTGATGGGTTTGAAGCCATTTTGGCAATTCACCAGAGTCATTACCAAGCCGCAAAAGATGATGAGTATTCAAAAATTTATAGAGTGGGTTTCAATGATGCCCTTCTTGCTTTTTCCAAGCTCATTGGTTATCCCCTCAATTTTGTGAATGACAATGAATTCCTGATTGAGGCAAAACCCAGTAACGGCACACTTCATAATAACAAAGGGATGGATTCGCTGCCAGATATCATAGACAAGGAAGAGAGCGTTAGTGTATCGAAGAATGGAAACGGTATTTCAAAAAACGGATCTTACAATGTAGTAAAATTTGACCGCTAATATTGAAACATAATATCTGAGTCATGCTTTAGAATGAAATCTTGATTTCGTTTAATGAGTTTTTCCAGATTTTCGGGGAGTTCGAAAATAAGATTTCCTCTAATATCTAGTTTACGAAGATTTTGAAGATTACCTATTTCGTTTGGGAGAGTTGTGAATTGGTTATTTCGTAGATTAAGCGATTTCAGGTTAATGAGGTTTTCAATTTCCGCCGGAAGAGAAGTTAATTTATTACTTGCTAATGAGAGGGTCCTGAGTTGGATTAGCGTTCCAATTTCTCGTGGCAGTTCTGTGAGTCCCATTCCGTTAAGAAGCAGTACAAATTGATTTTTTGATTTAGCTTTTTTGATAAGTCCTATCACCTTTTGATTTTGCGAAGAACCTCTGGAACTCACTGTAGTACGCAGAAGGCGCTGATATCGGTTATCTTTCAATATCCAACGTTCTTCGGCCTCTGCTTGTGATTCAACCATTATTTTAGTGATAGTCAGTTGAGTTTGTTGTTCGTAGCCAGATGTTTCTGTGTCTTTGACTTTAACAGTTAGACTCTTTAGTTCTTTACTATCCTGCCTCAATAGGGCTGTTAACTCACCGATTGAGGTACTTGGAATTCCCAGATTCAAAATTAGGCTACCTTCAAAAGCACCATATATTTCTATTGTTTCTGCATCTATACCAAGTAAAACTGCCAATGCTCTAACGGTTGCTTTTATCAGAAATTTTTTAGAAATATTCGGCAGCAGTTGATCGACCAAAGCATAGAGTAATGTTGAACGATGAGTAGAGCTTTTGGAGTAATTTTCTTGATAAAGCAGTCTCCTCCCCAGGCGTTTATTGAGAGTCACTACTTCCCTACTAACATTGGGATATACTGCTATTATAGCCTCTGATGTAGTAGCAAAGGCAGTATCTCTCATTCGGAGGATATTGTGTCAGTAACGGGAGTAAAAGTACGTAAAACGCCGAGATAAAAAGTCCTCTAAA
>CAYOXS010000340.1:0-6169 GCA_964407935.1 uncultured Caldilineaceae bacterium
GGCAGGCGATCATTGCCGGGGCGGCGGTCAACACCCCGCTCCTGTGTCAGGTGCGACCCCGCCAAACGCCCCATCTGGCGCAGGACATCGCCGCCCCCGAGGTCTGGCGGGAATTCTTTGGACGAAAAACGTAGCAACATTCTGGCCGGAGATTGTAACGACAACAGCCTCCCCCAGCGTTTGGATATGCGCTGGGGGAGGCTGTTTTTTGTGGGTTCAGTTCAACACTTTATTTTATAGTTCAATACTTTTTTTCCGGTTAAAACTTTTTTTTCGATTAACAAGGTCTGTTTGCCGGGTAACCTGCCCTCTATTCCACCGTTACGCTTTTGGCCAGGTTGCGCGGCTGGTCAACATCCGCGCCGCGCCAGACGGCCATGTGGTAGGCCAGCAGTTGCAGCGGGATCACCGAAATGATCGGCGTGAGCAGCGGGTGCGTTTTGGGGATGGTCAGCACGTGGTCAGATTTGGCCGCCACTTCGCTGTCGCCCTGGTTGATCAGCGAAATCACAATGCCGTTGCGCGCCCGTACCTGCTCAATCTGGCTGATCATTTTGTCGTACACATTATCCTGCGTCACAATTGAAACCACGGGCATATTCTCGTCAATCAGGGCGATGGGGCCGTGTTTCATTTCACCGGCCGGGTAGCCCTCGGCGTGAATATAGCTGATCTCCTTGAGTTTGAGCGCCCCCTCCAGCGCGACCGGGTAGTTTAGCCCCCGGCCCAAAAACAGAAAATGCTCTTTGCCGTGGTACAGCCGGGCCAGTTCCTCATAATCGTTGTAGCCCTCGGTGAGCACCTGCCCGGCCAGCTCCGGCAGGCGAGCCAGCGCGCCGGCCAACTCCAGGCTTTCGGCGGCAGAAAGCACGCCCCGCTGCTGGCCCAGGTACATCGCCAACAAAAACAGGTCGGTCAGGGTGGTGGTAAAGGCTTTGGTGCTGGCCACGCCAATTTCCGGCCCGGCCTGCATCAAAATATTGCCGCCGCACAATTTGTGGACCATACTGCCCTGCACGTTGACAATGCTCCACAACTGCGCGCCCTTTTGCCGGCCTTCGTCCAGCGCGGCCAGGGTGTCTACCGTTTCGCCGGACTGGCTGATGGCCAGAATCACCGTCTGGTCGTCGATGAGCGGGTCGCGGTAGCGAAACTCGCTGGCGTAATCCACCGACACTTTAACTTTGGCCAGCTTCTCCAGCATAAAGCGGCCCACCTGCCCGGCGTAAAACGAGGTGCCGCAGGCCACAATAAAAATCCGGTCGATGGCCCGCGCCTGTTCCGGGCTGAGCGCCAGCTCCTCAAACTTAACCTGCCCGGTGACAAAATCAATCCGGCCGCGAATGGTGCTCTGGATCGACTGCGGCTGTTCGTGGATTTCCTTTTGCATAAAGTGGCGGTACTGCCCTTTAACCGCGCTGACCGGGTCCCAGGTGATGTGGGTGACCGGTTTGCTGATGGCCGCGCCGTCGTCCAGCCGGTAGTAAGCCACGCTGCCGGCTTCAATCACAGCCATTTCGTGGTCTTCCAGAAAGACCACATGCTGGGTGTGCTCCAGAATGGCCGGGATATCCGAGGCCAGGTAATTTTCACCGTTGCCCAAACCCACAATCACGCCGCCGGCATTGCCCAGCCGGGCGGTAATGATCTTGCCCGGCTCGCGTTTGCTGACCACGGCGATGGCGTGCGCCCCATCGAGCCGGCCAAACGCCAGCCGGCAGGCTTCTACCAGCGGCTGCCCTTCGGCCAGATATTTGTCAATCAGGTGCGGGATCACCTCGGTATCGGTGTCTGACAAAAAGATGTGGCCTTCCTGTTGCAGTTGGGCGCGCAGGGCCATAAAATTTTCAACAATGCCGTTTTGCACCACGGCTACGGCGCTCTGCTCGTCGGCGTGAGGGTGGGCGTTGCGCTCAATGGGCGCGCCGTGGGTGGCCCAGCGGGTGTGGCCAATGGCCAGCGGCCCAACCAGCGGCTGTTCCTTTAATTTGGTTTCCAGATTGATGAGTTTGCCTTCGGCGCGCCGCACATCCAGGCTGCCGTTAACCGTAGCCACGCCGGCGGAATCGTAGCCGCGATACTCCAGTTTTTTCAGCCCTTCAATCACAATCGACGGGGCGTTTTTGGGGCCAACATAACCAACAATACCACACATGGGAAGTCTCCTTTCAAAATAGGGGTCAGGAGTCGGGAATTAGGAATAAGGGGATTACTCAGGCATGTCAACTCTGCCACCTGCACGCGGGCGGGCCTTGAGTGAAATGCAGGGTTTCCTGACCAGGGGGCGGACGTTTTGCCAAACATTCCTCCGCCAGTTTTTTGTTGAATACAGAATAAAAAGCAGGGCGCATCACGCCCTTGTGACGGTTCATTAACTTGAAGGATTGGGTTAGGGAGTCTGTACTCAGATGTCAGAACACAGAATACAGATGTCAGACTCCAGATAAAAAAGGAGTCAAAAAGCGCAGCTTTTTGTTCCGAAAGCTTTGCTTTCGGACTCCTAATCCGTAATCTGACTACTGACTACTGTATTTTGAATTCTGGCTGCTGGTCTGTCACTGCCGCCCGCTTTGTCCCGGAGATTATTCTCCGGATTTGTCAGACGGCTTTGGCCCAGAGGTGGGCTTGTGGGGACAATTCGGGGTGTGACACCCCGGCAGGCACCCGCCGAAACTTTCGATGAACCTGCTCCTCGTCACCCGCAACAAAAGGATAAAGGTTAAAGGTGGAAGGATGAAAGGTTTGCCAATTTCAGCCTTCATCCTTCTATCTTCATCCTTTTTTGTGGGTCTGGCGCTGTTTGCCCCGGTTTTATTTATTTGGCCGGCTCACCTCCAATTTAAAGTTGACCCATTATAACCGATATTCGGGCGCGATACAACCCATAATTTGGTTAGAATTTACTACCGGAGTCGCTACAAATCACTTGACTAAGGCCATCCAAAATGCTATCCTGTGTTGCGGCGAAAAGAAATTATTTCAATAAATTTCACAGGAGTCGGACTGTCCCAGCGCCGAACTCACCAAACCCACTGCACTTATTTTAAAGGAGGAAGTTGTGGCTGATAACGATCAAACTATCATGTCATCCCGAGGCGCCGAGGGGCTGACCGGAGCGCCGCCGCCCGAACCCCCCAAAAAGGGGCGAAACCCGCTGCTTATTATTGGCGGTGTTGGCTGCCTGTTGTTGCTGTGTGTTGTGCTGGCGGTGGGCGGCGCTTATTACCTGCTTCGGGATCAAGTCAATGAATTGATGGCCGGGCTGCCCGGCAGTGACAGCACGGTTCCCACCGAAGTCATCACCGTTGGGGAGCCGACGCCCACCCTCACCACGGCCGTCGTTGAAATTCCCACCGAAGCGCCAACAGAGACACCGGCCCCCACCGATACGCCCACCCCGGCAGCGCCGGCCATCAGCAGCGTTACGTTTGCCACGGGCGTTACCGATGATAACCAGCCGGTTGATCCCGGCACCGAATTTGAAGGCGACGTGACCGAAGTTCACGCCATTTTTGAGTACAGCGGTTTTTCGCCGGAGACCACGTGGGAACGGGTGTGGTATCTGGATGGCGAAGAAATGCTGCGCAGCTCAGAAACCTGGTCCGGCGACAGCGCCGGCGTGTTTGATTACTTTGTCAATGCCGGCGGCGATCCGCTCTCGCCCGGCGAGTGGATGCTGGAGCTTTACGTTGATGGCGAACTGCTGGCCACCGACTCGTTCACTATTGTGGGTGATGCCCCTGCCGTAGCCGACGCGCCGGCTTCGGCCACGCCCACGCCGGAAAGCGCCGCCACCGAAACCGTCACCCCCACCGCCGAAGCGTCGCCCACCGTCGCGCCCACGCCGCGCCCGGTGTCAAAAACTTACAAACTGGCCTACACCAAATGGGATGGCGGCAAGCACCTGCTCTTCATTGGCGATACCAACGGCGGCAGCGAGCAGTACATTTTTAGCCGGGCCGCCGGCCCGGCGTGGACGCCCGATGGCGGCACCATCTTCTTTTTTGGCGAAGAAGGGGTTGACCGCCAGGTGTTGCCCGATGGCCGCGAATTTGTGTTCGATGGCGTCAGCAACGGCATTGTCGCCATCGATATGTCGCCCATACCCGGCGGCGTGGAGCAGTCGCAGCTTTACCAGGGCAACGACTGGAAATTTGGCACGGCCCGCTGGGCCAACGTCTCGCCCGATGGCAAGATGGTCGCGTTTGATGCCAAACCCAGCGGCAGTTACCGCATCTACTTTTTGGGCACCAGCGACAACCAGCAGTTCCGCTTTGAACTGCTCGGCGAGCAGGGCGACTGGTCGCCCGACAGCCAGAAGTTTGTCTACCGCTCTGGCCGCGATGGCAAAACCGGTATCTGGATGTCCAATCGGGACGACAGTGGCCACGTGCAGCTAACCTCCGGCGGAAACGACTCCTTCCCGGCCTGGTCGCCCGATGGCAAGACCATCGTTTTTCACCGCGAAGACGGCGGCAATGTTGACCTGTACGCCATGAACGCCGATGGCAGCAACGTGCGCCGCCTCACCGATGCGCCCGGCCCCGATACCCTGCCGGAGTTCACGCCCAGCGGCGAAATCATTTTCCGCAGCGCCCGCAGCGGCAATTGGGGTATCTGGAAAATGAATATCGATGGCTCAAACCAGAAAGAAATTATTCCCAACGCCGGCGTTGGCCCGGACTGGTCCGGCAGCCGGATGAGTGTTTTGCCCTAAATGCGCGTTAGAGTTGATTCGATTGGCTGTCGTTTAAATATCAGCGAAGTGGAAGAGATGGCCCGCGTGTTTGCCGGCGCGGGCCACCGGCTGGTTGGCCCCGGCGATGTGGCCGACCTGGTTGTGTTTAACACCTGCGCCGTAACCCACGTGGCCGCCCGCAAATCGCGGCAAATTATCCGGCAGATGCGCCGGGCCAACCCCAACGCCGCGGTGGTGGTCACCGGCTGCTACGCCCAGCTTTCGCCGCAGGAGATTGCGGCGCTGGGCGTGGACATGGTGGTGAGCAACGAAGACAAAGACCGGCTGCCGCAACTGGTGACCGAAGCCGGCCTGCTGCACAACGCCGACCCCATCCCCGCCCCGGACGCGGCGTTTATGCCCAACATCCCGCTCGATGACGGCGGCAGCCACACCCGCGCTTTTGTCAAAGTGCAGGATGGCTGCGACAATCGCTGCACGTTTTGCATTGTGACGGTGGCCCGCGGCGCGGGCCGCAGCCGCCCCCTGCCGGATGTTATCGCCGAAATCAACCGGCTGGCCGAACTGGGCTATCAGGAAGCGGTGCTCAGCGGAGTGCATCTTGGCTCATATGGCCACGATCTGGGTGACGGGCGCGGGCTGTACCAACTGGTTAAAACTATTCTGGCGGAAACCGACCTGCCCCGGTTGCGGCTGTCGTCGCTGGAGCCGTGGGATTTGGACGCCGACTTTTTTGAGCTGTGGCGCAGCGAGCGGCTGCTACCGCACCTCCATTTGCCCCTGCAAAGCGGCTGCGACAACACCCTGCGCCGCATGGCCCGCCGCACCAGCCAGGCCGAATTTTCGCACCTGGTCCGCGAGGCCCGCGCCGCCATCCCCGATCTGTCGGTGACTACAGACATCATCGTCGGCTTTCCCGGTGAAACCGACACCGAATTTGAGCAGTCCCTCAATTTTACCAACGAGATTGAGTTTGCCAAACTGCACGTTTTTCGCTATTCGCGCCGGGCCGGCACCAGCGCTGCTAAAATGCGCGGCCAGGTGCCGGATGCAGTGGTGCAGCAGCGCAGCCAGTATATGCACACGCTCAACGCCAAACTGGAAGAATCGTTTCGGCGGCGGTTTGTGGGCCGGCACATGCCGGTGCTGTGGGAAAGCAACGAGCCGTATGGCTTTGGCTTGCAGTGGAGCGGCCTGACCGGCAACTATTTACGCGTAGTGACCCAAACCAACCCGCAGGCCAACCTGCGTAATCAGGTTATCCCCACGGAACTGGTGGGCACCGTGCCGGCGGCGTTGGTAGGCCAGTTACCGGCCACACTGGCCGGCACCCCCACCAATCTGCCTGTGTTGCGAGTCATCGCGTAGTAGCCCCGATTGTCTGGGTTTTTCCCCACCACGAGAACAAAATCCCCCTCCCCCTCCCTCCCCCATTTTGGGGGAGGGAGGGAAAATCCGGCGTCAGTTTGG
>CAYOXS010000341.1:0-6159 GCA_964407935.1 uncultured Caldilineaceae bacterium
GAAACGGGCCGGGGTGGTACGGGGTGTATTCTTTTGCGGGCGGCAACTCAAGCGAATGGGCGGACATCGGTTTTGTTCCTTATGAAAACAGGAATCAGGAGTCAGGAATCAGTGGTGAATTCGTAGGTCGGGCTTGATGAAGATTAAAAATTTAATTCGGTAATCCTTAATTCCCCCTTCCCAAAGGGAAGGGGAGCCAGGGGGATGGGGAAAACTATTACCGAACTAAATTGTGAAAGTTCATTAGTCCGACGGTCACACTGCAAGCGTATCCTGCTACTTGACCTGCGGGATTTTAACTCGACTTGTCGCCGGCGGGCAACCGGTCATTGCTGCGCGTTGAGCAGGCTAACCGGCTCGCCCGCGCCAAAGGCCAGCGGCGCGGCTAACGCAACAGGAATAATCTTCTCATTACCGCGCGCAGTAGATGATTTTGGCCGAGGCCAGGTTGCCCGGTATCTGGCCGGGGTCCTGATAGCGGCTGGTGTCCTGCTCCAGAGCTGTCAGCCTGTTCCAGTTTTCGTGATAGAGTTTGACCTGGCTGTCGTATTTTTGGGTGAGCTGCTGCTGGGCTTCCTTTATATTAGCCGGCTGGGTCTGGTCGAGCTGGCAGCTCTGTTTGGCCAGTTCGATCAGACCCGGGGTCAGGCTGCCCAGCGGCAGGCCGTTGTAGGCATAATAGGTGAGCGCGTGCGCCTTTATAATTTGGCCGCCGCTGGTGTACGTGGCCAGTCCCCAGCACACGGCCGGGATTATAAAAACCAGCAGCACCAAAGCGATGCAACCGCCAATTTTGGCCTGCCGGTCTTCCTCGGCAAATTTCTTTTCTTTGTCGTCCAGCATCCAGGTCATGATCGCCTCTTCCTTGAAAATAAGTTGGGTGAGTTGGCCGAGCGCGGTACGTGTTGCGTGATCAATCACTCGCCACCCGCTACCCGCTACTCGCCAAAATTACCGTACTGAGTCTATTGTAAATCAGCATTAGCCGCCAGACAAGCCCAAAATTGCCTATCCGCTCCAAATGTTTACAATAAACTGATTGGCTTGACCGAAAGCGGGTCAAGCCATTTTATGTGAGGTGAAGATGTTGCATCAACGAATTGCCGGGGGCATAGTGCTGGCTTTGCTGCTGCTGTTGCTGTCCGGTTGTAGCCTGAGCGATGCCGCGGTGGGCGCTACCCAACCGGCCGCCGAAAAATATACGCCCACCGTTAAGCTTGACAAAATGATGTCTTCGCCGGATTATAGTTTGCAGGCGTTTTTGTTTTGGCAGGAAGAAATTGCCGACCGCGACCTGAAATTAATCCAAAATGCCGGCTTTCGGTGGGTGAAGCAGGAACTGCCCTGGCGCGAACTGGAAGGCGCGGGCAAAGGCCAGTGGCAGTGGGCCACCGCCGACCGTATTATGGACCAGATCGACGCCCACAACCTCAAAGTGATTGTCCGGCTGGGGGCGCAGCCGGCGTGGGCGTCGAGTGCGGTGGCGCTGCCGGAAGTCAGCCCGCCGGACGACTTGCAGGATTTCTATGATTACGTCTTCGCCGTGGCCCAGCGGTATAAAGGCCGGGTTGAAGCCTATCAGGTTTGGAACGAACCCAACCTGGCCCGCGAGTGGGGCAATCGCCCGCCCAACCCCGCCGAATACACTGCCCTGCTCAAAATGGGCTACAAAGCCGTTAAAGCCGCCGATCCCGACGCCATTGTCATCAGCGCCGGGATGGCTCCCACCACCCGCAACGATGATTACGCCATGCCCGACATCTACTTTATCCAGGGCATGTACGATGCCGGCGCAGCGCCTTATTTTGACGCGCTCGGGGTGCATGCGCCCGGCTACAAAAGCCCGCCGGAAATTGACCCGGCCAAAGTGGCCGCCGACCCAACTCTCAACAACAACGACAGCGGCCCGGAAGAGCTGCGCCGGGTGTACGCCTTTCGGCGGGTAGAGGATTTGCGCGGGTTGATGGTACAAAACGGCGACGAGGCCAAAAAAGTGGTGGTGCTGGAATTTGGTTGGACCATCGACCCGCGGCCGGATTCGCCCTATTACTGGCACGCCGTCTCTGAAACGCAGCAGGACAAATATTTGCAACGCGCCTTTCAATACGCTCAGGAACACTGGCAGCCGTGGATTGGCGTGATGAACGTCATCTACATTGCCGATCCGCGCTGGACGCTGGACGATGAGCAAACCTATTGGAGCGTGGTTTACCCCGGCTACCCGCAGCTTCGTACCTCAATGGCCTATTACGGCCTGCTGACAATGGACAAGGTTCCACCGGTGGGCGGTAGTTTGAAATGAAAAATTCCGAGTCAACTTTTAAAACAAAATGGCTGCCGTGGCTGGGCGGCCTGCTGGTGATTGGCGTGCTGCTGGCGTTGTGGCCGCCGCTATCCAAATGGGGAGCCAACGCCTCGGTGCTGCGAGACTGGATTCTGCAATTTGGCCCGCTGGCCCCGCTGGTGTTTTTTGGGTTGAATGTGGCTCAAATTGTGGTGGCTCCCATCCCCGGCTATCCGGTGCAGGTGATGGGCGGCGTGCTGTTTGGGCTGGTCGCCGGGTCGATCATCACCATTGGCGGCATGGTTACCGGCGGCGTGCTGGCGGCCTGGCTGGGGCGCAAACTCGGCCGCCCCTGGCTGGAAAAACGCATGGGCGCAGAAACCCTGCAACATTGGAGCGAGGTGGCCCACATCGATTCATTCTGGATGTGGTGGCTGCTGCTGGTTGTCCCCGTGGGTGATATCCCCTATTTTCTGGCCGGACTCAGCCGCATCCGGCTGCGATTTCTGGCGCTGGCTATTTTAACCAGTCGCGGCCCGTTTACGCTGCTCATTGTTTGGATGGGCCACAGTGCCGTCGATTTGCCGTTAACCTGGATTGCGGCCATGATCGCGGTGGTGGGGCTGTTTGTCATCGCCGGTTTCAGCCAGGCCGGCCGTATTGAAACGTGGGCGCGCCGCTTTGTTTTGCGCCGGGCGGCGTCAAAACCGGCATCCGAACCGGTTCAGCAGGAGCCGCGCTAATATTATGTCAAAATGTTTGACTCTCCCCCGTGCTTCATGTTATCCTTTCCCGTGGATTTCAATTTCTCATCGAGGCGTTAAGTAATGAGGCGAGAGCGTGTCTCCGACGATATTTATGTGTTCACCAGCGACCTGTACGCTCAGGTCACGGCTTCGGCCGTTGTCACCCGCGAGGGCATCGTTGTGGTTGATACTCTGCCGTTTCCCAATGAAACGGCGGAAATGATTGAGTATCTCACGGCGTTGGGAGCCGGCCCGATCAAATATCTGGTCAATACCCACTGGCACGGCGATCACACCAACGGCAACTATTTATTCGATGATCGGGTTGAGCTGGTTTGCCACAAAAAGTGCCAGGAAAATATGCTTGAGTTTGGCCAGACCGCGCTCGATGAGGCCAGGGAGTCGACACCTGTTCTGGAACACGTGGAATTGCGCGTGCCGGCGCTGGTGTTTGAAGATGGCGAACTGGTCATCCACGTGGGCAACAAGTCTATCGAACTGGCGCTGACACCCGGCCATACCCTCGATTCAACGGTGGCCTATGTGCGGGAAGACAAGGTGCTGCTGGCCGCGGATACGGTTATGCCGGTGCCCTACTTTGTTTGGGGCGACCGCCACCAGTTCCGGCAGTCACTGGAGTTTGTCAAGCAGTACAATTTGGAGAGCATTGTGCAGGGCCACGGTGAGGTGCTGCTGCGCGGCGAGATTCCCGGCGCTATCGATTCCAGTATTAAATATTTAACTGTGCTGGAGCAAAAGGTAGCCAAAATTGTGCAGCAGGGGCAGGGCAAATCCGCACTCGACCGGTTGACCATTGATGCCTGCGGCAAAAGCCGCATCCCGCTCAACGGGCTGGTGCAGGATTTGCACCGGGCCAACGTGTACGCCCTCTACGAAGAATTTACCCACAACGGCGAGGAAGCAGCGCCGCAAATTTAACAAAAACGGGCCACTCGGCCCGTTTTTTTAACCGTTGATCCGGGTGATTTTTGCCCCCAACCCGAGCAATTTAGCCTCAATATTTTCATAACCGCGGTCAATTTGCCCCACATTGCGAATAACGGTGGTGCCTTCGGCGCACAGCGCGGCGATGAGCAGCGCAATCCCGGCCCGGATATCCGGGCTGGAGATGCCCTGTTTTTCGCCGCGCAGGGTGCTTGGCCCCTGCACCAGCGCCCGGTGCGGATCGCACAGCACAATCCGCGCGCCCATATTAATCAGCCGGTCCACAAAAAAGAGGCGGCTTTCGTACATTTTTTCATGGAACAGGGCCGTGCCGGTGGCCTGCGTGGCCGCCACCAGCGTCACGCTCATCATATCGGCAGGGAAGCCGGGCCACGGCGCGTCGTCAATTTTGGGGATGGCGTCGCCAATATCGGGCATAATCACCAGCATCTGGTTGTCGGGCAAAAAAAGGTCGGTGCCCCGGATTTCGGGTTTAATGCCCAGTCGCTCGTACACCATCAGCGTCATGCGCAAATGTTCGGGCGAAGCGTTTTTGATGAGAATCTCGCCGCGAGTTACCGCCGACAGAGCAATGAAGCTGCCGACTTCCAAATAATCGGCGCTCAGCGTAAATTCCGCGCCGCCCAGCGATTTTACGCCGTGGATGGTCAGCAGGTTTGAGCCGATGCCCTCAATCCGGGCGCCCATCCTGTTGAGCAACTGGCACAAATCCTGCACGTGCGGCTCCGAAGCAGCGTTGCGAATCACGGTAGTGCCTTCGGCCAGCACCGCCGCCAGAATGGCGTTTTCGGTGCCGGTCACGCTGGCTTCATCGAGCAAAATATCGGCCCCGCGCAGTTTTTTGGCGATGAGCACAAAGTTGCCGTTATATTTAAATTCCGCACCCAGCGCCTGCAAAGCCTGAATGTGGGTGTCAACCCGCCGCCGGCCAATCTGGTCGCCGCCCGGCTGGGCCAGATCAACCTGCCCCTCGCGGGCCAGCAGCGACCCCATCAGCACCAGCGCCCCCCGAATTTTGGCAAATCGGGCCGGGTCCGGGGCCAGCTTGAGCAGCGAACCGGCCCGCAGAGTCACGTTGTGCGGGTCGTGGCGGGTTACCTCAACGCCCAAATCTTCAACAATGTTAAGCATCGTGCGCACATCGCCAATGTTGGGCAGGTTGTGCAGCACTACCGGCTGGTCGGTGAGCAGCGCCGCCGAAATCAGCGGGAAGGCCGCGTTTTTGTTGCCGCTGGGGGTAACTTCGCCGCAGAGCGGCGCCTGTCCTTCAATGATAAATGATTCCATAGCGTCCTGGCCTTGGATTTTGTCTATTAGTTTAATCGGTTACGCTGCCACGCGCACAACAGCCCCCGGTCGCAACTCCAACGATTGGGCGGCGTTTCCGTTGCGTATAGCAATTTCAATATGATCGCGGCTGCTGCCGACGTAGGCCAGCAGCTCGCCCTCGGCCACATCGGCAAAGGTGCGCCGCAGCCCGTAAATTTGGGCTGCGCCAACGGTCAGCGTCAGTGTGTCCGGGTTGGGAACATCCGCCGCGGTCAGGCTGAGCACTACGTTGCCAAAGTGGTCAACGTGAATTACCCGCGCCAGCCCCGGCCCGGGCGGCGACAGCAGCTCCAGCCGGACTAAATCATCAACCGCCGGCCCCAGTTGGGCCAGCGGCACGCCGGCCGCCAGATGGGCCGCGGCCGGGGCAAAAATATCGCGGCCGTGAAAAGTGCGGCTGGTGTGGGTCAGCCGATAAGCCGGATTTTCCAGCGCCACCGCTGCCTGCACGGGCGTGCTGGCCAGCACCAGGCTGAGCACGCCATTATCCGGGGCGACAAACACGCCAATTGAGGTTTGCACCGCCACCGCCCGTCGCTCGCTGCCAACGCCGGGGTCAACCACCACGCAGTGGACGGTGTGGGGCGGGTAGTAGCTGCACGACTGGTACAGCACAAACGCGCCGGTTGCAACGGCCTGCGGTGGAATCTCGTGCGACAGGTGGGTGATGGTGGCCGCCGGGCAAATGCCCAGAATTACGCCTTCCATTGTGCCCACGTAGCCGTCGCTGCGGCCAAAATCGGTGGTCAGGGTGATGATGGGTTGTTGTGCCAAAAAATTACTCCTGTGAAAATAAGCGAATCTACGAATGTACGAATCGGCGAATGTAGGGGC
>CAYOXS010000342.1:0-6129 GCA_964407935.1 uncultured Caldilineaceae bacterium
GTGGGTGGGGGCGGCCCCCCCCCCCCCCCCCAAAAACAAAATTTTGGCCCCCCCCCCCCCCCCGGGGGGGGGGCGGGGGGGGGGGGCATTTTCTTGCTACTTGCCGCCGGCGATGGGCGTCATTTGCACGTAGGTAGACCCCGGCAGCCCGTAATCATACGGATCGCCGACGACGACAAAGGGCCGTTCGTAGCTGTGTTCCGGGATGGGCGAGGGGATTTGCCACTCTGGCGAGCGCGACCCCCACGGGTTGGCTTCGGCCACTTCGCCGCGGCGGGCGCTGCGGATAAGGTTGTAAACCATAATCAACACCGACAGCGCAATCACAAAACCGGCGATGGTGATGAGCAGTTGGCCGGTTTCAATACCCAGAGCCGGGTCGTAATCGGCGATGCGGCGGCGCATGCCTTTTAACCCAATTTGCATCTGGCCCAGGCTTTGCACCCAAAAGGCCGGCAATATCAACCAGAAATGGATTTTGCCCAGCAGTTCATTGTAGTGGCGGCCGGTGATTTTGGGATACCAGTAGTAAATGGCGGCAAAGAAGGGGAAGATGAAGCCGCCAAACATGGTGGCGTGAAAATGGCCCACTATCCAGTAGGTATCGTGCAGAAACAGGTCGGTGCTGACGGTGCCGTTGGGCGGGCCGCTCAACCCGCCGATGAGGAAAATTGAAATTGCGCCCAGCACAAACAGCATCGGCGTGGGGAAAATCAGTTTGCCGCGCCACATTGTGCCTACCCAGCTAAAGAATTTAACGCCCGTTGGCACGGCGACGAGCATGGTGGCGTACATAAACGGCACGCGCAAAAAGTCTTCCATGCCGGCGGCAAACATGTGGTGCGCCCACACCAAAAAGCCCACCAGGGCAATGGCGATGCTCGACAGGGCAATCCATTTGTAACCAAACAGGGGTTTGCGGCAAAAAACCGGCAGCAGCTCGCTGATAATACCCAGCCCCGGCAAAATAAACACGTACACCGCCGGATGGCTGTAAAACCAAAACAGGTGCTGGAACAAAATAACGTTGCCCGGCGGCGCGCCTACTTCCAGCGCGTGCTCGGTGAGGTTTGGCTCAAAAAAGCCCATGCCCAGCAGTCGCTGCACCACCACCATCAAAAATGACAGGCCGATGAGCTGCGTGGCGGTTAAACTGATAATGCTGGTGGCAAACATAGCCCACACAAAAATGGGCATGCGGAACAAATTCATCCCTGGCGAACGCATGCGCAAAGTGGTCACAATCAGGTTCAGCGAGCCGACAATTGACGACAGGCCGATGAAATAGACGCCCAAAAAGAAAAGCTGAATCCCCAGTGGGGCGCGGGCGCTGAGCGGCGGGTAGCCCGTCCAGCCGGTGTCCCAACCCTGCACAAACAAACTGGCCACCACCAGCGCCGCAGCCGGCACGTTTACCCAAAAGCCAAACGAGTTGAGCCGGGGAAAGGCCATATCAGATGCGCCAATCATCAGCGGCACCAGGTAGTTGCCCATCCCGCCCACACCCAGCAAAATGCCGGCGATCATTACAATGCCGTGCATGCCGATGAGTGTGTTGAACATGTGCGGCGTTAAAAACTGCATTTCTACTTCCACCAGCTCGGCGCGGAAAATAAGCGCGAACGTGCCGGCAATCATCACCAGCAGCAGGCCGGTAACGCCGTACTGCACGCCGATGATTTTGTGGTTGTAATCCACGGCAAAGTAGCGCGTCCAGGCCGGTTTGCCTTCCGGCGGGCCGTGGCGCATGGGCGTGTCCCGGCCCGCCATCCATTTGAGCCAGTCTGCGAGCGCGCCCACGCCCAGCAAAAACCCAACCACCCCCACCAGCACGCCGATGACCATAACCGGTTCGGCGCTCCAGGCGGGCAGGCCCATAGCCAGCCTGACGAGCATGGTCAGTGCCATACCCAGCAGCGTGCCGGCAATTTGCCCCATAAACCCGCGGGTCAATCCAAGAGATAGTATTGTCATAAATTCCCCTCCCTGCGTGAAATACACCAAAAAAGGTTACTGGCTGGCCTGATCGTCACTGTCGCTCAGGGCTTTGATAAAGGCGACAAGCGTTTCAATTTCATCTTCGGTCAGTGTGCTGCCGTAACTGGGCGGCATAATGTTATTAAATCCCTCGACAACCTGATCACCGGGGTTGGTGATAGAGTGGCGAATGTACGCTTCATCGGCGATAACCTTGCTCCCGTCGGCGAGCTTTTCTTCACGGCCAAACAGCCCCAGCCAGCTTGGGCCATTGCCTTTGCTGCCATCCACGGAATGGCAGGCCACGCAGCCCTGCAATTCGGCCAGTTTTTCGCCGCGTTCCAAAATTGGGCCGGATTCGGCGGCGGCCAGGGCTTCCTGTTCCTCTCCCAGCCAGCGTTCAAATTTGGTGGGGGTTAGCACGTTCACATCGGCCAGCATAACGGCGTGATCCAGACCGCACAGCTCGGCGCAACGAATTTTAAAGGTGGCCAGTTCGGTGGGGGTTATGCGCAGGGTTTTGGTCATTCCCGGCACGGCGTCCTGTTTCACGCGGAATTCCGGCACCCAGAATGAGTGGATCACATCGTGCGAGGTTAATTTAAATAAAACGGTACGGCCCAGGGGGACATTGAGAACGGTTGAACTGACCCCGCTTTCCGGGTAATCAAAGCGCCAGGCCCACTGTGAGGCGGTCACTTCGATGATCAGTTCATTATCGGCGGGGGCCACAATATCGCTGAGGGTGACAGTGCCCAGGTAGCCAAAGTAGAGCACGACGCCCAGCGGCACCACCGTCCAGACAATTTCAAGCGTGGAATTGCCGTGGATGTGGTCGCCGTCGCCGTTTTCACCGGGTTTGCGCCTGAAAACAAAAATGCTGTACAGCATAAAGCCGATGATCAGCGCAAACAGAAAGGCGATAACCTGCAAATGCAGCCCAAACAGCCAGTCGATGGGCAACCCTTCGGCGCTGGCGCGTACGGGGAGTAGATCGATGCTGTTGAGGCCGGCGGCGGTGGTTACTGTGAGCACAGCAATCAAAGCCACAACGCCGATGATATGTTTCATAGTGATCCCCTCCTGGTGGACATGTCGTTGATTACAATGCCTCGTTGTTATTGGTGATGGCTGCAATTAAGTCGGCGGCGCTTTCAACAATAATTTCCCGGTTGTTGATAATGTTGACCCGGTTTCCCATCTGGCTGAAAACAACAACGCGCAGCGCGGGATAGCGGGTGAGCATTTCCAGCACAAACTGCGGCTGTGTCGCGCCAAATTCATCGCTGATCACCATCACATCTGGCCGGGTTTGCTCAAGCCGGGTGGCAATTTGCTGAATATTGGCGGGTGTTTTGCCGATGATCTCCAGCGATTCCTGAAGCACCAGCAGCAGCTCAATGCCATTGCTAAACAGGGAATCTTCATCAACCACCAAAACCCGGTGTTTTTTTATCATATGTATTGTTTTAACGAGGTCATGTGGCAACTTGGTTGGACAAGTTTATTTTTGAAGCATTAAACTCTTTTAATCTTATAACGAACTGCGGCCTATGACCATAGTCCTAAACACAACCCGGGGCCTAGAAAAGTTCTAAAAAATACATATAACCGACAGCAAAGTACTAGTACTGAACCCCGGTAATGTTTAAAAGTTTGGGCAGGGATTAAGAGGCAAAAAAGAGGAAAAGATGCGGCGGCTACTCTGGCAAAGAGTCAATCAAACCGCGCCGTTTGGCAAAGGCCACGGCTTCGCGACGATTCTTTAATTGAAGCTTGCTGAGAATATTGCGCATGTGGTTTTTAACCGTACTGAGCGAAATAACCAGATCGCGGGCAATTTCCTGGTTGCTACTGCCGCCGGCCGCCAGCCTGAGCACTTCAAGCTCGCGGGACGTCAACAGTACGTTTTCCGCGTTGATGGGTTGCTGGCTGGCTAACTGCGAGCGCATTTTTGAAAATTCGTCAAACAGGCGGGTGGCCATTTTTCTGGAAATGGCGGCTTCGCCCTGCATAATCCCGCGCAGCATTTCTAACAATTGCGAGGTGCGCATATTTTTTAGCAGATAACCTTTGCCGCCATGCCGAATGGCTTCAAACAGGCGCTCGTCTTCCTCGTGGACGGTGAGAAAGATAATGCTGATGTCTGGAAATTCTGTCAGAATCTGGCGGGCGGTGTCTATGCCGTTGCCGTCGGGCAGGGTGATGTCCAGCAAAATAACATCGGGCTTTAATTCGCGGGTTTTGGTTACCGCTTCGGCGGCGGTGGCGGCTTCACCCAATACGGTCATATCTGGCTGGGCATCCAGCAGCGAAGCTACCCCTTCTCTGAATAAAACGTGATCGTCAACGAGTAGAATGTTCATAGCGGCACTGGTTTAAAACCTTACATTGTGTGTGTGAACAGATTTGCAGTAACCCATCGCCGGCCGCTGTTCGGGGAAACTGGCCGCGGATTTGGGTTCCCTGTCCGGGTGTTGATTGAATAGTGAGCGCGCCGCCAAGCATACTGGCGCGCTCGCGCATAATTGCCAGCCCGTAATGGCCGGGCGGTTCCTGCTGCTCCGCGGCGAATCCCCGGCCATTATCAACAACAACCAGCGAAACCTGGGCCGGGGTGCAGCACAACCGCACCTCAACCTGAGTGGCGCGCGCGTGTTTGGCCGCATTGTTCAGCGCTTCGCTGGAAATGTCCAGCAGAGTTTGGCCCACAATCTGGCAAATGGCCTGGCCGTTATCCTGGTAGTCAACCAAAACTGGCAGCCCGGCGCGTTGCTCAACGTCTGCTGCCTGCTGTTTTATGGCTGCCCGCAGACTGAGGACTGGCTGGCCATCGCTGCGCAGGGCATTAAGGGTGTTTCGCACCTCTTCATAGGCCTGGTTGGCAATCTGGCGCATCTGGTCCAAATCAACCTGAATGAGGGCAATATCCTCCAGCGTAACCGTGCTTGAAGACTGGCTGAGTTGATCAAGTTTAAAGTGCAGATAGCCCAGATTTTGAGCCAGTTTATCGTGCAATTCGCGCGCAATTCGTTGGCGTTCAGCCTGGGTGGCTTCAGCCTGTATTTTTTTAATGGGGATTTCTGCGGTTAGCGCCCGGGCCAGCAAGGTTAGCAGTATCCAGACTGCCAGCGGACCAAACAGGCCGTAGATGATAACTTCCTGGGCAAAGTGAGCATTGACTGTTAGTGATAACGGCCAGTGCTCAATCCCTTCTACCAGGATCACCAGGCCCATACCCAGCACAAATATTAACCAGCGATGGGTTAACAGATATTGCCCGGCGGCAATTACAATTGAACGGTGGGGAGAAGTTTGCCCCTTCATTATCAGGATTTCCGACTCCAATGGTGGCACCCCCATAGTATACCAGAACATGAAAAAAAACTCATATAGAGTTAATTGATATATCATTTCTGCCCAATATGATGCTAGTATCAGAACATTGTTAAACACCAGGAGCAAACCCGTGACATCTATTCGACGGAAACCCCCAAAATTTACGGCCACCGGCAAAATTACCCTAACGGCGATGAGCCTGATTGGTTTTGTTGGCGGCTGGAATCTGATTGCCCGGCAGGCAAACCAGCAGGCTCAGGCCAGCGAGCCGGTGCAAGCGCCGACGCCGGTAATTAGCGCCAGCCCAATTCCCCCTACGGCTACACCGTGGCCCACCGTTGCGCCGCTGGCAGAACTGCCGCCCATCCCAACGCTGATGGCGTTACAGTCGTTGCCGGCAGCCAATCCGGCGGTGGGTGTTAACCCGGCCGCCGGCGTAGAGTTGGCCCCTATCCAACTGGCGCCGCTGCCAACGCTGGCCCCGCTGCCCGCCGTACCCCAGGCCCCGCCGCCACCGCCGCCTATGCCGGTGGTGCCGGCCGGCAACTCAAATCGCAGCGGTGGTTCGTAACCGGCCAACTCAGGCAACTTTTCTTTAAGAGAGACAAACCCAGCCCACGGCAATGCACCAAAGAATGCCTGCCCCACACGTATTTGGCCGGGTGACACAATTGAGCACACTCTAATTCCTAACTCCTAATTCCTATTATTGAAGGAGATGATTATGGTTTCACAATCCAAATCCACCGCCCACTCAGATTTGAGAACAATACTTGATGTACTGCTGGTCAGTTTGGGGATGGTTGGCGGGGC
>CAYOXS010000343.1:0-6088 GCA_964407935.1 uncultured Caldilineaceae bacterium
CATCGAGCATTTTGCGGTTGGTGTGGGCAAACCACATATTGTTTTTGAAAAAATCGACGTGGGCCGTAACGTGGGCCATCACCATTTTTTGAGTGACCAGCTCGTTGCCTTCCAGCAGGTAGGCAAAAGAGGGGTTGGTGTTGATGACCATCTCGTAAATGACGCTGAGGCCGTAGGTGTAGCCCTTTGAAAGCTGATCGTACTCCATGCCAAAACGCCAGTGCGGGTAGCGAATGGGAAACCCGCCTTTGGCGGCGATGGCGTACAGCGTTTCGTAATCGAGCATTTCAAAAATTATGGGGAAGAAATCCAGCCCAAACTCTTTGGCGTGAACCTCAATTTGTTCCCATGTAGCTTGCAGGTCCGGGGGCAGGGCGGTGCGTTTCATTTGCCCCTCCCCAAAAATACTTTGATGGCATCGTAAATCTGGTCGCGGCTGCCGATTTCGCTGGCTACCAGCAGTTCGTGGTTGGCAAACTGTTTGCGCAGGGCGTGGATAAAACTGCCGGAGCCGTACAGGCTGTGCACCTGCCCGTAGCAAAACTGGTTAGATTTGGGCAGCAATTCCTGTTCCAGTACTTTAAAGCACAGGTCGGTGTCGCCGTCGCCCCAGTTGTCGCCGTCGCTGAAATGGAAGGGGTAAATGTTCCACTCTTCCGGCGGGTAGCGGGCGTCGATGACTTCGTTGCACAGTTTGTAGGCGCTGCTGATGCGCGTGCCGCCGCCTTCGCGCAGGTGATAAAAGGTGTCGCGGTCAACTTCTTTGGCGGCGGCGTCGTGGGCAATGTAAATAATCTCGATTTCGTGGTATTGGCTGCGCAGCCAGGTTTCAATCCAAAAGGCGGTGTGGCGCACCAGCTCTTTCTGCTCATTGCCCATCGAGCCGGACACATCCATCATATAAATAATGACGGCGTTGCTTTCCGGCGCGGGCACGTCTGTCCAACTGCGGTAGCGGGTGTCATCTTTGATGGGGATGATCACCGGCCGCTGCGGGTCGTACGTGCCGGTGCTGAGCTGCCGTCGCAGCGCTTCTTTGTAGGTGCGTTTAAAGTGGCGCAGGCTTTCCGGCCCCACCCGCCGCACACGGTTGTATTTGGATTTTTCAGTAACGATGTTTTTTTGCCCCTTGGGCTGAATGTTGGGCAGTTGCAGCTCTTCGCCCATAATTTGGGCCAGCTCTTCCAGGCTGATATCCACCTCAAGGATGTGTTCGCCCGGCTCGCTGCCGGCCTGGCCCTCACCGGGCTGCGGCTCGCCGCGGCCAATGGGATCGCCGGGGTTGCCCTGGCCCTGGCCCACCCCGCCCGATTGCCTGGTCCCGTAACGAAAGCGGGGGATATCGATTTGCGGCATGGGGATGCTGACCATGCGCCGGCCCTGGCGGCCAATCATTTCGCCCTGCGACATGTATTTGCGCAGATTGCCTTTGATCTGCCCGCGCACAATCCGGCGGAAACGGTTGAAATCGCGTTCGATTCGTTGCATTTTTATCTACTCGGTGGCGTCGCCGCGGGCAAAGATGCTGGCCACGTAGTTGAGCACGTCGGTCGCGCTCTGGTCGTTGTAGCCAAACTCTTTGATCAGCCGCGTTTTGACCACGTCAATCTTCTCCTGCGTGTCTTTATCAACCACCTGGCTCACCAGCGAGGTCAGTTTGATGCTGTCCTTTTGATCCTCAAACAGTTTCAGTTCCAGGGCCTTGTGCAGCCGGGCGTTGGTTTTGTAGTCAAAAATTTTACCCTCGATGGCCAGCGCGCCGATGTAGTTCATAATTTCGCGGCGGAAGTCGTCTTTGCGGCTTTCGGGGATGTCAATCTTCTTTTCGATGCTGCGCATGAGCCGCTCGTCCGGGTCTTCGGTTTGGCCGGTAAATTTATTGACCACGCGCTCGTGCTGGGTGTAGGCTTTCACGTTGTCGATGTAATTGGCGCACAGCCGTTTGATGGCTTCTTCGTCGGCGCTGATGGCCCGCTGGACTTCGTTTTTAACAATTTCGGTGTACTCTTCTTTAACCAAATCCAGCAGTTCGCGGTAGCGTTTGCGCTCGTCCTCGTCGGTGATCAGCGGGTGATTCTTTAGCCCGGCGTCCAGTTCGTTGAGCACCATAAACGGGTTAATGTAGCCGTCTTCGTGGTACTTTACCAGCGAATTGCTGATTTTATCCTGCACGTAGCGCGGGCTGATGCCTTCCATCCCTTCCCGCACGGCGGCTTTGCGCAGCTCTTTGATGTTGTCTTCGGTAAAGCCGGGCAGGGTTTGGCCGTTATACAGCTTGAGTTTTTGCAGCAGGGTCAGGCTGGCTTTTTTGGGTTCTTCCAGCCGGGTGAGCACGGCCCACATTGCGGCCATTTCCAGCGTGTGCGGCGCAATATGGATTTTAACCTTTTCGCCGTTGAAATCGCGCTGATAAATCTGCTCTTCGTCTTTGAGCTTGGTGATGTACGGCACGTCGATGCGCACGGTGCGGTCTTTGAGCGCCTCCATAAATTCGTTGCCTTCCAGGCGGCGATATTCCGGCTCGTTGGTGTGGCCAATGATCACTTCGTCAATATCGGTTTGGGCGAATTTTTTGGATTTTACCCGGTGTTCCTGGCTGGCCCCGAGCAGGTCGTACAAAAAGGCCACGTCGAGTTTGAGCATTTCGATAAACTCGATGAGGCCGCGGTTGGCGATGTTAAACTCGCCGTCAAAGTTAAAGGCGCGCGGGTCGCTGTCGCTGCCGTAAATGGCGATTTTGCGATAGTTGATGTCGCCGGTCAGCTCGGTGGAGTCCTGGTTTTTTTCGTCTTTGGGCTGGAAGGTGCCAATGCCTACCCGGTCCTGCTCGCTGAAGACCAGCCGGCGCACCCGCACGTGGCGAATCATTTTAGTCCAGTCGCCATCGTAACGCTGCATCAACTCGCGGAAGTAGTAGCGCGACGGCGGGCAGAGGTCGCCTACAATTTTAATTTGGTCGGCGGGCGGGCGGCCTTCGTTGAGTCTGGCCACAAATTGAGGCCGGGCGTCGGGCGGAATGAGCAGCAGCGGTTCTTCGTTCATCGGCGAGGGCACCCAATCACCGTCGATGCCGTCACGCGGTTCTTTGGGTTTAGACGGGAAGGGCGGCAGTTTGCCGTCGTCGGTCAGCTCACCCAGGTACCAGTCAAAGGTGTAGAGCGCGCCGGCGTCGGTGCGGCTGTAGCGTTCCAGCCCCTTTTTCAGGCGGCGCACCACCGTGCTTTTGGCCGAACCGACCGGACCGTGCAGCAGCAGCACCCGGCGTTCGGTGCCGTAACCCTGGGCTGCGGCTTTGAAAAAATTCACCAGTCGCATCAGGGAAATCTCGGAGCCAAAAATAGCGTCATCGCGGTCAAAGCTGGGGTCGCTAAAAAATTTGTAGCGGGTCAGCTTCTTTTTGGCATCGACAAAATCTTCGGTGCCGTAGTCCATGATCATATCGTAAATGCGTTGGAACGCATTCCGCGTGATGCGCGGATTTTTGGCCACAAGCTCCAGATAATCCTGAAACGTGCCGGACCAGTTCAAATCCTGAAACTGTTTGCGGTTTTGCAGGCTGCCAACCAGTTCCAGTAATGCCGCTCCAGATCGGGCTGTCATCTTTTTTCCTCCTCAAATAACTAATGCTACCAGTTTGACGAGTTTTACCAGTGCTGAGGCCCAGCCTCCGATATGTCACTCGTAAAGCTCTGAGTGATTCAAATGTATTTGTGGCAGGTTGATCCCGTGGTGGTAACTCGACGGGGAGCAAACGGGAGAAATTTGGACTTCCACACCCTTGTGTCAGCGGCGCTCCGTTTGACACGCGTCGAGCCTGGGAAGATGGCGGATTTCTAAAGTGGTATGTAATCTATTATACGCAGAACTACAGGGATATTCTAGCAAGCAGGTTGGGATTTTTCAAAATTGATTTTGTGTTGCCTCCCCTTTAACTTTGCTGGCTCAACTGCCCGGAAGTTTGATTGAATGAGAAGCACAGTTTCTAAATCGACTTTGCCGTTAAAATCAGCTTCCGGGCAGGTCTTGTTAATCCAACTGCTTTAGATCATCGGCACTATTAGCCGCAACTTTATGCTCAACTTTTAAAACAGTTTCTCCCACTGAGGCAATGGGGGGCTGTTTTCTTGACCTTGAAAAAGTATTGCTTGATACTTTAAACGTACGCCTAGCGTTTTAAAACGCAAGGGATGGAATTTAAAACGCAAGCCTAGCGTTTTAAAACGCTAGGCTTGGAATTTGAAACGCAAGAAAGACCGATAGCCAGCAGGTCACGCGTGTTGCGTGACGGTCGGGCTGCAAGCCCGACCTACTTTGCGAGTGACGAATGATGAGCGATCAATGACGAACTCACCGAACCCACTCAACTTATGTTAGTGCCTGAAGTGGCGCACGCCGGTAAAAACCATCACCAGGCCGAGCCGGTTCACCGCTTCGATAACCTCTTTATCGCGGATAGAGCCGCCCGGCTGGACCACCGCCGTGACCCCGGCGGCGGCGGCAGCTTCGATGCCGTCCGGGAAGGGGAAGAAGGCGTCGGAGGCCATCACCGCGCCCCGCGCCTTGTCGCCGGCTTTGGTGGCCGCCAGCTTCACCGCATCGACGCGGCTGGGCAGCCCGCCGCCAATGCCCACGGTGGCCGCGCCGGCAGCAAACACAATCGAGTTGCTTTTAACGTGCTGCGCAGCAATCCAGGCAAATTTCAGCGCGGCCAATTCCTCCGCCGAAGGCTGTCGGTCTGAAACCACTTTCCAGTCGGTGCTGGCCGGGTCGCCGGTATCGCGTTCCTGCACCAGCAGCCCGCCGGTGATGCTCCGAAATTCCATTTTGCCGGCCACGTCTTTATCAATGGCGATCAGCCGGCAGTTTTTGCGCTTCTCCAGCACGGCCAGCGCCTCCGCCGAAAAACCCGGTGCGGCGATGGCCTCCACAAACAGGTCGCCCAGCGCCTCGGCGATGGCCGCGTCAAATTCGCGGTTCACGGCGATGACTCCGCCAAAGGCGCTGACCGGGTCTGAGGCCAGCGCCGGGCCAAAAGCCTCAACCAGCGTGGCCGCGCTGGCAATACCGCACGGCGACAGGTGTTTAACAATGACAACCGTCGGCTCGGTAAAACTGAGGGCGGCGCGCCAGGCCGCATCCAGATCGAGCATATTGTTGTAGCTCAGTTCCTTGCCTTGCAGGCGAGCGCCGCCCAACGGGCCGGTGTCGGCGCGGGTGGCGTACAGCGCGGCAGACTGGTGCGGGTTTTCGCCGTAGCGCATCCCCTGCACCTTTACCAGCGAAAAGGCCATCCGGCCGGGCAGGTCGCCGGATTGGTCAAACAGGTAATTGCTGATGGCCGCGTCGTACTCGGCGGTGTGGCCAAAGGCTTTGCGGGCCAGCTCGGCGCGCAGGTCGGCGGAGACCTGGCCGTTCACTTTCAGCTCGCCGGCCACAGTGGGGTAATCGGCCGGGTCGCAGATAACCGTGACCCGGTCAAAATTTTTGGCGGCGGCGCGCAGCAGCGTTACCCCGCCAATATCAATATGTTCGATGGCCTCATCCAGTTCAACGCCGGGTTTGGCCACGGTTTGCTGAAACGGGTACAGGTTGCAGACCACGACATCGATGGCGGTGATGCCGTGCTGGGCCAGTTCGGCCCGGTCGGCGGCGCTGTCGCGGGCCAGAATGCCGCCGTGAATTTTGGGGTGCAGCGTTTTTACCCGCCCGCCCAGCATTTCCGGCGCGCCGGTAAGCGAGGCGACATCGGTGACCGGCAAGCCGGCCTCGGCCAATTGGCGGGCGGTGCCGCCGCTGGCCACCAGCGTCCAGCCCAGTTCGGCCAGCGCGGCGGCAAACTCGGTAACACCCGTTTTGTCAGAAACAGATAATAGTGCGGTTGGCATAGTTATTCCCTCCAAAATATTTGTATTGGTGGGAGCAGCAAGCAGGGGGTAGTCATGCTTGTAGCGTGACGGTCGGGCTGCAAGCGTGACCTACTTGAATTAGCACTTCCTGCTTCCTGCCCCTCTGAAAATAGCTTGATTAATGTCATCCTGAGCGGAGCGACCTGTGCCCTTTAGGGTAAGGGTCTCAGAGACTCTCACCT
>CAYOXS010000344.1:0-6047 GCA_964407935.1 uncultured Caldilineaceae bacterium
CAGGCCGGGGGGCTTGCCTGTGCCCGTTTTTTGGGTAGGGGGTAGCTCCCCCCAATAACCATTTTCACCCGTGCCGGGTATCGGTATCAAACTCCCGGTTCTGTCGGACTCCTTTGAAAATAGGAATCAGGAGTCACGAATTAGGGTGTGTTTCCGCCCCGGCTTTTAAAGGTTTGCAGCGGGAATGTTGCGTATTACGTGTTGCGTAAAACGTAAAGCGTAAAACGTAATTCGTGTTGCGTGTTCAAGTTCGCAATTCGCTATTCGCTATTCGTTCTCAGCATACCCTATTTTTGCCAAAGGGGGTAGTACCGGATGTCATTTATGGCTCAGACATTTGTCACCAGTCCGGTCGGTAGTAAATTGGACTCGTTGTCTGACGAAAGATTGGCCCTATTCAAGCCAATATTGGCGTGGTATAATTAGTCCAATTTTCAAAATTGGAATGCAAATGATGGCAGTCAGCGGCATCGAAATTAATCGCGACTCAGACCGGCCCCTCTATTTGCAGGTGGCCGACGAACTGCGGGCGCAAATAGAATCCGGCGCGCTGCCGGCCGAAACCCGCCTGCCGGCCAGCCGCACTTTGGCCAAAAAGCTTGGCGTCAACCGGATTACCGTGGTCAACGCCTACAGCGAGCTTGAGGCCGAAGGGCTGGTGCTGACCAAAGTGGGCAGCGGCACTTATGTAGCCCCGGCCAAAACCGCGCTCGCCAGCACCGACACCCCCCCGGAACTATCGCGCTGGCGCGGGCCGCTGGCGCTGCGCCGCCAATGGAACGCCGGCCAGATGATGCAGGAAATGATGCGGCTGGCCCGGCATCCCGGCGTGATTTCGTTTGCCGGCGGCGCGCCGGCCAGCGATTTTCTGCCGGTCAACGAGTTTCGGCGGGCCATTAACGATGTGCTGCGGCGGGACGGGGCCGAGGCGCTCCAGTACGAAGAGGCCGCCGGCTACTATCCGCTGCGCGAAAAAATCGCCGATATGCTGGCCCAGCGCAATATTAACGTGCGCGCCGAAGATATTTTAATCACCGCCGGTTGCCAGCAGGCCGCCGACATCGCCCTGCGGGTGCTGACTCGCGGCAGCGACAGCGTTATGGTGGTCGAAGACCCGTGCTATCTGGGGCTGCTCAACCTGATCACCGCCCGCCAGATTACCCCCATCGGCGTGCCAATGGACGAATACGGCCTGCTCACCGACCGGCTGGAGCAGGTGATTTTGCGCCACCGGCCGCGGCTCATTTACGTTACCCCCAGCTTTCACAACCCCACCGGCTTGACTATGCCGCTGGCGCGCCGCCAATCGCTGCTGGAGATTGCCACCCGCTACGGCGTGCCCATTTTAGAAGACAGCAGTTACGTCGGGCTGCGTTACGAAGGCAAATCCCTGCCCAGTTTGAAGAGTTTGGATCACGAGGATATTGTGTTTTACGCCGGCGGCTTCAGCAAAACGCTGGTGCCCGGGATTCGGATTGGCTATTTGATCGCTCCGGCCATTTTGCAGGAACGAATGATCGCCACCAAGCAAACCGCCGATATTTTGACCTCGCCGCTCAACCAGCGCGCCCTTTACACCTACCTCTGCACCGAGGATTTTGATGCCCACCTGGCGCTGGTGCAGCGCGAATACAAACTCCGCCGCGATGTGATGGTCGCCGCCGCCGAGCGCTATTTCCCGGCCAGCGCCCGCTGGCGCGTGCCGGAGGGCGGCATTTACCTGTGGGTAGAAATGGAGCCCGGCGGCCCCACCGCCACCGAATTATATCTCACCGCCATCAATTACAACGTGGCCTTTTCCATTGGGTCGGTCTTTTCGGCCAGCGGCTCGTTTACCCACGCCATGCGGCTGAACTTTGCCACCCAGCCCCCGGACAACATCGAAGAGGGAATCCGGCGGCTGGGCAAAGCCTGGCACGAGCGGCTGGCGCAGCACAGCGTTACCGGCTCGCACGTGCGGCGGCAGCGCTCCGCCATTGAATTTTTATAACGCCGAGGAAAATCGTGCGCCAGATTCATTTTGCCCAAATCAGCGATATCCACATTTCCGAGCTGGGCGACCACGATGACATGCTGTCGGGCCGCGCCGCCGGTTTTTTGGCCCAAACCGTAGCCCGCCTCAACCAGATGGCCGACCTGGATTTTGTGCTGCTCACCGGCGACCTGTTCGACACCGCCAGCGAGACCGAACTGGCCCGCTTTCAACAGGCCATCCGGCCGCTGGCCAAACCGTGCTACATCATCCCCGGCAACCACGACCGCCGCGACAGCGACCGCTCCACCGGCCTGACCCGGCGCGCCTTTGCCGAACTGTTCAACCCGCAATTTGACGGCCGGCCCGTGGACAGCAGCGCGCAGGCCGGCTACTGGGCCATCGACCTGCCGTTTGGCCTGCGGCTGATTGGGCTGGACTCGGTGATTGATGGCGACTGGAGCGGCGAGATTGACCCGCCGCAAATGCGCTGGCTAACCGCCGAGTTGAGCCGCCAGCCCAACAGCCCAACGATAGTGGCCATTCACCACCCGCTGCACCCGTTGGCCCCCATCGACGCGGACCCGTACTGGCAGCGGTTTGTGCTGAGCAACGGCCCGGAACTGCTGGCCCTGCTCAACGCCCGGCCGCAGGTAAAGCTGGTGCTCACCGGGCACCATCACCTGGCCAAAGCCGAGCGGCTGGGCCGGCGACTGCATCTGGCCTGCCCGGCGTTCTCTATTTACCCGTGCGCCTACCGCACCATCCGGCTCACGCAGGCCGATGACTCTGGCTGGGACGTGGCCTGGCAAACGCACCACGCCGCCGGCACTGAAACCGTGGCCGAAGCCGAAAAGCTGATGATCGATGCCTGGCAGGCAGCCGGTTTTAACGCCGATTTTGTGGCCGAGCACGCCCGGCTGGCATTGGGCAGTCCAATTGACCGGAGCGGGCAGGCGTCATTTTGAGCGCAAACAATGCCGCGCCCCAAAAGCTCTTTTTCAATCTTGAACCGGCCACCCTCAAAGGTGTGCTGCTGACGCTGGCCTCGGCGGCGTGTATCAGCGTAACGTTTATTGCCAGCAAACAGGCCATGCGCGAGCTGTCGCCGCTGGCGTTTACGCCGCTGTGGTTTGCGGCGGCGTCGGTGTGGGGCGCGGGTTTTTACGCCGGGCGCAGCGGCCTGTCGCTGCCGGGTAATTTGCGGCAACTGGCCTGGCCGCTGCTGTGGCTGGGCATCTTTAACGGGCTGGCCAACTATTTGCTGTTTTCGGCCATCAATCTGGGCGACCCCACGCTGGTGGCTTTTTTCAGCCGCAGTGAAACCATCTATTCGGTGGGGCTGGGCGCGCTGCTGCTCAGCGAGCGGATGCTGGGCTACCAGTGGCTGGGGGCGGGCATCGCCATTGCCGGGGCCGGGGTAATGACGTTTCGCGGCGGCTCCGTGGTGGGACTGATGCTGCTCATCACGCTGGTTTCTAATTTTTTTCTGGCGCTGAGCGCGCTGATTGCCAAACAGTACGTGCGGGCCGTGCCGCCGCTGCTGCTCAGCACCATCCGCACCGTGCTGATGACGCTGCTGCTGGGGGCCATCGGCCTGTTTGCCGGCGAGCTGGCCTGGCCCGGCTGGGTGACGTGGGGCTGGATTATCGGCGGCGCGTTTTTTGGCCCGTTTCTCAGCTACGTGCTGTTTTACCGCGGCCTGCTCTATTTGAATCTGGGCCAGGGCGCGGTCATTCGCTCGCTGCAGCCGCTGTTTGTGGCGGTGTACAGTTGGGCGCTGTTTGGCACGCTCATCACCGCCCAGCAGTTTATTGGCGGGGTGATGCTGCTAGCCGGCGTCAGTTTGATGCTGTGGCAGCGAAATCGATGACGATTTACGATTTTGGATTTTGGATTTACGAATTACGAAGTGCGACTCTACAAACCTGAGTTCGGGAATTCTCTAAAATGTCATTCTGAACGACCGAAGGGAGTGAAGAATCTCCCTTTTTAGGCTAATTTTGCCGGCAAAAGCGAAGATTCTTCGTCGCTACGCTCCTCAGAATGACGGTTGTGATTGATCTCCGAACTCAGGTTACAACATTGAGTCCGCAACACGCAACAGGCAAAAAATACAGCAAGGAGAAATTCAAAAATGTCTGACCAACCTATCCCCACCCTGCGTGATGTTATCGCGGCGCGGCCCAACGTGTACCGCTATTTGCGGCCCACGGCGCTGCACCCCTACCCCGGCCTCAGCGAGCTGGTTGGCGCCAACGTGTGGGTCAAACACGAAAACCACCAGCCGGTCGGCGCGTTCAAAGTGCGCGGCGGGGTGCATCTGGCGGCCCGGCTGTCCGCCGCAGAGCTGGCCGGCGGGCTGTTTACCGCCTCAACCGGCAACCACGGCCAGAGCATTGCCTACGCCGCCAAAGTGCGCGGCATTAAAGCCACCATCGCCGTGCCGGAGGGGGCCAACCCCGGCAAAGTGGCGGCGATGCGCGCCTTGGGCGCGGAGGTGGTTTTCCACGGCGCGGATTTTGACACCGCCCGCGAGTGGATTATGGGCGAAGCCGAAGCCCGGCGCGGCCGCTTTGTTGGCCCCACCGAAGAAATACTCATTGAAGGGGTAGGCACGTATGCCCTGGAAATTATGGAAGACCTGCCCACTGTCGATACCATACTTGTGCCGGTGGGGGCCGGCAGCGGCGTGTGCGCCACCAGCATTGTGGCCAAAACCATCAACCCCAACGTTGAAGTGATTGGCGTGCAATCGGCGCAGGCGCCGGCTATGCAGCGTAGCTGGCAAAGCGGCCAGCTTGTAACCGCGGAAATGAACACCTTTGCCGAAGGCATTGCCACGCGGGTGCCATTTGCCAATACCCAGCGCATTATGAGAAAATACCTAGATGATTTTGTGCTGGTCGATGACTCAGCCATCAAACAGGCGGTGGTGCTGATGCTGGAACATACCCGCAACCTGGCAGAAGGCGCGGGCGCGGCTCCACTGGCGGCGGCGCTAAACCTGAAAGAACGGCTGGCCGGCAAAAACGTGGTGCTGGTGGTCAGCGGCGGCAATATGTCGCTGGAGAAACTGCGGTCCATTCTGGCCGCAACAGCCTGAAAGGAGCAGAGAATGAGCGAAGTGACCTATGTAAAATGGGCAGACATGCCGCAGGTAGACATGCTGCCCGGTATTCGCCGCCGGGTGCTCGGCGGGGATAAAATGATGTCGGTGGAAGTGACGCTGGAAAAAGGCGCGGTTGTGCCGGAACACAGCCACCCCCACGAGCAAATCAGTCACGTGCTGGCCGGCAAACTGGATTTTACCGTGGGCGGTCAGCGTAAAATTGTGGGCGCCGGCGAGGCGGTATTGATTCCCTCGCACGCGCCGCACCATGTCACCGCGCTGGAAGCGTCGGTAGTAGTTGATGTATTCAGCCCGCCCCGTGAAGATTTTCTGGTAAAGTGATGATGAACAGGATTGACTTACGCAGCGACACCGTGACCCTGCCCAGCCCGGCCATGCGGCAGGCAATGGCTGCCGCTGAAGTGGGCGACGACGTGTACGGCGAAGACCCCACCGTCAACCGGCTGGAGGCGCTGGCCGCGGAACGGCTGGGCAAACAAGCGGCGCTGTTTGTTACCAGCGGCACGCAGAGCAACCTGCTGGCCATTATGAGCCACTGCCAGCGCGGCGAGGAGTACATTGTCGGCCAAACGGCCCACACCTACCGCTACGAGGCCGGTGGGGCGGCGGTGCTGGGCAGTATTCAGCCCCAGCCGCTGGATTTTGAGCCGGATGGCACGCTCAACCTGCAACAGGTAGCGGCGGCCATCAAACCGGATGATTATCACTTTGCCCGCACCCGGCTGCTCTGCCTGGAAAACACGCAGGGCGGCAAAGTGCTGCCGCTGGAATACCTGGCCCGGGCCGCCGCGCTGGCCAAAACGCACAACCTGGCCACCCATTTGGACGGGGCGCGGGTTTTTAACGCCGCCGTTAAACAGCAGGTTGACGTGCGGGAAATTGCCCGCCACTTTGATACGGTGTCGGTGTGCCTGTCTAAAGGGCTGGCCGCGCCGGTTGGCT
>CAYOXS010000345.1:0-6016 GCA_964407935.1 uncultured Caldilineaceae bacterium
ACCCCTCCCCCGCTTGCGGGGGAGGGGAAATAAAGGAATTAGGTGTCAATTTCGGGCGCGAAGCGCCCGAAATTGACACCGATTCTTGATATTCCCCCCTTCCCCAGGGAAGGGGGGTCAGGGGGGATGGAGTAAAAGGGCTTCACAGTTAAGTGCGCTGCTATCTTCCTACTCATTTACCCAATCATTGAAAATAACTGGCTAATACCTACTGCCGGTAATCGTCCCAGGGCCAGCCAGACAATTTGCCAGATGAGCCAGCCGGCGGTCACCAGCACCACTAAAAATGACAGGTAACGCCAGCCCCAAAACACGCCGCCAACTTCAACCGTGCCCCGCTCTTTGATTTTTGGCGCGTACGGCTGGTCGATGGCCTGCGAAACAATCTCAAACGCGCAGGTTGCTTTTTTATACGGGCTGCGCGGAATAATTTGCATATCCACCCACAGCGAGTCATTTGGTTCCACAACCGGCGTTTGAACCCGGCCGGCGAGCGATTTGGGCTGAGCCGCCGTTCTCACCGCGGCCGGTTGCGGTAATGGTCCCGCCCCGGAATCGCCGGCAATTTGCGGCGACATCTCCGGTAAACCTGCGCCGTGTAACGTAAACCGAAATTGCAGGTTATCCTGCGTGTCCCGGCCGGATAAACTGTAGCGGCTTTGAATATTGCCCAAATTGATGATTTCAAGCTGGGTTTGCCGCCGGCTGCGCTGGCGATAGATGCGGTTGAGGAAGATGATGGTTAAAACGGCCACCACCGCAACGGCCAATACCGCCACACTCGCGGCCACAATCAACAGGCCGGATTGCACCCGCTGGCTGCGGAAAAAGCTTTCAACCCGGCCCGGCGGCGGGGGCGGGGCCGGCACAAAAGTGAGGCCCAAACTGCTCTCGGCCACGCGGCCCAACGAGTCCTCGGCGCGCACGGCGAGCTGGTGGTCGCCGGCCGGGTAGGGGGCGCTGTCAAGCCCAAAGTGGTACGGCGGCGCGGTTTTGCTGTCGATGACCTGGCCATCCAGCAGCAGATCGAGCCGGGAAATTTCGGCCAGCGATTCGATTTTTACCTGAATTGCCGCTTGCTGGCCGATTTCAAATTGCTTGGCGGTGGTTGAGAGCGATACCCGCAGCGGCGCAAGCACAACCAGATTTAGCCCTACCTGCGCTTCGTTGCCGGCCCGGTCAACCGCTTTGATAGTTAAAAGATGGTCGCCGGGGGTGGCGGCGGTGGTGTCCCAGGCAAAGTTGTACGGCAGCGACGAAACTTCGGCCAGTAGTTGTTTGTCCAGCAGGTAGCTCACGGCCACCAGTTGCGCCGGCGAAACCACTTCGGCGGCCAGATTCACCACGCCCTTAACGGATTGATTGGCGGCGATGCCGTGCGGCGTGATCACAATTTCGTTGGGGATGGCTACAAAGCTGCCAGCTACATCGCCATTGCCGGCGGTTCCGGTCACGTTAATCGATAGAGCGTGGGGCCGGTTATCGGCTTTAAGGCCGGATTGAAACGAAACCTGGTATCCTTTGCGCAGCGTTTTTTCCAGCTCCAGCACGGCGTCAGACAGGCCATCGATTTTGGGCAGGTACGTGAATTGCCCGCCGCTGGCGGCTGCCTGATTTTTTAACGGGTTAGCGCTTTGGGTTTTGTTGCCCAGCCCCACCACGTACAGCGGCGCGCCAGATTGCTCAAGTTGGGCCGAGAGCTGATTGGCGGTGGGGCTGCCGGTGTTGTCAAAATTGGTGGTAATAACAATGATCGCTTTGCGGCCGTCGGCAAATTCATCGAGCATTGTCGCTGCGGTGACTGACGCCTGATTCAGGGCGCTCTTTTCTTTTTTGGGACTCAGCCGGCCGACGGCGTCTTGCAGCGCCGTGGTGTTATTGGTAAAACCATATTCCTGGGTAACAGCGTTTCCAAAAGATAATAATGCCGCCTTGTCGCCCGGCCCAAGGTTGTCAACCATGTTGATCACGGCCGCTTTGGCTTCGGCCAGATTGGCGTCGGTGGTGCTGGTATCCACCGCAATCACCAGCCGCAGGTTTTGGAGCGCCTCGGCTTTAACTGTTACCGGGATCACGGCCGCTGGCTGGTTGTCTTCGATGATCTCAAAATTGTCGGTGGATAACCCCTCGACGGGGCCGACGGCGTCTGCCACGGTTAACCAGGCAGTGACCTGCGGGAAGTTTTGGCTTTCTACGCCGGTCAGGGTCACCACCAGCGGTTTTTCCTGAGCCATGACCGCAACTGCGCCGGTCAATATGAGCAGCAACCCCAGACTCAGCAGGCCAATTCCCAGGCGCAGCAATTGCCGCCTGTTGCGGTTTATTAAGGCCGATGAGGGTTGCCCGGGTGAAGCGGCGGCTTTCGGTTTGCGGGCCGATGGTTGCTGGGTTGAATGGGTTGTGTTCATGTTACGCTCCCACGCTGGTGGCCGGCCACAAAGTGTCGGTCTCGGATGAGGCGGTTGCTTTAGGTTGAGCCGGGGCCACAGTTTTGTCCGGTTCGGCCCACCAATCTTCGGCGGTGCCCGGCTGCGGCTGGGTGTTGTGTTTGGATTTCTGCGCTTCGCCGGCTTTGAGGGTTAGCGACGGCGGCGGGTTATTTGCCGCCGATACCTCCCAGGCGTTGTCTGCTTTGGCGGCGGGCGCGGGCTGCGGCGTTACCGGCTTTGCCGCACCGGCTGGCTGGCCGATGGTTATTCCCCGGGCCGGAGTCAGCTTCAGCCGGTGCTGATAGTGGGGCAGTACCTGAATAATCTGGGTGACTGTGGCCTGCTCGCCGGGATAGGTTTCGGGGGCGGTGGCCTGGATGACAATTCGCCAGTCGCCGGCCAGGGGTTTGCGCCCCCGGTGGTGCAGCCGAAAGAGCACGTCTTTTTCGGCCCCGGAAGAAAGCAGCGGGCCGGGGGCAATATCGTAACAATCCGGCTCCAGCCCGCTTAACGTCAGATCAAACCTGGCTCCAACCCGCTGCCCCAAATTACTGACCGTGACAATGCCTTCCAGCGATTGATTGGGAGCCAGCCGGGTTTGTGCTAGCTGCAATTTCAGGCCGATGGATGAGCTGTTTTGCGCCGGGTTGGATTTTTCATTGCTGCCGCCGTGAAAAACAAGGGTGAACTCACCCAGTTTAAATTGCAGCCCATCCGCCAGATCAAACACCGAGCGCGGGGCCAGGGTGGCCTCTTGTTTGCTGCCAATGGTAATGGCTGTGTCGCCCAGATTGATCAACTTGTACATGGCGTTGCCGCCGGCGGTGGTAATCAGTTGCACCTGCAACGGGGCCACACCCCCGCCGTAGCGCTCATCGAGCACAATATCGTTGGTGACGGCGCTGCCAATGTAAATAATCCCTTTTGTCAGCGGATACTCCCTGCGCCAGCCATGTTGCGTTATAATTTCCAGCGTGTTTTTTTGGCTCATCGTTCCCCTGCCATTTCTGTCAGCTTCCAAAGCGACGTCGTTCTGCTGCATAAGTGATAATATTTTCGGCCCATTCAACCGCGGCTCTGATCTCTTCACGAGAGGCAAGCTGCCCCTGCCGCTGGCCCTGCCACACCAGCCCGTAATTGCCGCTGCTCAAAATTATGCCTTCGGCAATGGCAATGCCAGCCGGCGCTTCGATTTGATAACCGGCGGGCGGGGCCGCAAAATAGTAGGGCCGGGTTAGCAGACGGCTGCCCACTTTAATGGGGTCGGGTTTCATATTTTTGGCCGCCAGCATTTTCATAAAACTGGCTTCGGCTTTTTTGTCCACGTTTTCAAGGAGCAGCGTTCCTTTGCCCCGGTGAACATAGTTGCGTAAACCGGTCATCACCGTGTCAGAAAGTTCAAAATCGCCCTGGCCAACCAGATAAATTAACGTGTTGCTCACAATTTCTGGCCCGATGGCGGCGTTATCTTCAACGGTAACCCGGTAATTGCCCATGTGATTGAGCGTTTGGGCCATGTAGGCCGCGCCCCGCCCGTGCCGGGGATCGCTGACGTTACCCAGATAACTGACGGCGATTTTGACCTCCGGCGGCGCGCCCACTTCCCGCCGATGGCGCAGGTCTATTTCGTCGAGCGCGGGAAAAACGGGGTCGGCGGCGTTAACCAGCACCGACTCGCGGCTGCTACGCCGGACGCGGGCCAGCTCAACGCCAGGCGCGCCGGTCAGCGTTACCTGCGCCGAAATTGAAAATTCGTTGTGGATGTAGGTGGGCGCGCCATCAAGCTGGCTGCCGCTGCCGGTTTTGGGGCTGCTTTCGCCGTAGCTGAGCACCAGATGGAACAGCCCCTCCATTTCGTGGCCCACATCATAGGCCACGGGCTGCGGCAGAATGATGGTTTGCCCCAACGGGTCAATGGCGATGCCCGGCAAAATGTAAACTGCCGTGTCGGCGGGATCACTGGCGATAACTTCCAGCCCGGTGAGAATCCCCGCGCCGTGGCTGAAAAGCGCGTGCAGCCCGGCGCTGCGGCGGTGATAATCGTGGGCTTCGTCCCAAACCGCGGCGGTAATGGCCATGCCGTCAAAGGGTTTGATTCTTTTAGCGGGAAACTGCTGCAAAATTTCTTCCGAATTCATGGTGGTGGCTGCCTTTAATCATCTAGTTTGAACCAGATTGCGGCCTGAGCGGCAATCTGATCGAGTTGGTCGGTAACCGGCCGGTCTGGTTGAGCCGGTTCTGCCGCCATTTGGTCAGCGGCGAGTGGTTCCAGGTGCAAGGTGTAAACGGTGTGTGCCGGTTTTTGCTGTTCAATAATGGCCTCAATCGTTTGGCGGCGAACATCTTCCAGCCGTTTTCGCTCCTGCTCAGAGGCGGCGGTGATGGCCGGCAGGCGCAGGGTTACGGTAAACGTGTGCGGCACATTGCCCTGGCCCAGCGCGATCCCCGGCCCCAGCCGCGAGTTTGCGTCGAGGGTAAAGTTTTCGGCGCGATGCTCAATAATTTCGGCGATTTGCCCGGTGTACAGCTCCAGGTATTTCAGCAAACCCCAGCGGGTGCCCCGGCTGCGATGCAGGGCAATGGCCCAGCGAATAAGCTGCCGCACGCGTTCTTCCGGCCAGGATTCAACCAGTTCAAGGTCCAGCCACGAAGCCAGCCAGGGCAAAAACGGCGACGGGGTTGTGCGCGGGTCAAAATAGTTGGCAACGCTGTCGATTTGAGTGTCAATAGGCGACCAGAAACTTTCAAACAGCATCAAAAAGCGGCCCATCAACTCGTCCTGCTCATAAAGTTCCGGCAAATATTGCAGGTAGGCGCTTTTGGGTTCAACAGTGACGGTTGCCGCTTCTCCAGCCAGAACTTCGCGGGCGGCGTTGCTGACCACGGCCCGGCTTTGCAGATTTTTTTGCTGCTGGCTGGGCGCAACCCGGGCTTCAGCCTGGAATTCAAAATTCGCGCCGGCCGGCAGTTGGCCTTTGAGTGCGCAGACCAGATAACGCCCGTTGGGGTCAATTTCAACGTAGGGCACCAAATTGCCCAGCGCCGCGTCGGGGCGATACTCGCCCAGCTCAAGCCCGTTGGGAATGGCCACCCGGAGTGTGAGGTTTTGCAGCGGCGCGAGCGCCTGCACCCGGGTGTAAAACGTCACCAGTTCGCCGGGGTGGCGGTGGCAGAAATCTGCCACGTGGGCTACTGCAACCGGGCCGGGCGCATCTGTGGTCATCGCGGTAGCCGGGTTGATGAGGGTGGGGTAGCCGGTGTTGGTCATCGGTTGCCTACGCTTCCTCGCTGTTCATATCAACCATTGTGATCTCGTGGCGCAGGGAGCAGAGCAGCGCGTTTGAGCGTACCTTGAGCAGTTTTTTGGTCACTGGCGTCAAATCCTCTTTGGTTTCCACTCCATCCTCGTCGCTGGTGGGCGGTATTTCTTCGCGGGGGATAACCGGCCGCCAACTCAGTTTCACATCCAGCACGTGCTTGACCCCCGGAATCCGCTGCAGCAGCGAAAATATCTCCGGGACGTAGAGGGTGCGGTCAAACGGCCAGCCATCCCAATTGGCGCCCATCAAATCATCAAGTTCGCCGGG
>CAYOXS010000346.1:0-5970 GCA_964407935.1 uncultured Caldilineaceae bacterium
AATTTGAGTGAAAAACTATAACATCGTTGAACCGTAATGTCAATTGAACATCAGGCCCTATGATGCCCTTACATAACTCTTACTTATACCTTGCATTGGCCTTATGGAACGGTGCTATAATGAATAACTGATTTGAAATCCATCAATTTCTAAATTGGAGTTTGCTATGGCAAAACAAATTGTTGTGATTGGCGGCGGCCCGGCAGCGATTGAAGCAGCCAAAGCGGCCGCAACCGCCGGCGCTAAAGTAACCGTTATCAGCGACTCGCCGATTGGCGGGCGCTCCGGCTGGCACAGTCTGCTGCCCAGCAAAGTGTGGCTCACGGCCGCCGATACGCTGGGGGTGGGTGCGGAATCCGCGACGTTAGGGATATCGGCGCTGGCTGGCCAGGCCAGCCCGGAGCGGATTTTGGCCCGGATTCAGGCCGTCAAAAAATCGTGGAACGGCCAGCTCGAAGCCGAATTGAAGGCGCTGGGCGTTGAGATTGTCACCGGCGTTGGTTCGTTTGTCTCCAGCCGGGAGGTGGTGGTTGAAAACAGCCAGGGCGACGAAGTGATTCGCTTGCGGCCCGACGCTGCTATCATCGCCGCGGGCTCGGTGCCTTTTTTCCCGGAGAGTTTGCGGCCCGACGGCCAGCGCGTGCTGGCCCCCAGATTCGCCAGTGGTCTGGACTGGCTGCCGAACCGGGTGGTGGTGATTGGCGCCGGCGCTACCGGCACCGAATTTGTGTACATGTTCAACCGGTTGGGCGCCAGCGTGACCTGGGTTGTCGATCAATTTGGGATTTTGCCGGCCTTTGACCCGGCCGCGGGCGAATTTATTGGCCGGGTGCTGGCCCGGCGCGGGGTAACAATCATCCGTGACCAACTGGCCGAGCGCATTGCCCGGACAGAAAATTCGGTCACGGTGGTCACTTCCGGCGGTGAGGCTGTTACCGCCGACATGGCGTTTGTGGCCATCGGCCGCATATCTGATCTGAGCCGGCTCAATCTGGAAGCCGCCGGGCTGGCTGTAACCAAAGGTAAATCGCCGCAGGTTGACGGCTTTGGGCAGACTGACGTGCCGGGCATTTACGCCGTGGGCGATGCCGCCGGCGCGCCGATGCTGGCCAACCGGGCTATGGCTCAGGCCTGGGTGGCGGGCAAACACGCCGCCGGCGCGAACGTGGCTCCCTTTCGGCCAGAAACCGTGGTACACGCCATTTACAGCGAGCCGCAGGTGGCGCAGGTGGGGTCGCTGGCGGGCCGGCGGATTAAAGTGCCTTTTTCCGGCACATTGAAAGCCCATCTGGTGCCGGAAGGTGAAGGCTTTGTCGAACTGGCCATCGATGACGGCGGCAAGGTTATCGGCGGGCTGGCGGTGGGCCTCCACGCCGCCGATGTGCTGACGCCGGTGGCGCTGGCCATCCAAACCGGGGCGACAGCCGCCGATCTGGCCGCGGTTTTTGCCGCTCACCCCACCCTCAGCGAGCTTGTTTTTGTGGCGGCGCGGCAGGCGTAGCCCCAAAAACTTAAAACTCTATGCCGGGTTGAGCCTTGATCCCCTGCTCGTTGAAGGGGTGCTTGATCTCGCGCATTTCGGTGACCAGATCGGCAAATTCAATCAGCGCTTCCGGCGCGGAACGGCCGGTAATAATCAGGTGCAGCATGTCTGGTTTGTTGGCGGCCAGCCAGTCGATGACTTCGGCGGTGTCCAGCCAGTTGTAGACCAGCGTGTAGGTGAACTCGTCCAGAATAACCAGATCGTAGTTGCCGCTGGCTATCCGTTCTTTGGCAATATCCCAGCCGTGCCGGGCGCGGGCCACCGTTTCAGCCATATCCTTGCTGGTCCAGGTGAAGCCATCGCCGCTGGAAATCCAGTCGATGCCGCCCATGCGCTCGGCGGCTTTGATTTCGCCGTAGCGCGCGTTTTCATTTTTGATGAACTGGATCACGCACACCCGCAAATTGCGGCCCCAGGCGCGAGTCATCACCCCGAAAGCGGCCGTTGATTTGCCTTTGCCGTTGCCGGTGTTAACAATGACCAGCCCCTTTTTTTGATTGGCCTGCCGTACTTTGGCCCGGAGCGCTGCCGCGTCGGTGGGGGAGTGCCTGGGTTGCTCGGTCATTTTACTTTTCAACCTGATAACCGGCCGACGCCCACGAATTCATGCCGCCGGTCATATTGTGCACGTTGTCAAAACCCTGTTCGCGTAAAAACTGAGCGGCCTGATTGCTGCGGTTGCCGCTGCGACAGACCGCAATCACGGTTTTGTCTTTGGGGATTTCAGCCAGCCGGTTGGGAATTTGTCCCAGCGGCAGCAGCACCGCCCCGGGAATGTGTCCCTCGGCGTATTCGTAATCCTCACGCACATCCAAAATAACCACATCGTCCCGGCTGCGCAGGCTGTCAACGGTTTGGGCGTTGATGTCAACCGGCAGGCTGCTCACATCGGCCACCGCGGCCTGTTGGGCAGGTTGCGCGCCGCCGCAGCCCGCCAAAGCCGCCAGCGCCATCACAACGATAAACAGAATTGTCCAGCTAAACTTGGTCATCAATTAATAGCTCCTTTGAAAATAGGGGTCAGGAGTCAGGAATTAGGGTGTACTCAATGTGTCACCCTGAGCGCAGCGAAGGGTCTTAGAGACTCTTCGCTCCCGTTGGTCGCTCAGAGTGACATTTTCATCCTCGTTGTCGCCCCGAATGGATTTGTCCGACTCCAATCGTAAATCCAAAATCCAAAATCGTAAATCGCCTGGGGGATTCTAGCACAAAGTTATTCCACTGCCAATGGATAGCCGGCGGCTTCCCAGGCCAGCGTGCCGCCTTGCAGGTTGTACACCTGCTCAAAGCCCATATCTTTTAAAATGATGCCCGCCAATCGGCTGCGCCGGCCAATCCGACAGATCAGCACAATGGTTTGATTGTGGGGCAGCTCTTTGCCGCGATCCGGGATGTGCCGCATGGGGAGGAGTTTTGCCTGGGGCACGTGCCCTTGCTGGTATTCGCGCGGTTCGCGGACATCTACCAGCAGGATGTCTTTGCCGTTCAGAGTCAGCCGTTCTTTCAATTCCGAAGGCCGCCACGAGGGAATCTCGTAGCTGGGCAGGCTGACGGCGTCGGGGATTTTTGAGCCGTAGCTCCATTTGGGCAGCGCCTGACACTCGGCGAAAATGCGCTCCTGGCATTCGTAAATGCAGACCGATGGTTCCAGCACCTTGTGAAATATGTGAGAAATCGATTGGCCGCGATCCAGAAAATGGTCGTGCCCCAGCAGCCGGTCAAAGTTGATCAGGTGCATCTGATCTTTCACCTGCCGGCGCACGCCATCGATGTAAACATCACCGCCACGCTGGCGGTACAGCCGCACCACCGATTCCAGCATGTGGATGCCGCTGATGTCGCAGTGGTCAACCAGGTGCATGCGTAGCAGTAAAAATCGCTGGCCGGGATGCTGGTCGGCGTTGGTGCGGATAACGTTTTCAACGTGCTGGGTGGCCCCAAAATAAAGCGATCCGCTCACCGAAATTACCGCCAACTGCGGGCAAACCGGCCGCTGGTCAACCTCAACAAAATGGGCAAAACTATCGTCTGGCACTACGGGGTGAACCAACGGGGTTGAGGTGCGGACCATAAAGCGGATGATCGACACAATGATGCCGCTCAGCACGGCAAATTGCAGCGGTAAAATCAGCGCCGCCAGCATGGTGGCAATCATAATCAGGGTGTCGCCGCGTGAGGCGTGCCAGATGCGCACCATCTCGCGGCGGTCGATCATGCCGTAGGCGGCCACAATCAGCACGCCGGCCAGCGCCGCCCGCGGAATGAGCGCCGCGTACGAGGCCACCGTGAGCAGCGCCAGCAGCACAAACAGGCCGGCAAACACGTTGGCAATGCTGGTGCGCGCGCCGGCGGTGTAATTTACCCCGGAGCGGGTAAACGAGCCGGCGCAGGTGTAGCCGGAAAAGAAACCGGCGGCAATGTTGGCCAGCCCCTGCCCCACAAATTCCTGATTGCTGTCCAGGCGCTGGCCGCTTTGAATAGCGATAACCCGCGCAATCGAGGTCGCCTCTACCAGCCCAATCGCCGCCACGGCCAGCGAGCCGGCAAAGAGTTTTTGAATCAGGTCGACATCAGTGACGGGCGGGATGACCAACGGCGGCAGGCCGCGGGGCAGTTCGCCCAAAATGATCACGCCGCGGCTGTCAAGGCCAAACACGGCCACCAACAGCGTGGTTACGATCATGGCCAGCAGCGGGCCGGGCAAATTGCGTTTAACCCGGCGCGCCCCGACAATGATGCCAATGGTGATCAACCCCAACCCCAAACTCAGCCAGTGAATTTGGCCAATGCCGGTGGCAATCGCCGCCAGCGTGGCGCTGAAATAGGGCGAGCGCGGCACCGGAATGCGCAGCAAATGCTGCAACTGGTTCACAAAAATCAACATGCCCGCGCCGGCGGTCAGCCCAATAATCACCGAGTCTGACACAAAGTTAACCAGCACGCCCAGCTTGGCCAGCCCCATCACCAGCCGGATCACGCCGACAATGATGGCCATGAGCGCCGCGGCCAGCAGGTATTCCGGGGTGTTGGGGGCGGCAATGGTTATCAGGGTTGATAGCACCAGCAGCGAGGTGGTGTTGGTGGGGCCGGTGTTCAAATGAATGGACGAGCCCCACAGCGCGCCGGCAATCGAGGCGATGATGGCCGTGTACAGGCCGGTTTGCGGCGGCAAATCTGAAAGCAGGGCAAAGGCGATGGCTTGCGGCAGGGTGACAATGGCTACGGTCAGCCCGGCCAGCAAATCGGGGCGGAAATCCTGGCGGGAATATCCCCGTAAAATTTGCGCCGGCCGGGTGAGAAACGAAATTATATCTTGAGACCAGTGTTGAACCGGTGCGATGACAGCGACTTTGTTAACGCCTAACATGGTTGTTGCTCAGGCTAAAATTGCCAGAGTGCTTGCTCCTGGGCCAGGATTTGTTCAAGGGTTTGTAGATGTTGCTGGCCTGTTTGTAATCTTGATTGCCACGCGCCGGCGTAGCCGCGCCACGCCGGAAAGTCGGTGGCCCAGGCCGTGTAGGTGCTGGCCGCGTGATCAAACAGGCGCTGTAGTTCGGCCAGCAGGGCCGACACCAGCTCAAATTCCCCCGCCTGCCGAAACAAGGTTTCCAGCATGTGGCGGCGGTCGCCCATAGAGGCCGGCAGCCCCAAATTTTGGGCCAGCCGGGCAATGTCTTCGCGGGTCAGGTACAGGCCAATTTCGCGGGGCGGCAGCAGGTGGCTAACCACATCGCGCAGGCGCAGTTCCGGCTCCACCGGCTCCGGCGAGTCAACCCGGCCCGGCGAAAATTCATCCGGGCCGCTGCCGCGATAAACCGGCGGCGGAGGCAGCACCGGGAATGGATCGCCGGTGAGCGGCGGGACAGATGCCAGGGTAGAGAGCGTGAGCTGGAGCGTCAGGCCGGCCAGCGCGGCGTAAAAGGGGGCCGGAGCCAGCCGTTCCAGCGCGGAAACAAAGACCGGCAGCCACAATGCCAGGTGTCGCGCCAGCAGGTGTTCGGCGGCGGGCGACTGCTGCTCTATAAAATCGGCCAGGGCCAGCAGCTCCAGCCCCAGGTGATCGGGCGCGCCGGCGCGGCTGCCGGCCGCGGGCGTCCAGCCGGCCCGACGGTACAGCGCCACCAGCCGTTCCGTGGCGGGAGCCAGCAGCATGGTTGAGGGGTCGATGAAAATGCTCTCGTAGGGCGGCAGGTTAAAGCCAAACAGTCGGTGATACTCCACGGCCAGGGCGTCGAGGTCGGCGGCGGTGCGGCCGGGCAAAGTTTCGGCCAGTTCGGGCAAAGCGGCAATCGTTGCCATATCTGCGGCCCGGACTTCTTCCAGCCAGAAGTGGCCTAAAATGCGAAAAGCGGTTGCGGTGTGATGGGTCATATTTTGGCCAGCGGCCGGCCTTCGGCGGCCCACTGCGAGTAGCCGCCCAACATTTG
>CAYOXS010000347.1:0-5959 GCA_964407935.1 uncultured Caldilineaceae bacterium
CTTCCACAAACTGCTCGCTCATGGCCTTGCCGGTAAAGTAGAGCGACCCCTGGCAGACGGTGGTATGGCCGTGGGCGTTAACCGAGCCAAAGGCATCACCGATGAAGCGTTTGAGAATTTCGCCGCGCCCGTCCTTTAGCCGGCCCCAGGCAAAGGTGAACTGGTTGTTTTTAGGGCCAAGGTCGGGGTGGTTGGGGTCAATCAGCAGATCAAGGTGGTCGGCAAAGGTGGTTTTAAACTCGGCCACCAGGGCTTGCTGCTTTTCTTTGTCCTTTTCCGCCAGAATGGCATCCACAGCGGCGGCCATTTCTTTGCCCAGTTTGGCATCGCGCAGCGCCCAAATCTGGTTGAGGCCGGGGCTGGTGGTGCCATCGGCAAATTTACCGCCGTTAATAATTTCGTCAAGGGCTTGTTCAAAGGAGATGCTTTCCCACTTTTGCTCACCGCGTTTTCCGGCCCGTTTGAGCACCCGGCGGATGCGGTAGGGATCGTAGGCAGTTTGGATGCCGGCCTGCCCTTTGGGGCAAATCCAGCCATCTACCGGGGCGGCATCGGCCAGCGGGGTATCATAGGGCAGGTGCGGCCAAAAGGTCATGGGGCCGTAGGGGCTGCCATCAATTTTGGCAATTACGCCATCAATCAATTTGGCTTTGATGGAACAGCCGGTGTTGCATTGCAAGCAAGAGGTATAGATGATGTTTTCTGGTTTGTTGAGCGGGTACTCGCCGGCGGCCTGGGCTGCGGCGGGGATAGGGCCGCTGCCGGTTTGCCCGGCCTGCCACTGGAGACTGCCGCCCACAGCCACAGCGCCGCCCACCAGAGCGCCGGTTTTAAGAAAATCGCGGCGGGTGAGGGTGTTATCTGGTTGAGCCGTTGTGCCGTTGGGTTGAGTGGTTAAGGTTTTGTCAGCCATTGTTAAGCTCCTTTTTCGGCCAGGGTGTCGGCCTGAGTATCGGTAAAGAGGGCCAGCCGGTCCAGCCCCACCAAAAAAGCCACGGTTGAGAGGCCAATGATATCGGCCGTCACCGCCCATTCCATCAGGCTGGGGAAATAGTCAAAACTCAAATGGACATCGTGAAAGGCGGTGGTCAGTTCTTTAAATTCCGGTACGGTCAGCGCCGGGAAGATGATGAGACCGCGGGCTACGGCGTAGCCAATGAGCAGGCACAAACCCATCCAGCCGGCCCAGCCGTTGTGTTTGGCCAATTTGGGTTGAGTCAACACAATAATGGGAATCAAGGTGCCGATGACCATTTGCAGAATCCAGAACGCCCACCAGTAGGGGCCAAACAACACCTGATTGACCGCTTCGATATTCATCGGCGTGTTACCGTAGATGCTTTGGGAAAAATCGGCCCAGGTAAAATACAGTTTGACCAGCAACAAACCCACGCTGATTAAGCCCAGCACCCACAACTGTTGCGCCCGCTGGCGATCAGCTTTGGGGCCAAACCAGCCCAGGATTAACAGCATTAACGCCGCGCCGGAAGCCAGGCCAAACACCGGGAATTGCACCGGAAACAGCCCCACATGCCAGAAGGGCCGGGCGGCCTGCACGCCCAGCAGCGCGCCCACCGCGCCAGCCACAAACAGCGAAACCACTAACCCAATGGCCATCAACGGTTTAAGCCAGCGGCTGCGCGGTTGAAACAGGGCCAGCAGCAGGCTGCCTAAAATTATCAGGCCAAACAAGGTATACCCCCATACCATCTGGAACATCACCGAGGTGATATTGCCTTGCAGGTATACCTTCCAGATGCGATCCAGGTGGCCCAGGTCAAGCCAGATGGAGAGCAGCGCCGCGCCCAGCGACACCAACGCGCCCCACAAAGCTACTTTACCCGTGCCTTTAAACAGCGTAAAGTTAAACAAATAATCCAGCGTGGCCAGCATAAATGCGCCGGCGGCCATCCCGGCAAAAAACAGATACATAGCCACCCACAGGCCCCACACCACATAAGAACCATACGCGGCATTCATGTGGCCAAAGGCCAGCCGGTCGTACAGGCCCCACAGGCCCACCAACAGCGCCAGCCCACCCAAGCCATAAAGAACGTGTTTTACCGTCATCATCAACCTCCTTACACCAGATAGTGAACTTTGGGTTTGGTGCCCATTTCTTCTTTTAATACCATCGAGTTGGGCTGCGCTGCCATTTGCGCCACCACACTCGCCGGGTCGTTCAGGTTGCCAAAGTAGTTGGCCGTGCCAATGCAAGTGGTTACGCACATAGGCAATTGCCCCTGTTCCAGCCGGTGCAGGCAAAAATGGCATTTGCGCACATTGCCCATGGGTGATTCCTCTGTACCCGGCTGCCGCGCCCATTCCTGACCGTACTCAAAGTTGGGTAGCAGTTCATAAGGCTGTTGTTCTGGCGTATTGGCGGTGTAGGTTCCGCCAAAATCAAAGGTGCGCGCGCCGTAGGGGCAGGCGGTTACACAATACCGGCAGCCAATGCACTGCTCGTAATCAATGGCCACAATCCCGTCTGGGCGTTGCCAGGTAGCGTTAACCGGGCAAACCGGGGTGCAGGGCGGCTCCTCGCACTGCATACAGGGGCGAGGCGTAAACCGGCGGGTTACGTTGGGGTATGTGCCTATCTCCTGATCCAGCACGGGCCGGTAAACCACCCCCGGCGGCAGTTTGTTTTCGGCCACGCAGGAAACGGTGCAGGCGTGGCAGCCCACACATTTACGCAGGTCAATGACCATGCCCCAGCGCCGCTCGCTTTCCGGCTTGTCGAGCGCCCGTTTTACGTCCTCCTGCATCCGCAAGAGAAGGTTTTCTTTGTCAACCAATTCAGCCATAGTGATTTCTCCTGAACTATAACCATTACAAGTGGTCTGGCCGTGAGCCGAAAAAAAAACAAAAAGAAGACATCGGCAGCAGCCAACATCTCCTTTGCAAAAAGGCAGGCGCGGGCGTTTCCATCCGCACCCCGGCTAACGGTTGGTTAGCGGCCTGTCGCCATAGACAGTTAAGGCCCGCAGGTCAAACAGGCTCGGAGCGATGAATATTGATGTGTGATTATTGTAACAAATGTGGCGCGGGGTTTATAGCGGGAAAAACCCGCCAATTGAGGCGGGGCTGTCGGGAAAAACGGCAAAGTTGTGTCAGGGGAATCCCTGACAGGGGGTTATTGATTGTTGAGTAAGTTGTGGGTAAGGGCAAAGCGCACCAGCGCCGCCCGGCTGGAGAGGTTGAGTTTTTCCATCACCCTGGCTTTATAGGTTTCTACGGTTTTTACGCTCAAAAAAAGCATTTCGGCAATTTCTTTGTTGCTGTGGCCCAGGGCAATCAGGCGCAGCACTTCCAGTTCGCGGTCGCTGAGGCGGGCAGTGGGGGCTACGTTAGGCGCGGCGGGCGCGGCCTGGGTGAGGGAGTCTTCGAGCAGGATTTTGGCGTGTTCCGGGTGCAGAAACACCCCGCCATTGAAAACGGTGCGGATAGCGGTTAATAGTTCGGTATCGGCGGCCTGTTTAAGCACGTAGCCGGCCCCGCCTGCGGCCAGCACTTGCCGCAGGTATTGGGCGTCATCGTGCATGGTTAGCATTAATACGCGGGTGCGAGGCAACTTTTGTTTGATTTGCGCCAGCAACTCCAGGCCGTTGCAGCGGGGCATATTAATGTCCAGCAGCAGCACATCGGGGTGATGGGCTATAATTTTGTCCAGGCAATTACCCTCGCCGCCGGTTTCACCTATTACTTCCAAATCAGCCTCGGCGTTGAGCAGGGCCTTGAGGCCGGCGCGCAGCACGGCGTGGTCATCGGCCAGCATAATACGAATGGGGTAAGTCATAACGGCGCCTCAATGTAAACGGTGGTTCCGTTTTGGTTGCTTTCAATATTAAAGTCACCGCCCAGCAGTTCGGCGCGCTCCATCATGCTGTGCAACCCCACGCTGTTACCGCTGCGCCGGGCAGCCACCGGGTCAAAGCCGTGGCCGTCATCTTCAATGATAGCCTGCACCCGGCCATTGCGCTGGGTGAGCAGCACGCTTACTGTGCCGCCGCCGCTGTGCCGGGCGGCGTTGGTCATAGCTTCTTGCACAATTCTGTACAGGGTGGTTTCTACCGGCGGCGGCAGCCGGGCCGGCAGATCGCTGTGCAGGTCAACAATCAACCTGGGGAAGCGCTCTGTAAAATCGGCGGCGTACCGTTCCAGAGCGGCAACCAATCCCAGGTCATCCAGCACACTGGGACGCAACTGGCGGCTGAGCAGGCGCACTTCTTCCAGGGTTTCACCGGCCACCTGACGCAGGTCGGCGGTGCGCTGGGGCAGATTATCCTTTGAGTCATCCTGGTTGAGCAGCTTAAGGCCAACCAGCAGCGAGGTGAGCGACTGGCCAACGCCATCATGCAGCTCGCGGGCAATACGGCGGCGCTCTTCTTCCTGGGCGTGGATGAGTTGGGCCAACAGCCGGGTGCGGGCGGTTTCTTTAGCGGCAATCTCTTGTTGACTGGTTTGAAGCTCAACCACCATCTGGTTAAAGGCGTCAGCCAGCGCGCCGATTTCATCATCGGCCCAGTGGGGGGCGCGGGCGCTCAGGTCGCCCTGGCCTACCTGCCGGGTGGTGTCTACCAACTGCACAATGGGGCGGGTGAGCAGCCAGGTGAGCAGGCTGGCGGCGATAATTCCGGCCACGGCCACCAGCAACGTGGTAAAGAGTAATTGGCTGGTAATGGCGTTGATCGTGTTGTTTAGCCTGGTTTCGCCCACACCCAGGCGCACTACGCCGGCCTGTCCCTTAAAAATTGGGGCGGCAAAATCGTGGATACGTCCCTGGTTGCTTTGATACAGGTGATGGCTGATGGCGGCTTCATTGGGTGTATTGACGGCCAACAGGTCGGTGGGAAAGCCCTGCTCAAAGGTGTGCGCCAGCACATGCCCCTGGGGGTCAAGTACAAAGGCGTAAATTATATCTGAATGGTTGGCCAGGGTTGCGGTCAGCAGTTCGTGCAGGGCAAAGGTATCGTTGAGCAAAATGGGGTCAACGGCGCGGGCGGCCAGGTCGCTGGTCACGGATTGACCGCGTTCTTCCAGTTCGGCCAGCAGGGTACGGTTCATCATTAAACGCACCTGCCAGGTGATGCCCAGCCCCAGCACCAGGGTGAGGGTGAGCACAATACCCAATATTTTGGTGCGCACGCTGACGCCGCCGGCCCAGCGCCATACTTTTTCCGGTGCGACACTTAACTGCGACGAGTAGTCCGTTTTTGGGCCAGGGTGAGTCACGGTTGCAACTCGGTGGCGTTGATGATTTGCCGGGCTGAGTCGTAGGCGCTGTCATCCAGCACCGTGAAACGGTCAAAACCCAATTCGGCCAGGATTTGCCGACCAGTGGGGTCGGCAGGCATGTCCAGCAATATTTGTTGCAGTTCGGCTTTTTGGCGCGGGGGCAGGTGGGGCGAGGTAACCACCGGTGGGATGCCAAATGGCGGGGAGCGGTGAATGATTTTGACCTGCTTCGCCAGCGAAGGGGTGCGTTGCAGGGCGTAATCCAGCACCAGGCTGTCTACCGCCGCGCCATCGGCCACGCCCTCGGCCACGGACTGAATGGCCTTGTCGTGACTGTAGGTAAAAAAGGTGCGGCTGAAAAATTCGGCAGGGGTAGTGTTGAGCTTCTGCACCAGGAAGGTAGGGTAAACACGGCCGCTGTGGCTCATCGGGTCGGTATAAGCAAAGATTTTGCCGCGCAAATCGGCCATACTTTGGGCGGGGCTGTTTGCCGGCACAATCAGCACCGAATAATAAACATGCTGCTGGTCTACCTCCGGGGCTGCCAACAGTTCCATGCCAAAGGCGGCGTGCCCATCCACATAGGCGCTGGTGCAAACAAAAGCCAGGTCAACCGCATCATTTTTCACCAGATCGTTGACCTCGGCATAGGTGCGGCGCTGGATGAGTTCTACCGGGCGGTTCAGCTTTTGGCCCAGGTAATTGGCCAGGCCGCTGTAGC
>CAYOXS010000348.1:0-5937 GCA_964407935.1 uncultured Caldilineaceae bacterium
CATTTTGGGGGATACCCCTGCGGGGCACAGGTGGGGCAGGGGGTGGGGGTAAATTCTGTTTACCGAAACACAAAATACAAAATAATGGCCACCACGGCGATTCCGCCGGCAATCAGATAGGGCCGGTACTGGGCCGGAATCAGGTCGCCGGCCACTTCCTGGGCCACGCCGGCGGCAAACTTCATTTGCGACGGCGCTTTGACTTCGACGGCGGGCGCAGGTACGGCCGCCGCCTCGGTCACAGCGTCGTCTGTCCGCGCCGCGGCGGCCCGGCCTTTTATCACTTCGTTCAGCCCCTCCAGACTCTGCTTGATAATGGCCTTGGCCGAGCTATCGAGCAGCCGCTGGCCGACGCTGGCAATGCGCCCTCCCACCTGTACGTCGCCCTGGTAGGCCATCAGCGTGGTTTGACCCTGGCCGGTTAGCTGCACGTGGCCCTTGCCATTGACAAAACCGGGCGCGCCTTTGCCATTGACCGCCATGCTGTAGCTGCTTGGGCGGTTAATATCTTCCAGCTTAACGTTGCCCTGGAATTCGCCCTGAACCGGCCCGACCTTGATTTTGAGCGCGCCCTCGTACTCATCCTCGCCCACCCGCTCCAGCTTTTCGCAGCCGGGCATAATCGAGGCCAGCACGGCCGGGTCTTGCAGGGCTTCCCACACCGTTTCCTGCGGCGCATCAAATGTGTATTCACCTGCCAATTTCATAAAAAGTAAATCCTCCTTGTTGGTAATCATTTGTCGCTGGTCACTGGTCACTTGAAAGACGAAAGACGAAAGACGGATGACAAATGACGAATGACGAATGACGAATATTGGTTTCTTATTTCCGGCGGCCTGTTCCGCGGCGCTGGCCGAGCGCGCCCAGATGCTCCGCCAGCGTGGTGAGGCTCTGCAAATTATGGATGGGCAGAAAATCATCAACAAAGGGCAGCGCGGCGGCCATGCCTTCAACCAGCGGGCGGTAGGTGGCTTTGCCCAGCAGCGGGTTAAGCCAGATCAGCCGGTAGCAGCGATGGTGCAGGTAGCGCATTTCCCGTTTCAGGCCGGCCACGTTACCCCGTTCCCAGCCATCGCTGATAATCAACACTACCGCCCCGCGCCGCAGCACCCGCCGGCTCCACTGCTGGTTAAAGCTTTTCAGGCTGTCGCCAATGCGCGTGCCGCCCGACCAATCGACCACTTCCCGCGCGGCTTCATCAAGGGCGCGGTCAATGTTTTTGAGCTGGAGCTGCGGCGTAATCCGGGTAAGGCGGGTGCCAAAAACAAAACATTCCACATTTTTAAGACTGTGCGACACGCTGTAAAAGAATTGCAGCACCAGCCGGGCATATTTTTCCATCGAGCCGCTCACATCGGCGATGAGCACCAGCGCCCGTTGTTTGATTTTTTTGCGCTGCCAGGCCAGCCCCAGCGGCACGCCGCCGTATTTGGCGGCGGTGCGCAGCGTTTGGCGCAGGTGCAGCAACCCGCCGCCGGGATCGGCCACCCGCCGCCGGGTTTGGCGCAAACTGACCTGCCACTGCATCTGCTGGATCAGGCGTTTAACGGTGTCCAGCTCCTCCGGCGTCAGCTCAGAAAAATCTTTGCGGCGCAAAACCTCCAGGCTGCTGAAGGTGGCCGATTTATCGGTAATTTCAATTTCTTCATCTGTGGGCCGGGCTTTGGCGGCCATGAGCGTTGCAATAGTGAGCGTTTGCGGCTTTTTGGGCCGATGGTTGGGCTGCCCGGCGGCGGCTGCCCGGCGAAGGCTGCTGTCTGCCGGCGGCACCCGCCAGAAACGGTTAAAAATCAGATCGAACAGGCGCAGATTCTCGCGCCGGTTGAGCAGCAGGCCGCGCGCGGCGTAATACACCTGCTCGCGGCGGCCAAGGTCAATCAGGGTCAGCGCCCGGTCAAAATCGGCCATCTGCTGCAATGAAACCGGCAGCCCGGCCTGGCGCAGCGCCTGGGCAAAAACAACGGTGTTTTCAAAGAAAAAAGAAGACATGGGCAATTTACGATTTACGATTGACGATTTACGATTATTGCCTGAATATCAATACCCAATCGTAAATCGTCAATCCAAAATCCAAAATCGTTAACTTGTTACGGCCTGTTCAACTAACGCTGCGGCCACACGGCCGCGGATTTTATCAATGTCGTCCTGATATTTAAGAATGATGCCCAGCGTGGCGTTAACCACATCGGCATTGAGCTGCTGCGCGTTCAAATGGGCCAGCGCTTCGGCCCAGTCCAGCGTTTCGGCCACGCCGGGCAGTTTGTACAGCTCTTGCTGGCGCACGGCCTGCACAAAGGCCACCACCTGCGCGGCCAGTTGCGCCGGCACGCCCGGCACTTTTAGCCGGACAATTTCAATTTCTTTGTGGGGGGAAGGGTAGTCGATCCAGCAGTAAACGCAGCGCCGTTTGAGCGCGTCGTGGATTTCCCGGGTGCGGTTGGAGGTGATGATAACAATGGGTTTGTGAACAGCGCGGAGGGTGCCAATTTCGGGGATGGTGATTTGAAAATCGGACAGCAGTTCAAGCAGGAAGCTTTCAAATTCCTCGTCGGCCCGGTCAATTTCGTCAATCAGCAGGATGGGCGACTGGCTGTGGCTGTGGTCCAGCGCCTGGAGCAGCGGGCGCTTGAGCAAAAACTTCTCGGTGAAAATGTCGTCGGTGGCCGAGCCGGTTGGGGGGTGGGCAGACGGGTGCGCCTGAATTTCCAGAAGCTGGCGGGGGTAATTCCACTCGTAGACGGCGTGGCTAATGTCAAGGCCCTCATAACATTGCAGCCGGATGAGCGGCGCGTTAAAAATGCGGCTGAGCACCTTGGCCACCTCGGTTTTGCCAACGCCGGGTTCGCCTTCTAAAAACAGCGCCTTTTCCATTTTCAGAGCCAGGAACAGGCTGGTGCTCAGGCCAACGTCGGCAATGTACGCTTGATTTTCTAACAGCGTTGTCAGAGATTCTACGGAGTTTAGCATAGTTGGCAGATATGATACATGCCGGCATGCCAAAAACAAGCCCCAGCCGGGCCAGAATGGTGGCCCAGGTGGGCCAATTTATTGGGAGTTAACCAAAATGAGTCAGGGGAAAGTGAAATGGGGGGAACTACCCCCTACCCAAAAAACGGGCACAGGCACCCCCCCGGCCCGCGGCGCTTCATTCAAACTAACCGGCGGCGGACGGCTTCGGCGGCGGCCTGGGTGCGGGTTTCAACCTGGAGATCGGCAAAGATTTGGCGGAGTTTGCGTTTAACGCTGGTTTCGCTCAGAAAGAGATCGGCGGCAATCTGGCTGTTGCTGGCCCCGGCTACCAGCAGGCGCAAAATTTGCTGCGCTTCCTCGTCAAAATCAGGCACTTCCGCAACCGGCGCGGGCGAATCTGAGATGACGCGCCGGACAATCTGGCCGGTTACCTGCGGGCTTAGCACGTGCTGGCCCTGGTACACCGCCCGGATGGCGTTAACCAGCATTTCATCAGACACGCTTTTTAGCACAAAGCCGTGCGCCCCGGCCCGCAGCGCCTCCATTACGTATTCGTCATCATCAAAAGAGGTGAGCATCAGCACTTTAGCCCCCGGCTGAATTTGCTGGATTTGCCGCAAAACCTCCAGGCCAGATTCGCCGGGCATGCGGATATCCAGCAGGGTAATATCCGGGGCCAGCCGTTTAACCAGATTGAGAGCCATTGCGCCGTTGTCGGCCTCGCTCACAATCTCAAACTCGGTGTAATTAGACAGCAGGCTGCGGATGCCCTGGCGCACAATGGGGTGATCGTCCACCACCAAAATCCGCATTCGATCCATCATTTAACCGGTTGCCTCCCCGCCAGCAGCGCCGCGGTTGGCGCGGTTAACGTTACCTGCGTGCCGTGGCCCGGCTGCGATTCAATATTAAGGCTGCCTTTTAACCGCTCGGCCCGTTCCTGCATGCTGAACAGCCCCAAATGGCCCACGCCGTTCTGCCGGACAATGGCCGGGTCAAAACCCTGCCCGTTATCCCCGATGATGAGGCTGAAGGTATCTGGCAGAAAGTTGAGGGTGATTTCCGCCAGCCCGGCCCGCGAGTGGGCGCTTACGTTTTGCAGGGCCTCTTGCATGAGCCGGTAAATGCAAATTTCCGCGTCGGAGCTGAGGCGGACGGGGTTGCCCAAAACGGTTACCTGGCAGGGGATGTTGGAGTACTGCTCAAAGCGCTCGGAGTAGCGGCGAATGGCCGGGGCCAGCCCCAGCGCGTCGAGCGTGGGCGGGTGCAGGTTGTGGACCACCTGCCGGATTTCGGCCTCAACCCGGTGGAGGATGGTTTGCACGGCCTCGTGAGAATCTTCAACGCCCGGCAAATTGCCGTTGGTTAGCCGTTCCCGCGCCGATTTCAACTCGAGCATGGCCCCCACCAGCAGTTGGTTAATGCCATCGTGCATATCCTGGGCAATGCGCCGCCGCTCGCGGTCCTGCACGTTAACGGTTTCGGTGAGCAACTGCTGAAGCTGAACCGTTTTTTGGGCCAGCGCTTCTTTGGCCTCGCGCAGTTGGCGGGTGCGGCTGGTCACCTTCCGTTCCAGCTCTTTTTTGGCGGCGGTAATTTCTTCGTACAGTTTGGCGTTGCGGATAACAATGGCCACCTGGGCCGCGTAAGTCATCAACAACTGCTGGTGGCCGTCGTCGTAAGGCTCCGGGCGGTTGGCCACGCCGATCATGCCAATGGGTACATCGGCAACGCGCAGCGGAACGCCCAAAAAGGCGTTAACCGGGGGATGGCCGCTGGGCTGGCCCACCCGCTGCGGGTCCGCCAGCGCGTTATCGGAGCGAACCGGTTCATTTTCCAGCACCACGCGGGCAAAAATGTTGGGCCGCAGCGGAATGAGGTGGTGATGCTGGTAAAACTGGCCGGCCGGGTGAAAGCCCTGAATGGCCACCACGTCCATCGCCAGGCTGTCGGCGGCGGTCAACCCAACAAAGCCAAATTGCGAATCAGTTAACTCAAGGCAGTGGCGCAGCGCCGTATTCAACACCGAATCCAGACTGCGCAACGCCGACAGCTCAACCGCCAGGTGGTATAGCGCCCGCAGCGGCTCTTGCCGGGTATCAAGCTGAACCACCCCCTGCGCCGGCTGATTGGCGGGGCCATTCCTGACGGCATCGCTTAAAAACGTTGATTCGATTTCAGAGTGTGTGTTCATTTGACTCGCCAAAATAAGGGTTATTGGGCTGAAATGTTTATTATGTACGGTTCGGATTGGGATGTGGTCTGGGAAGAATCAAATCGGGCGGCAGAGGGTATTGTACCATAAATTTTGGTATTTGAAGAAGCCGGCTATACGGCGGCCTGTGGCAGATCAAAGATCAGGAATTGTTGAATCCTCACCGGGCCGATTCTAACTATTTTCTAGGAAGGAATGTGACATTTGTCACTATTGTTCATTACTTTTTTATGATAGAGTTAACCTTGTTTCAAATTGTATATGGGTGCAGCCAATTTGAAGACCACGATCATAACTGAATAGTCCCGGCGCAAGTTAATTCTCTGTTGCCCTAAAACCATCTGATTTTTCAAGATGTCGTTCTGAATTCCAGACAGTCTTATCTGCGTCAAAACCTTTACGTTAGATGGCATCAAAAGGGAGTTCTATTAAGCTGCGCAGGAGAACTAACATAGGAGACATTATCGCAGGATTACGCTCAGGAGAGTTGGAATTTTTGTAACTACTCAAGCCTCTTCCCTGCAAGCTGGGGAGGAGGTCAGGGGGGATCGGGTAAAATAAGTGACCACGGTTTAATGCAGTGCTACCAGAGGATATACATGAAGCCAAATCCTTTCTTTTCGTCTATAAAACACCTCGTCCACAAACATCATTTGATTATTATCTTTTGTCTAGCTTTATTTGTTCGCCTACTGTGCGTAGGATTGCTTCACAACCAGCCGTTGCGGTGGGATGAACCTTATTATGATTTA
>CAYOXS010000349.1:0-5934 GCA_964407935.1 uncultured Caldilineaceae bacterium
GACCGGGGGGAATGGAGGGACACCCCCCATTCCCCCCGGCCTGCGGCGCTTCTCTTAAAATCCTCAATCCCGGCGGAATTTAAAATTTGGCCGGATGCGGCTATAATCTTTTTTTATGATTTAACTGGAGGGGAAACACAATGGGCAAACTTGAAGCCATCTGGCTAAAACGAATGAAAGCCGGGCCAATGGACCCGCAGCAGCGAGCCACGCTCAAGGCGGGTGCGGGGCTGGTGGGCAACGCCAATCAGGGCGGCAAGCGGCAGGTAACCATCATTGAGCGCGAAAAGTGGGACAACGTGATGGCCGCGCTGGGCGCCGATCTGGACCCGGCGGCGCGGCGGGCCAATTTGATGGTCAGCGGCATCAAACTGGCGGATACCCGCGGCCAGGTGCTGCAAATTGGCGGCTGCCGGGTTAGGATTTACGGCGAAACCCGGCCGTGCGAGGTGATGGACGAAGCCCTGTCCGGCCTCAGAGAATCGCTGCGCGATGACTGGGGCGGCGGCGCGTTTGGCGAAGTGCTCGATGACGGCGAAATTGCGGTGGGTGACGAAGTGAAGTGGCTGGCATAACCGCGGTCAAAAACAGCCGGCTGATCAACGCGCTGCCGTTTTATTATGGCTGGGTTATTTTGGCGGTCGGCACGCTGGGTACGGTGATGATGGGCCCCAGCCAGACGTTTACCGTCAGCATTTTTATTGATTATCTCATCGCCGATCTGGGGATTTCGCGGGCCAATATATCGCTTACGTACGGGCTGGCCACGCTCACCGCGTCGCTGCTGCTGCCCGTGACCGGCCGGCTGGTCGACCGGTACGGTTCGCGCCGGATGGTGGTGCTGGTGGTGCTGGGGCTGGGGCTGGCCAGTTGGTGGATGAGCTGGGTTCAGGGGGCGCTGGCCGCGTTTGCCGCCATGCTGGCGCTGCGCTTTTTTGGGTTTGGCTCGCTGCAACTGGTTAGCAATAATGTGATCGCCCAGTGGTTTATCCGGCGGCGCGGGCTGGTGATGGGCATTTCCGGCCTCAGCCTGCCCATCGGCCTGCTCATTTTTCCGTGGCTGACCCAGTTTTTGATTGGTCATTTTGGCTGGCGCGATGCCTGGACAGCGCTGGGCGGGCTGGTTTGGCTGGTGATGCTGCCGGTGGGCTGGTTTTTGTTTAAAGACCGGCCCGAACAGTACGGCCTCCGGCCCGATGGCGATGCGCCGGTGCTCGACTCATCGCTGCTGTCGCTGGCTGCCGAAGAAAGCTGGACGCTGGCCGAAGCCCGGCGCACCGGCGCTTTCTGGATTTTTGCCGTGGCGCTGTCAACAATGACGATGATTTTAGCCGGGCTGGTGTTCCACCAGATGTCGCTGTTTGAGGTGCGCGGCATGGGCCGCGATACGGCTCTGATCGCGTTCAACGTCATCGCCCTGTTTTCGATCATCAGCAATCTGGGCATGGGCCGCCTGCTCGACAGGTATTCGGCGCGGCTGCTGCTGTCGCTGACGATGCTGCTGCTGGCGGCAACCATGATCATGGTGCAGGTGATGTCGACGCCGTGGCAGGCTTTTTTGTACGCGGCGCTGCAAGGGCTGGTCAGCGGGGTTTTCAGAGTAATGGATTCGACGGTGTGGGCCAAATATTTTGGCCGGCTGCACCTGGGCGCTATTCGCGGCGCAACGATGATCGGCATTATTGGCGCGACCTCGCTGGGGCCGTATGCCCTGGGGCTGAGCATGGATCATTGGGGGAGCTACGCGCCGGTCATCAGCGGGTTGTTGGTTGTGCCGCTGAGCATTGCGGTGGTGGCGCTGCTGATCAAGCGGCCAACCAAAATTGAGTCTAGCCAGAAACTGTCAGGTCAATTATAATGAATATCAGCGTTTTTTAGAGGATTACCGTGCCGGTCACCCTGCTCAAAACAAAACTGTATATTCCCCCGGCCCGGCCCCGCCTGGTGAGCCGGCCGCATCTGGTGAAGCAACTTGACGACGGATTACAGCGCAAGCTGACGCTTGTTTCTGCGCCGCCCGGCTTTGGCAAAACCACTCTGCTCAGCGCCTGGGCCAACCTGCACCAGCAGCAGTCTACCCGCGTGGCCTGGTTCTCGGTAGACCAAAACGATAACGACCCGGTCCGTTTTTGGCACTACGCGATTGCTGCCCTGGATATGGCCCGGCCCAACGTCGGCGCCGATGCCCTGTCGCTGCTCACCGAACCGCAAGCGCCGCCCATCGAAGAAATTTTGACGGTGCTGATTAACGCCATGGCCGGCAGCTCGGACAGGCTGGTGCTGGTGCTGGACGATTACCATTTAATTGAAAGCGACCAGATTCACCACGGACTCACCTTTTTTCTGGATCATTTGCCGCCCCAACTTCACTTAATGATCACCAGCCGCAGCGATCCGCCCCTGCCGCTCACCCGGCTGCGGGTGCGCAACCAGCTTGTGGAACTGCGCGACGCCGACCTGCGTTTTACCCCCGCCGAGGCCGCCATCTTTTTAAACCAGATCATGAATCTCGAATTGTCACCGGCCGAGATGGCCGCGCTGGAAGGCCGGACGGAAGGCTGGATTGCCGGGCTGCAACTGGCCGCCCTGTCCATGCAGGGCCGCAGCGACGCGCCAAGCTTTGTGAAAGCCTTTACCGGCAGCCATCGCTACATCATTGATTACCTGGCAGAAGAGGTGCTGGCCCAGCAGCCGCCGCACATCCGCACATTTTTGCTGCACACCTCAATATTAAACCGGCTGAACGGCCCGTTGTGCGATGCCATGCTGGGCCGGACCAATGGCGCGTCTACCGGCCCGACACCCGCCAGCAGCCAGGTTGTGCCCGGCCCCAACGCTACGGGGCAGGAGATTTTGGAATACCTGGATCAAGCCAATCTGTTTGTGATTCCGCTCGACAGCCACCGGCGCTGGTATCGCTACCACCACCTGTTTGCCGATTTTTTAAGCGCGCACCTGCGGCAAACTGTGAACCCCGGCCTGCAAATTGAGCTTCATCGCCGGGCCTGCCGCTGGTACGCCGCCCAGGGCCTCACCAGCGAGGCCATCAATCACGCCCTTGACGCCGGCGACACCGCCGAAGCGATGCGCTTGATTGAATCGGTGATTATTGATTTGCTGGTTGGCGGCGAGGTGATCATTGTTAGCGGCTGGTTAGACCGGCTGCCGGAGGCGTTGATTTTGGAGCGACCCCGGCTGGGCCTGGGCAAAGGCTGGTCGGCGGTGATGTTGTTTCAGTGGGATGAGGTTGAAAAATACCTTTCCGCCGCTGAAACGGCGCTGACTGGCATGGATGCCAACAACCCGGAACGGAACCAGGGCTGGGATGCTCGCGCCATTGAAAACATGCAGGGCGAAGCTGCGGCCATGCGGGCCATGCTGGTGGGCAGCCAGGAAAACCGGGCCGAAGAGGCAGTGGCGTTGTGCGAACAGGCGCTCGAAAAACTGCCCACCGATACTCCCAACAGCGCCACCGCCCGCAGCATCATTTACATGACGCTGGGCAACGGCTACGAAGCGCTGGGTAAGCTGAATCAGGCCAGCGCCGCGCTGGAGCAGGCATTGGCCATCAGCCTGCCCACCAACAAAATCATTATTTCGCTGACCGTGCTCAGTAACCTGGCCCGCCTGCAGGAAGAGCAGGGCAAACTTCAGCGCGCCGCCGAATATTATTCGCGGGCCATTAATCTGGTTGAACAAAAAAACGCGGAACAGGCGTCCCCATTTCCGGCAGCCCGCTGGACCTACATTGAACTGGCCGAGCTAAACCGGGAATGGAACAACCTGGAAGAAGCCAAACGCCTGTTGACCATTGCGGTTGATTTAAAACAGCAGGTAAATATGCTGGGCGGAAATCCGGCTATTGCCTACTTGGTGCTGGCCCGCATTTTGCAGGCCGAAGGCGACATTGCCGGCGCGCTCGATGCCATTCAACAGGCCACCGAACTGGCATCGCCGGGATCGCCGGTGATGCTCTGGGTTGCGGCGGTGCAGGCCCGGCTGTGGCTGGCCCAGGGCAACCTGGCTGCGGCGGTGCAGTGGGGGCAAACCAGCACCCTGCCGCTGGACAACCTGCTTGACTCACGCATTGACCATCACTTCCACCTCCCCGGCGAATATCTAACGCTGGCCCGGGTTTTTATGGCCCAGGAACAGTTTGAAATCGCCGAGCAGATCATTATCAGGCTCAAAACGGGCGCTCAGGCTACCGGCCGCAATGGCCGGCTGGTAGAGATTTTTATTGTGGAAGCCTTGCTGCGGCAGGCGCAGGGCGACATCGAAGCGGCGTTATCGACGCTGGCCGGGGCGGTGGCGCTGGCCGAGCCGGGCGGCTACGTCCGCGTTTTTGCCGATGAAGGCCGGACTATGGCCAACCTGTTGCAGCAGCTCAAAAATCGGGCGGTGGGGCTAAATCCGCGCTATCTGGATAAATTGATCAGCGCCTGCTTGAATCTGCCCCAACGGGAAATCCCGGCTCCCGCCGGCCCGGCGCTCGCGCCGCCCAAACCGGCGGCCCAGAGTCTGCTCATCGAACCCCTCAGCGACCGTGAAATAGAGGTATTGCAACTGGTGGCCGAAGGCTACTCCAACCGGGAAATTGCCGAAAAACTCTTTATTACGGTGGGAACCGCCAAAACGCATACCATTAACATCTACCGTAAGCTCGATGTTAACAGCCGCACCCAGGCGGTGGCCCGGGCCCAAGAGATGGATTTGATTTAACTTTTTCGCTTTCGTCGCATCGGCCCCAACCATTTCAAAAGAATGATGAATTACGCACAATTAATCGCTTCTTTGCTGTAGAATGAGGACGCGCACATCTATAAATTTGCTGTGCAAGCCAAATGGTTGTTGACGTAAGTAAAGGGGATATAGTATAATCTGCTTGGATACAACACTTGCTGCGTTTATTACCCACAAAATTACCCATTGAAAACAAAGGAACAGGGCGTACCATGCTCTTAGTGGCAACCTCCACCTTAAGTACGATTGCATTTAGGCATAGGTGACGATATAATTAATTTCGGATAATACTTAGGAGTAGATTGTGGCAATTGAGACACATCGTCTAGAAAATTATGGTTCTGATGGTGGCGGATATGATGAGAATATTCTGCCCAAGGGAGCCGTATTGCAGAGCCGGTACGAAATAAAAAAGGTGCTGGGCGTTGGCGGCATGGGCGCCGTTTACCTGGCGCAGGACCTTCGTTTTACCGGAATTGCCAGATGGTGTGCCCTTAAAGAAATGATCAGCACCACGCCCGACCCGCACGTGCGCAGGTTGGCTGTCCAAAGTTTTATGCGCGAAGCCAACCTGCTGGTGCAGTTACGACACCCCGGCATCCCTCAAATTTACGACTTTTTCAGTGAATCCGTCCGCAGTTATGTGGTGATGGAATTTGTTGAGGGCCAAAACCTGGAAGAAGTGCTGGAAGGCACCCAGGGCATGTTAAAAGAAGAAATGGTTCTGGATTGGGCAATTCAGGTTTGTGAAGTGTTAATCTACCTGCACAGCCAGGAACCGCCCATCATTTTCAGAGACCTCAAGCCCTCTAACATTATGCTGCGCGACAACAACAAAATCGCGGTGATTGACTTTGGTATTGCCAAAGCGTTTGACGCTGGCCAGAAAGGCACCATGATTGGCACCGAAGGGTACTCGCCGCCGGAGCAGTACAAGGGCATTGTTGACCCTCGCGGCGATATTTACGCCCTTGGGGCTACCTTGCACCACTTGCTCACCAAACGAGACCCGCGCCTTGAGCCGCCCTTCACCTTTCACGAAGAAGCGCCGCGCCTGCTCAACCCCGCGCTCACAGAAGCCACAGATAAAGCCATAATGCGGGCGCTGGAGTACGAACCGGAAAAGCGCTTCCAGTCGGCGCATGCGTTTAAAGATGCGTTGGAAGCGGCGCTCAAAAAACAGGCGCCGCC
>CAYOXS010000350.1:0-5808 GCA_964407935.1 uncultured Caldilineaceae bacterium
TCTCCATCCGCGACAGCAATGGCGGGGCCACCGATGTGGATACAGCCAGCACAACTGTGAACAGCGGCCACGGCTTCACTTTGACCAAGACCGGCACGCCGGATCTGGTTTCGCCCAACAACCTGATCAACTACACCCTCCATTGGGAAGTGACCGGTAACGAGCCGGCCCAGAGCGTAATCATCACCGATGCCATCCCGGCCAACACCACCTTCTTCAGTTGCGGCGGCTGTTTGCAGCAGGGTGGCGGGACGTATGTGCAGTGGAATCTGGGCAATGCCAGCCCCGGTGACAGCGGCGACCTGACTGTGCAGGTGCGGGTGAATCCGTTAACGCCCAACGGCACGGTCATCACCAACACCGCCCGCATCCGCGATGCCAACGGCGGCGCGCCGGTTTTGGCCAGCAGCAGCGCCACGGTTCAGAGCAGCCATACGCTGACGCTTGATAAACGCGCTCCGGCAGCGGTGGCCGCCGGCCAGCAGATCATTTACACCATTGACTACAACGCGGTTGGTGATGAACTGGCCCCCGGCGTAGTCATCACCGATCCCATCCCGGCTGGAACCAGTTACATTGCCAACAGTTGCACCGGCGGTTGTAGTGTGGTTGGGAATGTGGTTACCTGGGATTTGGGCAATCTGCTGCCCAACACTCCCGGCCAGGTGCAGTTCGCGGTTCGGGTTGATAATGCAGTGCCCAACGGCACGGAGATTACCAACAGGGCTACCGTTGTCGATAATTCCGGGGCCAGCGCCACAGACAGCACCCTCACCCGGATTGGAACTGATCTGCTCATCGACCTGACCGACAACCGCGACACTGTTGAGCCGGGCGAACAGATCACCTACACCATCAGCTTCAGCGGCACGGAACCGCTTAACTTTGGTTCTCTGGAGATTGATATCCCGGACAACACCTCCTTTGTCTCGGCGAGCGGTGGGGCCTTGCGAAGCGGCAATACCCTCTTCTGGTTAATCACGGCTCAACCCGCCGGATTCTTTGGCCAGCGAACCATTGTGGTTGAACTGCCGCCGGTAATGGATAACGGCACAGTGATCAGCACCACCGCCCGCATCGCCGGCGATGGCAAGAATAACCGCGATAGTGACAGCGCGGTGGTTGTATCGCAGCCCAATTTGGCCAACTCCGTGAAAACGGTCAATAAACCGGGCGCGCCGGCCGATAGTCTGGTCACTTACCAGATTGTGTTAAGCAACACTGGTAACATGCACGCCCACTCCACCACCATTACCGACGTTCTCCCGGTGGAAATGACCTACGTTGGCCCGGTGACTCCAACCGGCGGAGTAGCCGGTTACGTTGGCAGCGAAGTTCGCTGGAACGGCCAGGTTCAGGTGGGTACACCGGTAACGATCACGTTTGAAGCCCGGGTAAACGCCGGTACACCTGACGGGACGATCATTGAGAACGTGGTTGACATCAATGATGGCTTCCATCCCGACCTGCTGCAGAAGAGCGCCATCATTGCGGTGCGCAACCCGGCTCCCGGCAGCGGTAACATCTATCTGCCGTTGCTGATGAAGGCGAACACAGCCCCCGCCCCAACCGAGCCAACTGTCGAGCTGACCATCCTCAACTGTGGCGATACCAATGCCGTTGGCGCTTTCTGGGTAGACCTGTACTTTAACCCCAACGAGCAGTCCATTTTCTGGCCCATCAACCACGGTGAGGGGTACGACTGGTTTGGCCAGGGAGCCGGCTTCACCGTCAGCACCCTGGGGCCGGGCCAGAGCATCAACCTGTATCTGGACGATGCCGTAATCAAGAACATGCCCAATCCGCTCCCGTCCTCGGCGCGGTTGTACGCCCAGGTTGACCTGTTTGATAAAACGACGCCCGGCACCGGGGTGGTTGACGAAGGCCCCGGCGGCGAAGGCAACAACGTGGCCGGCAGCGGCGGCAGCACGTGCAGCGCCACCCCCGGCAAGCCAGACCTGATTGTGACCGGCATCAGATTGTTGAACACCTCCAGCACGGAGAAACAGACAGTAATCCAGCCGGCGCAAACAGATGGGGTGGAACCGGCTCCGGCCCGGCTTCAGCCGCCTCAGCAGTAAAATTCGATCACGCAACTGTCTCGCCCCCGGGCTGGGTCCGGGGGCGAGACAGTCCTGGAATTATCCCCGCGTCAGGCGGGTTAGGAGCATAGCCCATGACAAAGCTCAGATTTGCCAGCCTGGTTCGGTTGGCGCTCATACTTCTGGTGGCGGCGGTGTGGCTGGCTGGGGTAGCTCTGCCTACCACACTGGCCCAGGAACCGCCAACCCGGCCCAACCCGCCGCCGGATGTTCCGGGGCCGCCGCCGGGCCGGACGCAGCCACCTCAAATCAAGGGGGTCTCCGGTGGGGGCGGTCATGGCGATGGCGGGGACGCCGGAACATCTTGTATGACAGTGCATGGTGTGGCTATCAATTGGGGCTATCGCAACGAACCCAAACTGCCGGTCTTACTGAGTGGTTCGGACTGGCTGGCCCTGGAGATAACCGACGACAACGGCTACTACGCTTCTGATTGTTTGGGACAGGGCATTGGGCTGGTTAACCCGGTTTCGCCGCCCTGGCTGCGCCCAATGACCCGTGATGTGGCCATCAGGCTGGGGTATCGCCAAACGTTTGAGGTGAATTTGGGGCTGTACGGGGGCAAGGTTGTGCCCAACCCGGACGTGATGCCGGTGCTGGCTGTCAATCCCACTCAGGCGCAGCCCGGCGAAATCATTACCTACACCATCCGGGTAACAAACACGCTTGGTTTGGCAGCGGGCAGCCCGCCCGCAATGGGTGAGGTAATGATCACGGATTTATTGCCGGAAACGCTCACTCCGGTGAGCGCAACTTCCACAGTTGGGCAGGTAGAATTGTGGGGCAATTTACTCACTGTTGATATTGGCACGCTGTTTCCCGGCCAACCGGTAGCCATTATTGTGACCGCCAAAGTGCGTGATGACGCTGCACCGGCCGGGATCATCAGCAATCGGGCCACATTGCTCCACACCGGGCATGTGGCCGCTCAGACCCCCGCTGTTGATGTTGCGATTGGGCCATAGGTAACAAATTAATTGGCATTAGTTTTGCCAGCCAGGTGGGTGTACAATCAAAGTGTATTTGCCGGTGGGGTGATGCGTTGTAGAGCACCCCACCTTTTATGTTTGGATGATCACGCGCCGGCTAAAAATGCGTTAAGCGGCGATGAGATTTTCAACTGAAGGAGGTAATATCCACATGAGTCCAGCCCGCATGTCAAAGATAGAAGCAGCCACCCGCGTCGTTCTTGAGTTCAATCAGGCCTTCAATCATCATGATGTCGCCGGGATGATGCAGCTTATGAGCGACGATTGTGTCTTTGAAAACACCAATCCAGCTCCCGACGGCGCTGTGTACTCGGGAAAAGAAGCCGTAACTCAGTTTTGGCAGGATTTTTTCCGCGAGTCGCCCCAGGCTCACATCGAAATTGAGGAGATTTTTGGTTTTGGTGAGCGGTGCGTTATGCGTTGGAAATACACCTGGGTAGACATGGCCAGCGCCAAAGGGCATGTCCGCGGAGTCGATATATTCCGGGTGAGAAACGGTTCTATCCGCGAGAAACTGTCGTACGTTAAAGGATAACTTGGATGTGAATGAATCCGACTGTCGCAACTGCATAGCTCTTGTGTGCGCGTATGTGATGTGGTATAATCCAAACGTCATTCCGTCAAAGCAACGGAAGGAGGGTACTCAATGATTGAAGTCAAAATTGATAGCATCAGAGTAAGCCTGATGTCGCAGCACCGGGTAGTAGTACTTAAAGAAACAGACTCCGACCGCTACTTACCTATTTGGATTGGCCCCTTTGAAGCTGATGCTATCACTTTGCAGCTCCAGGGCGTACAGGTAGCCCGGCCGCTCACCCACGATCTGCTCAAAAGTATCATCGATCAAATGGGCGCCAAAATATCGCATGTTATCGTGACCGAACTCAAAAACGACACCTTCTTTGCCCACATTGTGATGGACCTGGACGGCAAAAATATTGAAATTGATGCCCGCCCCAGCGATGCCATTGCCCTGGCTGTACGGGTTAACGCGCCGTTGTTTGTGGCCGAACAGGTGATGGAAGAAGCTGCAATTGTGCCCGAAACCGGTTTAGATAATCTGGATACCGAAGACGTTGACGCCGCACCGGTATCTGAAGAAGAAGAAGAACAGTTGTCGGCGTTCCGCGATTTTATCAACGAACTCGATCTGGATGATTTGGGCAAGAATTAAATCACGTCCCGGAAAAAAGGCAACAACCCGCTCTCTTCTGTTGGTTAACCCTCTGCTAACAAGTACCCATAATACATAACCGTTACGTGCGCGGTTGGTTCGATCAAAATTTTCGTTGACGAAACACCGCGCACGTGTTATTATTTCTGTATAGAACTCTTGTTCGGATTAATTAACTATGGCAAATAATGGCACATCCAGCGCTGTTCCCGACAAATTACAACCTCACAACGTAGAAGCCGAAGAAGCGGTTCTGGGCGCATTACTCATCGACCCGGACGCCGTCATCCAGATTTCCACCTTCCTCAAACCCACCGATTTTTATGTGCAGCGCCACGGCTGGGTCTTTGAAGCCGTTCTGGATTTGCACGAGCGCCGCCAGCCCGCCGACCTGGTCACCCTCTCCGATGAGTTGGCCCGCCGCGAGCAACTGGAAGACATTGGCGGCCCGGCCTACCTCACCAGCCTGATCAACGCCACCCCCACCTCCATTCACGTTGAATTTTACGCCCGCATTGTTGAGCGCACCGCCGTGCTGCGCCGCCTCATTGGCGCCGCCAGCGAAATTGCCCAACTGGCCTACCAGGACACCGAAGACGTTAGCGAGGTCATTGACCGGGCCGAAGAGATCATTTTCAGCATCGCTGAGCGGCGGGTTGAACGCGACTTGCGCCCCATCCGGCAAGTGCTGGAAAATTACTACGACCGCATGGAATACCTGCACGAGCACCAGGGCGAAATCATCGGCATCCCCACCGGGTTGACCGACCTGGACAAACTGCTCGGCGGGTTGCAGCGCAGCGATATGGTGGTGATGGCCGGCCGGCCCGGTATGGGCAAAACCTCGCTGGCGTTGAGCATGGCTTTGCAGGCGGCTCGCCGCTGGCAAAAACGGGTAGCCATTTTTAGCCTGGAAATGAGCGACGAGCAGTTGGTGCAGCGGCTCGTTTCCGCCGAAACCGGCATCGACAGCCAGCGGCTGCGGCTGGGCAACATTAAACCCGATGAATGGACAACGTTCTACCAGGCCATCCGGCTGCTGTCTGAAACAATGGTCTTTATTGATGACACACCGGCCATCTCCGTGCTGGAGCTGCGCACCAAAGCCCGCCGCCTCCACGCCGAACACGGCCTGGATTTGATCATTGTTGATTATTTGCAGTTGATGCGCGGCGGCACCAAAAACGAAAACCGCCAGCAGGAAATCAGCTTTATTTCGCGCTCGATCAAAGGGCTGGCCCGCGAACTTAACGTGCCGGTGCTGGCCCTCAGCCAGTTATCGCGGCAGGTGGAATCTCGCCACGACAAACGGCCCATGCTCAGCGACCTGCGCGAGTCCGGCTCTATTGAGCAGGATGCCGACGTGGTGCTCTTTATCTACCGCGACGACGTGTACGACCCCGACACCGAATTCCCCAACATCGCCGAAATTATTGTGGGCAAGCACCGCTCCGGGCCAACCGGCGTCTTTTCCGTTTACTTCAAAAAGCACCTGGCCCAATTTGTTGATCTGGAAGTGCGCACCCAGCCGCTGGATTATTAA
>CAYOXS010000351.1:0-5747 GCA_964407935.1 uncultured Caldilineaceae bacterium
AAAGCCCTGATTGTGGGCGCGTACCAAAAAAAACTGGAAGAGATCGCCGCTATTGACGGCATCGATTTGACCGTGGTGGTGCCGCCCAGTTGGAACGACCCGGCCAGCCCCACCCGGCTGGAAAAAGTTCACACCCAGGGTTACCGGCTGATTGTGTCTAATATGTGGCTCAACGGCAACTATCACCTGCACGTTTATCCGGGGTTGGGCAAAATTGTGCGCCAGGTGCGCCCGGATATTTTTCACATCGATGAGGAGCCGTACAACCTGGCCACGTTTCACGCCATGCGGCTGGCCCAGAGCGTCGGGGCGCGGACGGTGGTCTTTACCTGGCAAAACCTGTTTCGCCGCTACCCACCGCCCTTTAGCTGGATGGAACAATATGTGCTCAACCACGCCGACGCGCTGCTGGTGGGCAACAGCGAGGCCGCCGAGGTGTGGCGGCGCAAAGGTTACGCCGGCCCGATGCATTTAATTCCGCAGTTTGGGGTCGATCCGGCTATTTATTATCGCCGCCAGCGGGTGACCAAACGGGGCAAAGTGAGCGTGTTCAAACGCAAAAGTGTGGGGCCGCCCAGCCAGCCGGCGCTGGTGATTGGTTATGTGGGCCGGCTGGTGGAGGAAAAAGGGCTGGAAATTTTGCTGCATGCGGTCAGCCAGCTCGATGGGCCGTGGAATTTGCAGATTTTGGGTGAAGGCCCGGACCGCAAACGGCTGGAGCAAATGAGCCAGTGGCTGGGTATTGCCCCGCGGGTAACGTTTGACCAGAAAATGCCCACCCATCACCTGCCCCACTATTTCAGCGGGCTGGATGTGCTGGTGCTGCCGTCGGTATCGCGGGCCAACTGGAAAGAGCAGTTTGGCCGGGTACTCATTGAGGCGATGGCTTGCGATGTGATCACGGTGGGGGCGCGGTCCGGGGCCATCCCGGAGGTGATTGGCGATGCGGGCCTGACCTTTGCCGAAGGCAACGCGCTTGAGTTGCAGGAACAATTGCAGCGCCTGCTGGATGATGTGCCGCTGCGCAAAGAGCTGCGCCAAAAGGGCCACCAGCGAGTCACCAGCCAGTACACCCAGGCAGCTATCGCTCAAAATACGGTAGCCGTTTACCGCCAGCTTCTGGGTGAAACAGAGTCGTTCCCCGTGCTCGATACGGCGGTGACGGTTTAATTACGCCAACCGCCCCAGCGCCAGCGCCATCACTGTGGCCCAGGCCAGCACTTTGAACTGGCCGGCGGCCAGCGCCGCCTCAACCTCCGAGCGGCTGAGCAGCAGCAGTTCCTGTTCCTCCAGGTCATCGGCGTTGCGCGGCGCAACCTGCCGGGCGTTGCGCGCCAAAAACAGGTGGGCCACGCCGCCGCCCCGGTTGCCATCCACCACATACTGCCCCAAACTGAGCCAGTCGCCGGCCTCGTAGCCGGTTTCTTCCAGCAGTTCGCGCCGGGCCGCTGGCAGAGGCTCCTCTCCCGGTTCAATGTAGCCGCCCACCACCGCCAGCGAAGTGCCTTCAACCGCGTATTTGGTTTGCCGGAAGCAGAGAAAGTCGCCCTGCTCAGTTATCGCCGCTACGTTGATGTAATCCGGGGTGATGATCCACGGCCAATCGGGGATGGTCTCGCCGCCGGGCAGTTGGACCGCGTGGTCTTCAACCCGCAGGTATTTGCCCCGTTCCAGCACCAGGTTTTTGGAGAGTGTCTTCCAGGATTGCATCCGGTGCCTCTATTTTTCCAGCCCGGCTGGCCCAAAGGTCGTCACCCAGCCGGCCATGCCGCCGCTCAGGCTGAAAATATGGGCCGCGTCCCAGCCATTCTGGATGAGAAACGCCGAAGCGTCCATGCTGGTGTTGCCATGCCAGCATTGAAACACCACGTCCCGGTCTTTGGGTAGTTCATTCATCCGCGCCGGAATTTCCTGAATAAACATGTGCAGCGCGCCGGGGATATGGCCGGAATGATACTCCCAGCCCTGCCGCATATCCACCACAATCACCTCGTCGCCGTTGTCCAGCCGCGCTTTGAGATCGGCCGGCGAAATTTCTGTTACCCGGATTGGCGCCGGTTCGGGCGGCGGCGCGGTTGGAACCGGTGGCGGCGCGGTGGTTTCTGATTTGCCAAACAATTTTTTGATAAAACTCAAGGTTGGTCCTCCGTTTCTGACCAAATTGGGTAGGGGCGCTTCGCGAAGCGCCCCTACTGTATCTTTAAACAAGCTGGCCCGATTGTACGCCGCCAAGATTAATCGAACGTGAAGGGTGCTCACGCCCCGATGTATTTGGCGTACAGGCCGCGAGCCACGCTTTCGTCCTGCGTGCCTTTGATGATGGCCCGCGCATCGGCAAACAGGGTGATGTCGTAGCCGTCTACCTCAAAGCGGAGCAAATAATCGTTGCGGGCGGTTACGGTGGCCACGGCGCTCAGCCGGTCGGCCAGGTGGGCCAGCGGGAGTTTGCCGCCGCCGGCCTGCCGGATTTGCACGGCGTTGCGGCCGCACAGGCTCACGCTCTGCCCGCCAATGTCCTGGTTGAGAAATTCAAAGTTGCGCTGGCCGCAGGCCGGGCAGTCGGGGCGAGGGCCGCCGGTGGCAAACTGCTCAAAGGTGTTGTACCAGACATCCACGTGGACGATGCCCTCGTTGATGTCGCCCTGGCCAACGATCAGTTTGAGCGCCTCGCTGGCGCTGATACCAGCGGCCACGCTGACCAGCGGGCCAATTACCCCGGCGGTGTCGCAGGTGGCGGTGGTGCCGGCCGGTGGAATATCGGCAAAGAGGCAGCGCAGGCAGGCGGTTTTGCCGGGGATGATGGTTTGGCTCATGCCGTAGCTGGACACCGCGCCGGTGTAAATCCAGGGGATGTCGTGCTTTACGCAGGCATCGTTCAGAATGTAGCGGGTTTCAAAATTGTCGGTGCCGTCCATCACCAGCGTCATCCCGGCGATGAGGCTTTCGATGTTTTCGGCGTTGACATCAGATACCAGCCCGCGCACATCGATATCAGAATTGATGGCCCGCAGTTTGCGCTCGGCGGCGACGGCTTTGGGCAGGTTTTGGGCCAGGTCGATCTCGTCAAACAGCAGTTGCCGCTGCAAATTGTTCAGCTCGATGAAATCGCGGTCAACTACTGTCAGATGGCCCACGCCGGCCCGGGCCAGATGGTTGGCAATGTTGGTGCCGTTGGCCCCGCAGCCCACCACCAGCACGCGGGCATTTAGCAGCTTGCGCTGACCTTCTTCCCCAATGCCGGGGAAAATAGTCTGGCGGATGTATCGGGTTAAATTTTGAGCAGTCATTGTTTCAACTCGTTTTCATCCAAAATTTCCAGCGGAATGGCCTCAAAGCGGCGCGGGCCGCTGCCGGCCAGCCGCCAGATGGCGGTGTTGAGCGGCATGCCCTCGTGCACTGAGGCGATGAGGTAGTAAACCTCGTCCCAGGCGTTGTCCATATCGGTTTGGGAGGGGATGGCCGGCCAATCCGGGTGGGAATGGTAAATGCCGATGATTTCCAGCCCGGCATCGTCGGCGGCAAACTGCACCCGGGCAAACTCTTCCGGGGCAATGACAAAGCGGTCGGTGCGGGTTGTGTTTTGGTTGGCGGCTGGCTGTACCTGGCGCACCGTGCCGCCATCGGCAAAAACGCCCACCAAAAAGCCGCAGCACTCGGCGGGATAGGTTTCTTTGGCGTGGGCGTAAATCTGCTTGAGTTGGGCGTCGGTAATTTTCATGCAGTTACCTGTGGGCCGGCGTGGTGCGCCGCCGGGTGGTTTTGGGCTGGTTGCGGGTGGGCAGGCCGCGATAGCTGGGCGCCAGAATTTCAAACGGCGTGCAGCGGCCCACATCCAGAATCAGCGATTTGAGCCGCGGTTTTAAATCGACATCTTTGGCCATCGTGATGACGGTGGGCAGGCGGGCGTTGTAACGATAGTTGAACAACTGGTACAGTTTTTCTTCGGCCCAGGGGGTAGCGCTGTGCGTGCCCAGATCATCGAGCACCAGCAGCGGCGATTTGCGTACTTCGTCAAAGCGTTTGTCGTAGCTGGCCAGGCTGTTGGGGCTGTAGGTACTGCGCAGGTGATCGAGCAAATCCGGCACTACTACAAACAGGGCCGGTTCGCCGGAGCGCACCCGCTCGTTGGCAATGGCCGCAGCCAGGTGGGTTTTGCCGCAGCCGTAGGTGCCGGTAAAGGTGATCCAGTCTTTGGGGCTGGCGGCAAAATTGCGGGCAAAGGTGTAGGCCCGGTTCAGGTTTTCGGCCTTGTCGCGGTCCAGTTCGTGCTGGCGCATATCAAACGTTTCAAACGTCTGGTCGGCGTGCAGGGTCAGGCTGGAGAGTTCGGAGATGCCCTGAGCCACGCCGCTCTGCCGAAAGTCCGGGGCCAGGATGGTCATAATCCGCGACAGGCTGGGGTCGGTGAGGCGGGAGCGGATGCGGCGGTCAATTTCTTCCAGTTCGTGGTTGGTGGTAACCACGGTGGGCAACTGGGCGTTGTAGCGATAGTTGAACAACTGGAACAGCTTTTCCTGCGCCCAGGGCGTAGTGTTGTGCGAGCCGAGGTCATCGAGAATGAGCAGCGAGGCAGTGCGGATGTCCTCAAAACGCTGATCATAAGAAATGTTGCTGGTGGGACTGTAGGTGCTGCGCAGATGGTCCAGCAAATCTGGCACCAGCACAAACAGAGCCGGGTTGCCCTGTTCAATCTGGTGGTTGGCGATGGCCGCGGCCAGGTGGGTTTTACCGCAGCCATAGCCGCCCAGCAGCACCATCCAGCCGTGCGGAGAGTGGGCAAATTCCAGGCAAATTTCGTAGGCGTAGCGCAGGTTGCGGCGGCGTTCATCGGTCAGCCCGAAGCCATCGGGGGTAAAGGCGTCAAAGGTAAAACGCTCCATCAGCTTCATATTGCTAATAGCGCGCAGCCGGTCGAGCCGCTTTTCTTCCAGCTCGCGCAGCCGGCAGGTGCATTTGGCCAGCTTGCCAAACTCGGGGTGCCCAACCGGCACGTCCTGCCGCAAATAGCCGGTACCGCCGCAAATGGGGCACAGGTATTCCTGGTCGTCGCTGGCGGGCGCAGGTTTGATTGATGGCTCGGGCAGATCGGTGGTTGGTTGTTCGCTCAGAATTTCTTCAAGTGATTTCATAGGTTAGCAAAGTAGGGTTAAATTACGGATTTAATGTTGAATTAACGCCCGTTCGTCATCAGTGTACCAGGCTTTGCCGCTGGTGTCCTGTTTTTCGGCTTTGTCATCGCGGCCAGAAGTGGCCATCCGCTCCAGCACGGCGCGGATGTAACTCCACTTGCGCACGTTGTTTTCAACGGCAATTTTAAAGGCGTCCTCTATCCATTCCGGCGGGTAGGTCGCTTCGGCGTCTTTCAGTTCGTCGGCCAGAATGGGCGAGATCAGACCGATGTTGTCTTCGTACAGCTCAAAAATGTTGGGCCGTTTTTGCGGCGGGGCCACTTCCAGCCCGCTGGCGGCCACCACGCCCAGCTCGCCTTCCTGAATTTTGGCGTAAGCCTGCCGGCCGCGCTCGCTGTTGAGAAAGTACAGGTCGTGCCGGCCATGCTCGTCTTCTAACTGGATGTGCAGCAGCGTGCCGCGCAGTACGGCCCGGTCCAGCCCGGCGGCGATGGCCCGCTCTACCTCGCTATCGACCAGCGCCAGGCTGTGGACCAGCGTTTCATCGGCCAGCAGTTCGGCTTTGGAAATAACGTGGCGCGCCTGCCGGTAATGCACCCAAAAAAAATGGAGCGTCAC
>CAYOXS010000352.1:0-5722 GCA_964407935.1 uncultured Caldilineaceae bacterium
GCCATATATTTACACCTTTACATTAAAATCCCCCTTCCCATTGGGAAGGGGGCAGGGGGATGGGGCAAGAAAAGTAGCCTTTAAATACAATACTGCCGAACAGAAGTTAAACAACACCCATTTTAATTGTGACAACAACTACAAACAAATAGAGTAGTTCATCGCGCCAAAAGATTCTTGCGCGATTATTAAGCACTGAGTATGCTTGCTTTACTACGTTATGTTCATACTCAAATCAGGAGCAATAATATGAGTCAGGAGCTTTTATACAAAGAATGTCCGCTGTGCGCCCAGGCGCCGGTTACCCTGCAACGTAACGGCGAATATCGCTGCCAAAATTGTGATTTAACGCTCAAGGAAAAGCCGGTGCTGGGTCTCTTTAAAAAGGGACAGTTTGGCGTGGAAAAGCTGGGGCAGGGCAACTTTGCGCTGGCCGGGGAATCGCTCAAAAATGTGGCGCTGCCGCCGGACCCACTCAAAATTACGCTCGGTAACGTTTACACCGATGACGATCTGGCCAAAATTGCCGGCGGCAATTTAGACGTTATCCGGCCGGTGCGCACGGTACTGGCCCAGATTATTCTGGAGCAACTGCGCGAAGAGTGTTTTGTCAACGTCACCGGGTTGCGGCGCGGGCACGGCGCGCCGCTGGCCGAAGAAAGCTGGTACCTGCCCGCGCAAAAAGCATCGCTGCAAAACGTAAAGTGGCAGGACGAAGGCAACCTGTTTTGCACCACGCACCGGCTTGTTTTGCCCAGCAACCAGTTCACTTTCATCCGGTTAGGGCGAAAAATCTCGGCGGTGCAGGCGTTTACCAATGCGGTGGCCATTCAGGTGAGCGGCGAGGATTATTCAACCTGTTTCACCGGCTGCCGGCCCCATGAGGCGGCGCTGGTTGCGGCCTATGTGATGGCCAAAGTGCCGCTGCTGCGGCCCAATCCGGCGTAGAATTTTACTGCTACCGGATAAACAACAGCAGCAAACTGAGGGTCACCACGCTGAACAGGGTTGACACCAGCACCACGCTGCTGGCAATCTGGGCGTCGCTTCTGAATTCTGTGGCCAAAATGGTGGTGACTACGGCGGTGGGCATAGCCGCTTCAATGGTGGCCACCTGCCAGCTTACCCCTTGCAGCCCCAGCATAGCCGCCACGGCCATGCCGATCAGTGGCCCGCCCAGCAGCCGCATCGCTGACGCGCCAAAAACAACCGGCCATTTGCCGGCCCTGAATTTTACGCGGGAAATCTGCACCCCCAACAGCAAAAGCATCAGCGGGATGGCGGCGCTCTGGAGTATTTGCACCAGCCGCATCAGCAGCGCCGGCACCTCAAATCCACTAAAATTGACCAGCAACCCGGCCAGCGCGGCGTAGGGTGTGGGCACCCGCGCCGCATTTTTTAAAGATTGCCAGATTGACGCCTGCCCCCACGACGCCACAAAAACGCCCACGCTGTAAACATAAAACTGCTGGCCAACGGTTACTACCAGCGCCCGTTCCAGGCCGGGTTTGCCAAAAGCAAATTCGTTAAAGGGGATGCCGTAGTTGCCAATGTTCATAAAACCCACGGTCAGCACAAACGCGCTGGCGGTAAGCCTGTCCATGTTAAGCAGGCGGGTGATCAGCCAGGCCGCCGCTGTGGCGGCAAACGCCTGTAAAATTGCAAAACTGAACAGGCTGATAACTTCGCTGCTTTGCAGGGTGGCGTTGGCCATGCTGTAAAAAGCCAGCGCCGGGCTGGCCGCGTAAATAATTACCCGCGATAGCGTGCGGGCGTCGAGGGAGTTGGTTCGGTCCAGCAAAATACCCACAGCCGCTACCAGAATGATGGGCGCAATGATGGTGAGGATGATGGAGAAGATTTCGGGCATATTCAATTCTCGCTAACAAAAATAAACCGCAAGAGTGTGGCTGCTCTTGCGGTTTGTGGTGAAACAGGGATGGATGGGCTAGTTTAGATAATCTCCGCGGCGATACGGCGCGTCAAAATCGTCCGGGTCGTCTATCTCGTCAAGCTCTTCGTCACCGTCCATAAAGTCTGAAAAATCGTACAGCATAAATGAGTCTTCGTCAAAAAGGTTGAGTTCGTCCAGCGCTTCTTCGGCGGCCTGGGCCAGCGCCGGGTTGTCGTGTTCCAGGCACTCTTCCAGCGCCTCTCTGGCGGTTTGCCCGCCAATTTTGCCCAAGGCCCAAATAGCCATTTCCTGAACTTCCACGTCGCTGTCCTCTTCGATGAGGCTCACCAGTTTTTCTACGGCGTCTTTGGCTTCCAGTTCGCCGCAGGCCCGGCACGCTTCAAACCGAATTTCCGACACCGGGTTGTCCAGCTCTTCAATCACCAGCGGCAGCCAGCGCGGGTCGGCGTTGCGGCCCATCGCAAAAATGGCGCTGACCTGCATTTTGTCGTAGTCGCTGTAGTAAGCGCTTTCAATGATGGGCGGGATGCGTCTGTCGCTGGAAAAAGAGACGGCTTCAACAGCCCGCCGGCGCACATCGATGTCTTCGCTGCCCTGGTAAATGGTTTCCAGCAGAGCTTCTTCGGCCAGCAGGGCTTCGCTGGAATCAAGTTCTTCCAGTTCGTGCAGGTAAATAAATTTGCCCAGCGCCGAGGCAGCGGCTTCGCGCACCATCGCGGTTTCATCGGTTTTGAGCAGGTGAATCAGCGGCCGGATGAGGCTGGGTTTTTCGTGCTCCCACAGCCCCCGGATCGACAGCGCCCGGGTTTGCGCGTCAATATCGCCCAATCCCAGCAAAAAGACCGGGTCAAAGTCAACTTCAAAATTAACCTCGGTGATTTCCATCATTTCCTGAAGCATATCCCGGCGGCGCTGCACCGGAATAGAGGGCCACATTTCTTTAAAGGTAGTCAGCGAGGGCGCATCCATTTTGGATAAAATAAACAGGTGACTGGTGTGCAACTCCGGGTCGCTGGCCAGATTTTCTAACAGTTCTTTGAATGATTTTGCCATTGTTGTTCTCACTATTGCCACAAAAATGAAAAGATGTCACTTACATCACTGGCCGGCCGGGCGATTTTTTGGCCGTTGGCGTCGGTGGTGATTTCTTCAACGTACACGTACCACTCGTATTCTCGGCCCGTAAATTCATCGGCCAGGCCCCAGTACAGATCGGATGGGATCACCCAGAAAGTGTTTTTGATGTTGGTGCCGCCATAGGCCAGTTGGCCATCCTGCTGCCAGGTGAGACGCACCGCGTAGTATTCGTTTTCGGCCAGCGGCCCCATTTCCTGCCAGCGTAAAATTAACTCTTCTTCACGCCCAAAAAGTTTGCCATTGGTTGGGCCGAGCACCACCGGCTTGTTGAACTTTGGCGTGGGTGTCGGTGTGATGGTGGGCGTGGGCGTTTCTGTGGGCGCGCCGGGCACGGGCGTGTTGGTTTCGGTCGGCGTTGGCGTTGGGCTGGGGGTGCGGGTTGGCGTTAGCGTTGGGCTGGGCGTCGGCGTTAGCGTTTCGGTGGGGGTGGCCGTGGGGGTGTGGGTAGCTGTGGGCGTAAACGTTGGCGTTACGGTGAAGGTTGGTGTTGGCGTGGGCGGGTTGATGAACATAGCTACTTCGTGCGCGCCGGCTTGCAGCCGGGGACCCAGCCAGATGCCGCCAAAAATTAACCCGCCCACCAGCACGGCGATCAGGCTGAACTGGAGGACGGGAAATGGCTTGGGTTCTAAATTTGCGCCGCAATGCGGGCAAACCAGTAAGTTGTCCGGGGCGCGCCGGCTGCAATTTTTGCAGCGAATGGTTGTTTCTGATTGTTTTGTTTTGCTGAAGCCGCATTTTGGGCAGGTATGCCATCCTGGCTCCAGCTCAGAATGGCAGTTGGGACACTCGTTTTCCATTAAAAGAAGTTTGACCAGTCGATTGTTGGGATAGGGTTGCTCACGTCGTAGTAGCTGATCACCAGCATCAGGGTTAACAGCAGGGCCAGGCCAATAAAGTGGATGGCCCCCTCTTTTTCCGGCGCGATGCGTTTGCCGCGCAGCGCCTCAACAATTACAAACATAATCCGGCCGCCATCCAGCGCCGGCAGGGGCAGCAGGTTGGTAACCGCCAGCGCGGTGCTCAAAATTGCCGTGAGCCACAAAATTGGGAACCACCAGTCCAGCGTTACGGCCGCATCCACCGCCGAGCCGGTTTGCTGGTAAATGCCAACCGGGCCGGTTGGCCGGGCGGCTTCCGCCGGCACAAGATCGCGCAAAATAGCGATGGGCATGTAGAAGACCAGCCCAATGTATTCGGCGGTTTGCTGCACGCCCCGCACTGCGGCTACGTGGAACGGATAGTAGATTTTCTTGTTTTCAAAGTTATCGTAACTGATGCCAACGCCCATTGCGCCTTCACCTTCCGGTGGATTGGCTCGCGGTGTCAGCGTCGCTTGCAGCGTTTCGTCACCGCGTTTCAAGTGCAGGATGACCTCTTTGCCTTTGTTTTCGTTAACAAAATAGATGAGGTCGCCCACGTATTTAAACTCAACATCGTTAGCGCCCAGCACAATATCACCGGTTTTAATGCCGGCCTCGGCGGCGGGCGTGTTGCCAACCACGTTGGTAATAACGGTATCGGCGATGGGTGATTCTTCGCCGGCCAGGTTGGCGCCGGTGATCGGCTCCGGCACGCCCGACATGGAGGTGGCCGTAAACAGTACCACCGCCAGCAGCAAATTCATAATTGACCCGGCGGCCAGCACGGCCAGCCGAATGCGTTTGCTTTTGCTGGCAAAGCTGCCGGGATCGGTGGGGTCTTCTTCGCCAACCATGCGCACGTAACCGCCCAGCGGAATCCAGTTGATGGAATATTCGGTGGGGCGTACCAGCCCGTCAACGGTAACCAGCGGCCGGTTGGGCGGGATGGTTTTGGGCGCTTCTTTTTTGGCAGGACCAAACATGCCAAAAAACCGGGCTTCGCTGCCGCCGGCCGGTTTTGCTTTGCCGTCGTCGCCATCTTCGGCCAGTTCCAGGTACGTTACCGCCGGCCGGCCCTTGTTGTCTGTGCCGGTTTCGGCGTAAATCTGCGCGCCCGGCTGAACACTGCGCGGCACTTTTACGTTGCGGCCAATCACGTAGTCGTGGCCGTCCAGGGTGATCTGCCCTTCATCCTGCCACACTTTGACCGCCCGGGGCGGAAAACCAATGGCAAACTCTTCAACGGTAATGCCAGAACGCTTGGCTACCACAAAGTGCCCCAGTTCGTGGACAAATATTAAAATGCTCAAAATGATGATAAAAGCAATTAACGTCGTCAAAATCCAACTCCTTTAACGGGTACGACGATCGGCAGTGTCATTATACCTGTGCCGCCCCTACTTGCAAACAAAATATACTGGCGAGTATGCGGCACAAAAATTAAACCAACCTGAAATTACCCGTCGATCAGGCGGGCTGCTCCGCCCGGCCCGCTGACCAAAACCTGCTGCACGCCTGCAATTTGCCGGGCTGCGGCTTCAACCTGGGCGGCGTGGGAGGCTTCGCAAATAAGATGGACGTTTGGCCCGGCATCAATGGTAAAATAGACCGGCAGGCCATCGGCGCGCCATTGTTGTGTAGCCTGAATAATGGCCATTGTTTCCGGCGTCCAGTAGTAGAGCGGCGGCCGGCTCGACATCATCACCCCGTGCATAATCACCGCGTCCTCTTCGATGACCGCGCCCATCGCCGGCAGGTTGCGGGCCAGCAGCGCCGCTTTGCAGGCCGATAGCCGCTCAGCCGCGCC
>CAYOXS010000353.1:0-5719 GCA_964407935.1 uncultured Caldilineaceae bacterium
CGGCGACAATGAGGTTGTTGTCGTCGTTGCGCTGGGTGACGACGTTGGCGTAAGCGACGCCGCCGCCGCCGCCGGCCATATTGGTGACTTTGACGGTGCCGCCAACGAGGCCGATGTCGCTGAGGACTTTACCGGCCGAGCGACAGGTCCAGTCCCAGCCGCCGCCGGGATTGGCCGGAGCAATGCATTCCACATTCGAAGGGGCGAAGCTCGAAGCCGGAACCGCCGCTTCTTCTTTTGCCTGTTCCTGGGCCGGGGCTTTGGTGGGTGCGGCCTGTTCCTGAGCCGGAGCTTTGGTGGGGGGTGGCGGCTCGGTGGCCGGGGTGCAGGCCAGCGCCGCCAGCAGCAGGGCCAGCAGGATTAGAACTAGCAGGGTCTTTCGTAGGGTCATTCTTCTTTCCTCCTTGAAATTGGAACAGTTAAATTGATTAAATGGGTTGATGGATATTTCGTAAAACGTAAAATTTTTGCCGGAAACGATTACGTTTTCGTTTTACGTTTTAAAAAGTACCGGGACAAAGGGCCTGTGCTGCACCTGAAAATATGCTCTGTAACATTATGTCAGCGTATGGCCAGCAGCCGCACCATCAATGGCACAATGATGAACAGCAAAACTACCCGCGTAAAATGGATCAACGACACTTTGGCCGGGTCGGCTCCTTCGGCGCTGGCAATGATGCTCATGCCGGTAAATCCGCCCGGTGAGAAACTGAACAGTGCTGTGTCAAAATTGAGGTATCCCAGCCGGGAGGCAACCCAGGCCAGGATCAAACCGACCAAAATGTAAGTGCCGGCGCCAATCAGGCCCCACACCAGCACCGAGACGCCGCTCTGTAACAGTTCTTTGCTGAACGTACTGCCAACCACTACCCCCACCGCAATTTGGGCCGCTAATTCCAGCGGCAGCGGCATGGCAACGGATATCGCGGTGGCTACCAAATTATAAATACCGCTGCCCAACATTGCGCCAACGGCTGCGCCCCCCGGAAAGTTAATCTTCCAGGCGATCAGCCCGCCGCAGGTTCCCCAGATAGTAGTCCAAAATAGTGTGTTCATTGAGCTTTTCTGAAATTGAGATAGGAGCTGTTTTTTAGGATAGCAAAAGCGCGACAGTTGGGATAGTGCCAAATGGCAGGATTTTACCCCTGCCAATTGGAGGGGCAGGCTGTTTGATTCACTTTGCCGGCCCGGATAAAATAGGTTCAGTTCGCAGATTTGCTTATTTCACAGGAGTGTAACGGAGCCTGCGGCATAGCAACGAGAATGAAAACTCACGTTTAACCTGTCGGGAGACCCTTACCCTAAAGGGCACAGGTCGCTGCGCTCAGGGCCTGCCCCGCGTGCAGTTGGCGGGGTGACACAATTTAACGCACCTTAATTCCTGACTCCTGACCTCTGATTCCTGGTTTCAAAGGAGGCTTGCATGAAAATTGTGATACCGGACGATTACCAAAACGTTGTACGTTCATTGGATTGTTTTCAACTGCTCAACGGTTTTGATGTGCAGGTTTACGCCGACACTGTGACCGACATCGGCGAACTGGCCCGCCGCTTTGCCGCCGCCGACGCCCTGGTGCTGACCCGCGAGCGCACGCCCATCACCGAGGCGCTGCTGGCCCGGCTGCCCCGGCTCAAACTCATCAGCCAGACCGGCAGGGTAGCCGGCCATGTTGATGTGGCGGCCTGCACCCGTCACAATGTCGCCATTACCGAGGGCTTTGGCTCACCGGTGGCCACCGCCGAGTTAACCTGGGCGCTGATTATGGCCGCGATGCGCCAATTGGTGCCGGCCGTCAACGGGATGAAAGCCGGCCGCTGGCAAACCAATATCGGTGACTGCCTGGATGGCAAAACGCTGGGGATTTGGGGTTACGGTAAAATTGGGCGGCGGGTGGCGCGTTACGGCCGGGCGTTTGGCATGGACGTGTTGGTTTGGGGCAGCGAGTCATCGCGGGCCAGCGCCGAGTCCGACGGCTATCGGACCGCCGCCAGCAAAACCGACTTCTTTCAAACCAGCGACGTGCTGACCCTGCACCTGCGGCTGACCCCGGCCACCAGAAACCTTGTGCAGTTTGAAGATTTGGCGCAGATGAAACCCTCGGCGCTGTTTGTCAACACCAGCCGGGCGGCGCTGGTTGCAGAAGATGCGCTGCGCCGGGCCTTGCTCGGCGGCCGGCCCGGCCGGGCGGTGCTCGATGTGTACGAGCAGGAGCCAATTTACAGCCCCGACTACTGGGCGCTGTCGATGCCCAATGTGTTGTGTACGCCTCATCTGGGGTACGTTGAAACCCGCAGCTACGAATATTACTTTGGCGTGGCCTTTCAAAACATAGTGAGCTTTTTTAGCGGCACGCCGGAGAATGTGCGCAACCCGGAAGTGCTAAAATAGAAGTAAGGAGTGAAGGCCCGGCTCTTGCTTCATCCTTCATCCTTCTTATTTCACCAGCCCCAACCGGATGGCTTTGACCGCGGCCTGGGTTCGGTCCGACACATTTAGCTTTTGAAAGATACTTTGCAGGTAGCTTTTGACCGTCCCCGGGCTGAGGGTGAGCGTTTGGGCAATACCCTGATTGGCCAGCCCTTCAACCAGCAGGCGCAGTACGTCCATTTCCCGGGGGGTGAGCGGTTCCGGCAAAGCCGGATCATCAGCCGGCAGATTCTCCGGCGGTTCATCCAGATCGCGCAGCACGTTCTGCAGAAACTCCCGGTCCACCCGCGATTCGCCGCGAGCCACCGCCCGCACGGTGGCCAGCAGTTCATCGCGGGGAATATCTTTCAACACAAAGCCGGCGGCCCCGGCGGCCAGCGCCCGCAGCAAATAGGCGGTGCTGCGATAAGTGGTGATGATGATCACCCGCGCCGTAGAATTGGCGCTGTTGATGGCTTGCAGCGCGGCCAAGCCGTCCATATCCGGCATCCGAATATCCATCAGCACCACATCCGGCGCTAGCTGCTCAACCAGCGTCACAGCCTGCCGGCCGCTGCCGGCCTCGCCGATCACCTGCACATCGGGCGCGGTCAAAATACTGCGCAGCCCTTCGCGGACAAGCGGGTGGTCGTCGGCCACCAGCACGGTGATTTTGGCAGATGGGGTTTGGCTCATTTTTCCTCCACGGCGTATAACGGAATCCGGGCAGTAATTTTGGTGCCGCGCCCGGGCTGGCTGTCGAGCTTTAAACTGCCGCCCAGCAGCATCGCTCGCTCCTGCATCCCGGTCAGGCCAAAGTGCTGGCTTTCATCGGTGAGCGCGTCCACATCAAAACCGCAGCCCCAATCGCGAACTTCCAGCGCCAGATTTTCCCGGTCAACAAACAGCGACACCCGCACCCGGTTGGGCCGGGCGTATTTGCGGGCGTTGGTCAGGGCTTCCTGGGCAATCCGGAAAATGGCCGTTTCGACGGCCGGATTGAGTTTTACCCGGCCCAGGTCGGCCACAAATTCAAGCTGCCAGTCTTCCAGTTCGCTCAATTCCGTGGCGTACTGGCGCAGCCCCAAAACCAGCCCAAAATCCTCCAGCGTGGCCGGCCGCAGTTCAGACACCACCCAGCGGGCTTCGTTGATCGACTCGCGCAGGCGGGCCTGCCCCATCTGCAACTCGGCCAGCGCCTGCCCGTTCAGCCCGTCTGCCAGCGAGGCCAGCGTATCCAGGTGCATGTTGGCGCTGAGCAGCAGTTGGGTCAGCCCATCGTGCAAATCCAGGCCGATGAGCCGCCGTTCTTCTTCCTGAATTTGCGCCAGCTTTTCGGCCAGCGTGCGCAGCCGGGTTTCGCGCCGGGCCAGCCGTTCGTACAGCCGGGCGTTTTCCAGCGCGATGGCAGCCTGGTCCGACAGCAGGGCCAGAATGCGCAGGTTGTCCTGGGTAAACGCGGCCCGGTCGTTGAGCGACACGTTGAGTACGCCGATGACCTGCTCGCCCTGTTTCAGCGGGAAGGCCGCCGTGGCCTCAATGCCCCACGATTGGGCCAACGGCGAGGTGTACAGCGGGTGTTCGGCGGCGTGGTTGATCACCTGCGGCTCGCCGGTGCTGGCGGCGGTGGCGGTAATGCCATCTTTGCGCGGCGTGCGCGGCGGCCGGCCCTCAACACTGGGCGCGCTGACGCTGGCCGCAAAATCAAGCTCATTATTTTCCAGTACAAAAATACGTACCTCGGCGGCGCTCACCAGCCGCAGCGCGCTGGCGGCGATGGTGTGCAAAACCTGATCCGGGGCCAGCGTGCTGGTCAGTTGCAGGCTCACCAGCCGTAGCGCTTCCAGCTCGGACAGGCGGGCGGTGAGGCGGCGTTCACGGGCGGCCAGGTCGGCCATCATACTGTTAAAGGCGGCGGCCAGCCGGCTCAACTCATCCTGGCTCGATACCTCAACCGGCTGCGACAGGTCGCCCTGCGCCACGCGCTCCGCGCCCCGGGCCAGCGCGCCAATGCCGGTGTCAATCCGGCGCAGCAGCGGCCAGGTGACAACCCCGGCCACCGCCGTCGATAAAAACGCCACAAACAGGCTGCTGGCGATGGCCAGATTCATAGCTGTGGCCAGTTGCTGCTGGGTGGTGGCCAAACTGGCCGCGGCGTGGGGCTGGATTTCACCCACCAGCACCTCTTCGCCGGCTTCGGCCAGCATATCGGCAAAAGTGGCAAACTGCTGCTGCTGCCGGTTGCGCCCCTGCATCAGAATTTGGCCGGTGATTTTTATCTGGGCGATCAGGTTACCCACGTAATCGCTCCAAAACTGCTCCTCTTTGGTCCGTACCTGCGATTTGAAAATGTTGTAGTGGTGCTGAAAGCCGATGACGCCTTCGCCAAAGCGAACGGTCTCGGCCGGGTCTGGTGACGCCAGATAGGAGGCAATGGCCAGCGACATTTCGCTGAGATACTCCTGCATGCCGCTGACGGCGTTTTGATAGATGGCGTCGTTTTGGGGCCGGGCCACCCGCACCTGGTGGGCCAAAAACGCGCTCAGCTTGATTTCGGCATCTTTCAAATAGATGATCGATAAATCCTGGGCGTCGCGCAGCCGGATCAGGTCGGCGCTGATGCTGTCGGCCTGGTGGTGGGTTTGAGCCAGTTCATCCGCCCACGTCTGCTCCTGCGGCGTGGTGATGCTGGCGTGGTAATTATTAACATCCGTTTCAAAATTTTGTAACTGGCTGCGAAACTGTGTTTTGAGGCCGGGTTTGCCTTCCATCAGATAGCGATAGAGCACCGCTTCGGAATCGCGCAGGCGAGCCTGCATTTGCACGGCCAATAACTGCCGCGTCACGTCGGCGGCAATGGCCGGCAGCGCGGTGGTGATGGTTCGCGCCAAAAAACCCAGCGCCAGCAGATTGACCAGCAGCGCCAGCCCCAAAAACAGTACCAACAGCAGCAAACTTTGTCTGATGCGCATCTTTGCCATCCCGGATCATTTTTTTTGTAAGCTGCCATTATAGCACACCGCGCCGAGCGCGCTATTGTTTTCTTTCCAGCAGGTTTAAAGTTGCCTCCAGTTTAATTCACAACCAGGTGATGAGTTTTCCCTCATCCCCCCTGCCCCCCTTCTCCCACAGGGAGAAGGGGGATTTGTCTTTTGTGGTCAGGTTTGGGCGGCACAGCCGCCCAAACCTGACCACAAAAGACAAAGCCCCCTTCTCCCTGGGGAGAAGGGGGGCAGGGGCGATGAGGGAGAACTTATCACCTGGTTGTGAATTAAACTGGAGACCACTTTAAACCTGCTGGAAAGGGGAAAA
>CAYOXS010000354.1:0-5650 GCA_964407935.1 uncultured Caldilineaceae bacterium
CAATCCAGGCGTCTTCCAGCAGCAGTTCAACCGCGTGGCTCCACCCCTCGGCCAGGCTGACCAGCCCCAGATAGAGCAGCATCAATCCGGCCATGCCCAATAAACCAAGCCCTAATGGGTTGCGCCAGGATGAAGCCTGTTTGGCGGCGACCGGTTTTTCTGCGGGGGCGGCAGAGGCATCGGTCACGCTGTAGCCGGCAGCGGCTACAGCCGCTGCCATATGCGCCGGCTCGGTTAGCGCCGGGTCAAATCTGACTGTGGCCAGTTTGGCCGGTAAATCTACGGCCACACCTTCCACGCCAGGTAAGCCCCGCAAAGCCTGCTCTACATTGGCGGCGCAGCCCCGGCAGGTCATCCCCTGAATGGGCAGCGTGACCGATTGGTAATTTAGGGTTGTTGATCCGGTCATCATTACGACTCCTTGTAAAAATATCACCATCATTTTAACGTCAGCCGTCCACCATCTACAGCGCTATCTGGCGCGCCGAGCCCCCCGCTATTTGGCGGGGTGGTTTCCAGCCAACAAAACGGGGGACAACCGTAATTGCGACTGTCCCCCGTTTGCCGTAGAAAGAACCTTAATTCAGCGTCGCCAGCCTTTAACCGGCGACAGGGAAGGGCTGAGCCAGGTTCAACAGGATGCCCAGCAGCAAAATTTCTAAGGTCTCGTGCGCTTCCACGTCCTGCCCACTGAGCGCCGGCTGCCAGACCAGCGTGAGCCAGGTTTTGTCATCCCGGCCATAAATGGTGATCGTCCGGTAATCGCGCTGTTCGCGGGTATAAATCAATAACACCGCATACCGGCAGGTGCAGGACTGCTGATTGTGATTAGAACACGCGCAGTTGCTACCATCATGCACCAGGCAGGCATTGAAACTGAGCTGCGTTTGCAGGTTGCGCTGCCGCAAATTGTCCATTAACTTCTGGATGATCGTATCAAATGGCTGCTGTACGGTTAAAGTGTAATCCATTGCCAACCCGGCTTCCCGGTAAAGTTCAATCGTCTGGTTTTAACTGATATGATACCGGAAAGGCAGAGTGCCCGACAGCGCTGTTCGGCGCGATGGGCAATAGGCAATATGGCGGGGAAAATCAGGTCTCTGGCGGCACGGCCAGATGAATTTGCAGCGTGACGCCCTGGCCCGGCGTGGCCTCAATCTGCAAGCGCCCGCCAAAGAGCAGCGCCCGTTCGTGCAGGCCCATCAACCCAAAATGGCCGGTCTCGGCCAGCGCCGCCGGCTTGACCGGCGGGACAAACCCGCGCCCATCATCCTGGATACGGAGGGTCAATTCGTTGGTTTCAAAAATTACCGTTAGGTCGATTTGGTTGGCCTGGGCGTGACGGACCACATTGCTCAATCCCTCTTGGGCCACCCGGTAGGCAGTCAACTCCAGATCGGCGGGCAGACGGCGCAGTTGACCTTCAACTTTTAGCCGTACCGTCAAGGGATGCTGCCGCTCTGTTTCCTGCGCCAGCATTTCCAGCGCCGGGACAAAGCCCAGGTCTTCCAGATAGAGCGGCCGCAGCGCCCGGCTAAAACGCCTAACTTCCTGTTGGATCGCTTCGGTCAGTTGGCGCAACTCGGCCAGGCGACGCTGCGCTTTTGGCGGGTCCCGTTCCAGCTCCCGCTGTACCATGTCGATGCGGTGGCCCAGCGCTATCAGCGATTGCACCGTTTCATCGTGTAATTCGCGGGCCAGCCGCTTGCGTTCCTCTTCCTGCGCGTGGGTGATGGCGGCAATGTAATCGCGCATGCCGGCCTGATAGCGCCTGATCTGGTCGGCCATGCCGGCCAGGGTGCGCCGTAAGTCTTCAATTTCCTCCACGCCGCCCACTGGCGGCTCGTTGACTGCCGCAAAATCTCCCCAGGCCAGCCGCGTCGCCTGCCGGTCAAGCGCTTGCAAAGGGCGAATGACGTAGTGCAGGCCAAAAGTAACAGCCAGCCCGGAAACCAGCGCGGCCATCACCACCGCCAGCGGCGCCAGCAGCGAGAAACGCATAACCGGCGCAATCAGGTCTGCCCACGGTTCCTGCACAATCAGGCTCCAGCCTGTTTCCGGCACCGGGGCGTAGCCCACAGCCAACTCCTGCCCATCCGGCTCCTGGTGGTAGGTAGCGCCGGCTTGTCCGCTCAAGGCCGCCTGGACGCCCGCATGCGCAGCCAAATTCTGCCCAATTAGGGCCGGATCAGGGTGATAGATAACCCGGCCGGCGCTGTCAACCAGGTAAGCCACGGCCCGGCTCGCTGGCGGTGAGCCGCTCTCGCCGGGCACGTGACGTCCTGGCGGTTGGTTTGGCGCGACAGATTCATTCAGTCCCAACTGCTCCAAAGACACCACCCCGGCAGCCACCACATTGGGGTGATGGACTTGGGCGATCAATACGCTTGTTTTTCCGGTGAACGGATCAGGAAAGGGGACGGAAAAGTGTGAACCGGCGGCCGCCGCGCGAATATCCGGCAGATACGGCTGCCGCTCTTGCCAGGCTGTATCGGTGGGCGGGTTTGAGTCATTGAAGATGATGTAACCGCCATCAAAAAAATTATCCAGCGACCCGGCCGTAACGGCTGTGGGCGACTCCGCCAGCAGTTGCAGCAGGGCGGCGCGCTGGGCCAGCGCCTCGTTCAGGTGGGCCGCCGCCAGCCGGGCCGAGCGGGCATCCAGCTCTTCAACCATTGCCCGCATAGCGCTCTGGTGGCCGGTAATGCTCACAATGGTTACGCCCGCCAAAATCAGGGTGAGGGGCAGCACCGTCCACAGCAAAAGCTGTACCCGCAAGCCGCGCAGGCTGCCCAGAAAACGCAGCGCCAATTAGCCCACCACTTCGTCCAGGGTTAGCCAGCCGTGTTTTACGGCCAACAACACCGCCTCGGTGCGGGTGGCCACATTCAACTTGCCAAAAATGTTGGCCAGGTGACCCTGCACGGTCCGGTCGCTGATGTCCAGCTCCAGGCCAATAGCCCGATTGGTGTGACCTTTAGCCGCCAGCCGCAATACGTCAAGTTCGCGCGAGGTTAGCCCTTCGACAAATTCTTCCGCCCCGCCGGGCTTGCCGCTGGTGAGTTGGGCCATCACTTTGGCCGTAATAGCCGGGTCCATCGCCGAGCCGCCTGCGGCCACTACCCGCACGGCCCGCACCAGTTCCCGGGCCTGGGCGTTTTTCAGCACATAACCGCTGGCCCCGGCCTGGAGCAGCGCAAAAATGTAAGGGTCGTCATCATAGGCGCTAAGCACCAGGATGCGCACCTGCGGCGCCTGGCTCTTGATTTTGCGGGCGGCTTCAATGCCGGTCATCTCCGGCATCTGGATATCCAGCAAAATCACGTCGGGCCGCTGTTCCAGACTCAGCGCCACCGCTTCAACGCCAGTGGTCGCTTCGGCCAGCACTACAATATCGCCTTCGTCTTCCAGTAGATCGCGGATGCCTTTCCGCACAATCTCATGGTCGTCGGCTAAAACGACCCGAATAGGTTGGTTGCCCAAAATATTTCTCCTTTCAGGCGCAGATGATGGTCAACCTTATTGTAGATGGTGTCTGTGAAGATTTTGTAAAGCGAGGTTAAAGATTAAGTGAAGATTGGCCCGGCCGGTTTAGTTTTGAGAACCTTGCATTACCTGATTTTGAAACTCCATTTGCTCCGACCCCCAGAAGGTTTTTATGTAAGCCAGTACTGCCACCATTTCTTCGCTGGTTAGCACACCCTTGAAGCCAGGCATGCCGCTCTTGGGCGAATATTCACCGCCGCCGTTGGCAATGATTCCCAGCAGCAGGTCATCGGCATGATGCCAGGTATGGCCCTCGCTGTTGTGGGGCGGTGCGGGATAAACACCGTTTTCGTTGGGAACCTTCCAGTTGGGCTGGCCTTCGCCTTTCACGCCGTGACAGGCCGCGCAGTTGACGTTGTACACCTGCTCGCCCAGCGCCAGTTGTTCGGCAGAAACCGGCCGGGCGTTGACCGTGATTGCCTGTGCTGGCGCAGGTTGGTACAATAAAATTGCTGCGCCGCCGCCAATGAGCAGCAATGCAATCGTGGCCAATAACATTGAAAGGGGGCTTTTCTGCATCCGGACCATCTGTGGTCACTCCATTACAATTCAGTCAATTTTTGCTTAATGAGAGTTTTGTTGACCGGCCCGGTGATGATCTCGTTAATAACTCCGTTGCGGTCAATAAAAATGGTGGTGGGCAGGCCGACTACCCCGTAAATTTCTACAACCAGGCCCAGTTCATCCAGCAAAACAGGGAAGGTGATGCCATATTCGGCCACAAAATCCGGCACCAAGTCCGGGTTGTCGCCAGAGGTGTGGTTAATGCCGATGATGGTCAGCCGGTCGCCGTATTCCTCGGCGGACGCCTGTAATTCCGGCATTTCCTGGCGGCACGGCGGACACCATGTGGCCCAAAAGTTGAGGATTACGGGCTTGCCCGCAAAATCGGATAGCTTGACCGGCTGGCCGGCCAGGTTGGCCAGCTCAAAATTGGGCGCGGGTTGGCCGGGCAAGGCATCCTGCCGGGCGTAGACTGCGCCCCGCACCGGCGCGTTAGCCGGCAGCAGTTGGGTCATAATTATCCAAACTCCGCTGCCGATCAAAAACAGGCCGACTACGGTTGACCACAACCAGCGCGAAATAACGGGCAGGTTTTGTACTGGTGGAGGGGTGCTGTCCATTATATTTTCCTTTACAGATTTTCTAACAGCCAGGCCGGCACCAGCCGGTTGGCATAGGTGTTCAAAATGGTCATGGTGCCGGTCAGCAGCAGCACGCCGATAATGATCAGAAATGCGCCGCTGACCCGCTCGATTAGCTGCATGTGGCGGTTGAGCAATCGCAGCCGATTGGTGGCCGCGGTCAGCAGCCAGGCCGTGACCAGGAAGGGGATAGCCAGCCCCATCGAGTAAACAAACAAGTAAAACATTGACAGTGGGATGTTTTGCCCCCGGATGGCCATCGTTAAAATTGCCCCCAACAGCGGCCCGATGCAGGGCGTCCAACCGGCGGCAAAGGTCATACCGATGATGAAGCTGCGGATGTAGCTGGGTGATTGGTCCTGCCCGTATTCCAGCCGTTTCTGCATATTGAACAACGGAATGGTGATGACGCCCATCGTGTGCAGGCCAAACACCACCATCAGCAGGCCGCCCACCCAGACCATATAGTCGGCAAATCTCCCCAGTACTCCGCCCAAAAAGCCGGCCGGTACGCCGAAAACCACCACAAAAATAAAGGTAAAGCCCCCGACAAACAGCAGGGCGTGCGAAAACACCAGCCGGCGCGATGGTGGAACATCGCCCACAATGGTGGAGCCGCTCAGGTAGCCCAGATAAACCGGGATCAACGGCAGTACACACGGCGAAATGAAAGACAACAGTCCGGCAAAGAAGGCGGCCAACAGGGTGATATTTTCAAAGCTCATGGGAAGTCTCCTTAATTACCAAATCTTACGGGCAATAAGACAATTATAAAACGACGACTCTGAATATCAAAACCCATCGCATCTTTACAGAATCTTCATACAAGCTTCAAGGTAGCTTCAAGAAGGGGTGATAAACTGGCAGTGAAGTAAAAAATAACGCTGTGAGTCAATTGTAAGGAGTTTAACCATGATGGGTGGAACGATGTTTGGTACAGGTTTTGGTCTGTACGGCCT
>CAYOXS010000355.1:0-5648 GCA_964407935.1 uncultured Caldilineaceae bacterium
GGGCGGCTTTGCCGCCCCAAACTGACCCCGAAAATCACCCCCCTTCTCCCCACTGGGGACGAAATGCCCGAAGAGTGGTACGGGTAAGGGGGATGAGGGGCAAAGAAAGTCGGTATGATTGGCCAAAAGTAGCCACACGCTCTAAAATCAGCAAAAATTTACCCGTTTTCGGTCAGGAGACCCTTACCCTAAAGGGCACAGGTCGCTTGCTCAGGGCCTGCCCCGCGTGCAGTTGGCGGGGGCTGCCCCGCACGTTTTAGGCGGGGTGACATGCCTGAGCATTTTCCAGACTCCTAACCCCTGACTCCTGATCCCTGTTTTCAGAGGAGAATCCAATGACCAGAGAACTTGTGATGTATGTGCGCGGCGCTTACTGCCCCAATATCGCTCTGGCGCGCGACGTGTTGAGCCGTTACAACATTCCATACCGGGAGATTAATATTGACGACGACCCGCTGCTGGCCGCGCGAGTAAAAGAATGGACCCACTTTTACAGCGTGCCAACGCTGATTGTGGCCAATCCCGGCGAAGATGTCCCTTACACCGATTTTTTGCCCCGCCCTGCCGACCGCTCGCTGAAAGGGGTTGACCGCGGCCCCATGATCACCGAACCCAACAACCACGCGCTGGAAGACTGGCTGCACAAGCACGGGTTTCTGAACAAACCCTACTCCCGCTGAGCGCTCTTTTAAGGTTCCCCCAAAATTAAATCCGTCAAAACGTGTTGCGTGGAAAGAATTTACGCAACACACAACACGTTCACCGAGCGCAGCCAAGCGGATCAATTTGCAAAGCAACTATTCCGGCAATTTTATTCCGATGCCTGTTTTTTGAGCTTGTACAGGGTGTTGAGCGCCTCCAGCGGCGACAGCGAGTCCACATCCATCGCTTTGATTTCTTCAATCAGCGGGTGAGTTTCCGGTGGCAAAAACGACATCTGCACGCCGGAGATGATCTGCCGCGTTGCCTCGCGCCGGTCGCGCATGTCGGCGTTGCCTTCAAGCTGCTCCAGCACCTCGTTGGCCCGGTCGATCACCGCCTTGGGGATGCCGGCAATTTGCGCCACGTGGATGCCGTAACTGCGGTCCGCGCCGCCCGGCACAATTTTGTGCAAAAAGATCACCCGGCTGCCTTCTTCGGCGACGGCCACGTTGTAATTGCGCACGTGCGGCAAAATTTTGGCCACTTCGGTCAGTTCGTGGTAATGGGTGGCAAACAGCGTTTTGGCCCGGATTTTGGGGTTGTTGTGAATGTACTCCACCACGGCGCGGGCAATGGCCAGCCCGTCGTAGGTGCTGGTGCCGCGGCCCACCTCATCCAAAATGAGCAGGCTGCGCGGTGTGCTCTGGCTCAAAATGGCCGCCGTTTCGACCATCTCCACCATAAACGTGCTCTGCCCGGCGTGGATTTCGTCCTGCGCGCCGATGCGGGTGAAAATGCGGTCAACCAGCCCGACGCGGGCGCGGCTGGCCGGCACAAAACTGCCAATCTGGGCCATCAGCACAATCAGCGCTACCTGTCGCAAAAAGGTGCTTTTGCCGCTCATATTTGGCCCGGTGATAATGTGAATCAACTCCTCCCGGGAGAGCGACACATCGTTGGGCACAAAGGCGGTGGGGATGCCCTCGGCGTCGGTCAGCGGTATGCGTTCCACCACCGGGTGACGGCCGCCGCTAATTTCCAGCGTGTCGTCGGTGGCCAGTTCCGGGCGAGTGTAGTTGTTGGCCAGCGCCACTTCGGCCAGCGCGGTCATCACATCGAGATAGGCCAGCGCCCGCGAGGTTTTGAGCAGTTTGTCGGCGGCGGCAGCAATTTGAGCGCACACTTCTTTAAAAATGCGCTGCTCCACCTCGAGCTGGCGCTCATCGGCGTTGAGAATGAGGCTTTCGTATTCCTTCAATTCCGGGGTAATGTAGCGTTCGGCGTTGACCAGCGTTTGCTTGCGGATGTACTCGGCGGGCACGCGGCTGGCGTGCGCTCTGGTCACTTCGATGTAGTAACCAAACACTTTGTTGAAGCCAACTTTGAGGCTGGGAATTCCGGTGCGCTGGCGCTCGACGCCTTCCAGCCCGGCCACCCATTTTTTGGCGTCGCGGCTGCCGGCGATAATACCGTCCAGCTCGGCGGAAAAGCCGGGCCGAATAACGCCCACTTTAGACAACACCGCCGGCGGTTCATCGGCAATAGCGTGCGCGATCAGCGTCACAATTTCGGGGCAGCCATCGAGCTGGCTCTGGATTTTGGCTTTCAGGTTGTGAATTTTGCGCTCGGCTTCCGAGCCGTTGAGGGGTCGCAGCCCGTCGATGGTGCGTTGAATGTCCGGCACGGCGGCCAGGCTGCGCTGGATGGCCTGTAAATCTCGCGGCAGGGCGATGCCCTGGCTGACGCGATTGGTCAACCGTTCCAGGTCGGCCATGTCTTTGAGCCGGGCGCGACTGTCGCCGCGGGCCAGCGTCGCGCCGGTAAACAGGTCCACGTCGTCCAGCCGGCTGTTGAGCGCGGCCACATCGAGCAGGGGTTGGTGCAGCCAGGTGCGCAACAGCCGCCCGCCCATCGGCGTGATGGTTTTATCCAGCACGTGCAGCAGCGAACCCTGGCCGCTGCCGCCGCGAATGGTCTCGGTCAGTTCCAGATTGCGGCGGGTGCTGGCGTCCAAATCCATAAAACTGTCGGTGCTGTAGGCGGTGAGCCGGCTGATGTGGCCGAGCGCCTGTTTTTGGGTGTCGTTGAGGTATTGGATGATGGCTCCCGCGGCCTGCACCGCCAGCGGTTTGCCGTGCAGCCCAAACCCATCGAGCGTGGCCACATCGAAATGGCGCTGGAGTTCCTGCCGGGCGTGCTCCAGCTCAAAACGCCATTCTTCGTATAGCGAGGTTGGGGTGCGCAACACGGCAACCGGCGCGCTGCTGGCCGGGTCGGGGGCGAGCAGTTCGGCCGGTTTGAGGCGGGTGATTTCGTTGAGCAGCAGCCGGTCAATGTCGTCGCCCTGCAACTGGGTGGCGGCAAATTCGCCGGTGGTGATGTCCACGTAGGCGATGCCGGCCCGCTGCTGGCGCAAAATGATGGCCGCCAGGTAGTTGTTTTCGGTGTCGGAGAGCAGGCTGTCTTCCACCACCGTGCCGGGGGTGATGACGCGGGTCACTTCGCGCGGCACCAGCCCGTTGATGGGGTCGCTGCCAATTTGCTCGCAGATGGCCACTTTGAAACCGGCGCGGATGAGCCGGGCAATGTAGCTTTCGGCGGAGTGGTGCGGTACGCCGGCCATCGGCACCCGCTGGTTGGCCGCCACTTTGCGCGAGGTCAGCACAATGTCCAGCGCTTTGGCGATGGTTTTGGCGTCCTGGTCAAAGGTTTCGTAAAAATCGCCCAGCCGGAAGAAGACAATCGTGTCCGGGTACTGTTTTTTGATTTGGAGGTACTGCCGTCGGACGGGAGTGGTCATAAGAAATTATGAATTACCAATTATGAATTGTGAAAAATACAGTGGAGTGATTAAATTGCAGCTTTTTGACCCTCACCCCTTGGCCCCTTCTACCCTTCGGGTACTTCGTTCCAGCGGGAGAGGGGGAAATTTTTTTGGGGTATTGTTTGGGGCAGCAAAGCTGCCCCAAACAATACCCTTTTTAACTCCCCTCCCCCTGCCAGGGGGAGGGGTTGGGGGTGGGGGTTACGCCGTTATTACTCGCCCGTCGCGTCGATGACGCGGGCGTTGGTCACTTTGATCAATTCTTTGACCGGCAATTCCAGGTTGACGCCGCGTTTGCCGGCGCTGACCAGCACGCGGTCCAGTTGGAGCGCCGGCTCATCGATGAACACCCGGAAGTTTTTGTGCAGCAGGGCCAGCGCCGAAATGCCGCCGGTTTGCAGGCCGGTCAGCGATTCGGCCTCTTTTTTGGTGGCCATCTGCACTTTTTTTTCGCCCACGGCTTTGGCCACTTTTTTCAGGTTCAGTTCGCGGCTGCCGGCCACCAGCACCAGCAGCGGTTTGCCGCCGGCGGGCATCACCACCAGCGTTTTGTACACCATCTCGTGCGGCAGGCCAAAATGATCGGCCACGCCATCCGCGGAGTGAATGGAGTCTGGAAATTCGCGCACGGTGAACGCGACTTTTTTCTGTTCCAAAATTCGCATCGAGTTCAGTTTTTCGGCCATAGGGGCCATTATAACATTTCCTGCGCCGCGAGAAAATTTTGTGGTGATGTCGTTTGGTGCGGCCCGGCCGCAATTGGGCGAGTCATCGGTTTGACAGTATAATGTTGTGACTAAAATTACAAACCTCGGAGGTGTTCCCGTGAATTATCGAACGTTTGGCCGGACTGGCTGGCAGGTGTCAGAAGTGAGTTTTGGGGCGTGGCAGTTGGGCGCCGGTTGGGGCCACGTGAGCGAAGCCGACGCGCTGGCTGCGCTGCACGCCGCCATTGACGCCGGTATGAATTTTATTGACACGGCGGATGTGTACGGCGATGGCCGCAGCGAGCGGCTGATTGCCCAGGCGCTCAAAGAGCGCTCGGAGCAGGTGGTGGTGGTCACCAAAGCCGGGCGGCGGCTGAACCCGCACGTGGCCGCCGGTTACAACCGCGAAAATTTGACCGCGTTTGTTGAGCGCAGCCTCAAAAATCTGGAAGTGGACGCGCTCGATCTGGTGCAACTGCACTGCCCGCCCACCGACGTGTACTACATGCCGGAAACGTTTGGCGTGCTCGATGATTTAATGCAGGCTGGCAAAATCAAGCACTACGGCGTTTCGGTAGAAAAAGTGGAAGAGGCCATCAAAGCCATCGAGTTTCCCAACGTGAAAAGCGTGCAGATCATTTTTAACATTTTCCGCCAGCGCCCGGCCGATCTGTTTTTTGAGCTGGCCAAACAAAAGCAAGTGGCCATTTTGGCCCGGGTGCCGCTGGCCAGCGGGCTGTTGTCGGGTAAAATGAGCGCCGCCAGCACCTTTGGCAGCGACGACCACCGCAACTTTAACCGCCATGGTGAGGCCTTTGATGTGGGCGAGACGTTTGCCGGCGTCGATTTTGCCACCGGGTTGCAGGCCGTTGAGGAAATTCGGCCGCTGGTGCCGGCCGGTGTGTCGATGGCGCAGTTTGCCCTGCGCTGGATTTTAATGTTTGATGCCGTGAGCTGCGCCATTCCCGGCGCGCGCAACCGGCAGCAGGCCGTCGATAACGCCGCCGCCGCCAACCTGCCCCCGCTCAGCGATGAGACAATGGCCCAACTCCGCGCCATTTATGAAAAGCACATCAAGCCTCAGGTTCATCATCGCTGGTAAAGTTACGGTCTATCCGTAAATGAGAGCGTTCAGCCCCCACCCCCTACCCCCACCCCCATTTTGGGGGAGGGGAAAACATTACGTGGTCAGTTTGGGGCGGCAAAGCCGCCCCAAACTGACCACAAAAGTCAAATCCCCCCTTCTCCCCACTGGGGACGAAGTGCCCGGTAGGGTAGAAGGGAGTAGGGGGGATGAGGGGCGAAAAGGCTTCCACGGTTAAGTGCGGTGCTACCTCTGACCCTCTTGAGGGTATTTAAATCTTCTTGGCCTCGTAGCGGTTGTTGGGCATACGGCCATCATCGCGGATGAGAAAGCGCTCGTACTCAAAACCGCCGCCGGTCACTTCAACCATCACCCCGCCTTTGTGCGGAGC
>CAYOXS010000356.1:0-2556 GCA_964407935.1 uncultured Caldilineaceae bacterium
GGCAAAGAAACTATATTGCACGCCGTTAAATTTTATTTTGATGGCGTGCAATTTTGTTTTGATTGAGTATAATTTGAATTAGACTGAGTATAAATTAGATTTGACTGAGTGTAAATTAGATTTGACTGAGTATAATTCAAATTTGACTGAGTGCAATTTAAATTTGACTGAGTGCAATTTGATTACTATCTTTGCATTTTTTAATCAGGACACAGATTTCGCAGATTTACACAGATTTCTTTGAAAGTTTTTCGCTTCATCTGTGTTTTCTGTGTAAATCTGTGTCCTATTTTGAGCGAAGTTTGAAAAGTGCAAACATAGTGTTTGGATTTGACTGAGTATAATCTAAATTTCTACCCCCAAACCCTGTTAACGAAAGGAACCAGATGATGGCCCATAGAATTCAGGCAGTTACCGCTTACCGTCCCCGGCTGGTTTTGGCCGAAGCCGCCAGCGAAGAGAAGTATATGGAGCAGATCACCCGCCGCACTACGCTTTCTGCCGGGGTGGTAAAAAACGTGCAGGAAAGCGAGGTGGAAACGTTGATTGGCCTGCTGTTAGAGGGGCGGCCGGTGCATACCGGCATTGCCATCTACACCCCCAATATTGATCTGGATGGCGATTTGGAGATAAAGGTACGGGTAGATAAACGGCTGGTGCGGGCGCTCAACGCCGCCGGCGCGTTTCAGGGGCGTATCCATAACGCGGCCAACATCGGCAAAAGCGCCGCGGATCTGGTGGAAATGTGGAATGAGGCCAACCCCAACGACCCGGTGGGGTAAGTTGAGGTTGGCTACTCGTTGCGGCCGCCGTAGCGGCGGTCGCGCTGGCTAAAGGTTTGCAGGGCTTTGTAATATTCGGCCTTGTCAAAATCCGGCCAGTAGGTGGGGGTAATGTAATATTCGGCGTAGGCCGCCTGCCAGATTAAAAAGTTGCTGGTGCGGAATTCGCCGCTGGTGCGGATAATCAGGTCGGGGTCCGGGCAGTTGGCGGTGTACATATGCTGGCTGAGCACTTCTTCGGTAATCTGGCCGGCGGGGATACCTTCATCGATGACGCACTTGACGGCATCGACAATTTCCTGCCGGCCGCCGTAATTAAAAGCCACATTCAACACGAGCCGGTCGTTGCCTTTGGTCATGTCAATGGCGTGCAGCACTTTTTTGCGGATTGAGGGGCGCAGCTTCTCTAAAATGCCAATATGCCGCAACTGCACGCCGTTTTTGTTCAGCTCGGCCAGCTCGCGGTCAATCACATCTTCCAGAATTTTCATCAGCCCCATCACTTCAAAGGGCGGGCGCTTCCAGTTTTCGGTGGAAAAGGCGTAGATGGTGAGCATTTTTACCCCAAACTCCACCGAGCTTTCCAGAATACGGCGCAGGTTTTCTGTGCCGGCTTTGTGGCCCTCAATGCGGTGCTTGCCGTGCATTTTGGCCCAGCGGCCGTTGCCGTCCATAATAATGCCAACGTGATAGGGCGGTTTTTCCAGCGGCGGGAATTGGGGATTGGTGCTGTCTGCCATAATTTTCACCTCTAGTGAGATCGATCAATCAAAAAGCGGGCAATTGTTTCCAGATCGGCGTGCGGCTGGCCGGGCAGGTTGATTTGCTGCAACCCGGTAAAGGCCCGGTCAATGTAGCTGTCGGCGGCCTGTTGGGTGTAGCCGCGCGCGCCGGCCTGCTCCAGGCTGTTTCGCACAAAGCTAATTTGGTCATCGGTCAGCGGCTGGTCAGAAGCGTACAGGGCGCGCAACTGTTCGCCGCGCGAGCCGGTGGTTTGGGCCAGGGTGTAGAGCACCGGCAGCGTTTTCTTTTTGCGGCGCAGGTCGTTGTCGGCGGATTTGCCGGTTTTGGCCGAGTCACCCCAAATGCCCAGCATATCATCCCGAATTTGAAAAGCGATGCCGATGTTGCGGGCAAACTGGCGGTAGTTTTCTATGATTTGCTCGTTGTCCGTGCCCAAAATGGCCCCGCTCAGCACCGATGCTTCCAGCAGCGCACCGGTTTTTTTGTAAACCATATCAATGTACATGTCCGGGGTAACCTGCTGCAAGCCCTCAAAACGCAGGTCCAAATCCTGGCCTACGGTCAGCGCCAGGCAGGAATCGGCCACCAGGCGGTGGACGGCCAGCAGCCGTTCGGCCGGGAAATCGGCGGGAGAGAGGCGGAACAGGGTTTTAAAGGCCAGGGTGTAGAGGTAATCGCCGGTGTTGATGGCCAGCGGTTTGCCCCACAGCGACCAGGCGGTGGGCCGGCCGCGCCGTTCGCGGTCGTTGTCTTCAATATCGTCGTGGAGCAGGGTAAAGTTGTGGATCATTTCGACGGCGGCGGCGGCGGGCAGAGCCGGGCGGTAGTCGCCGCTGAGCGTCTCAAAAACCAGCAGGCAAATGGCCGGGCGCAGCATTTTGCCGCTTTCGGCGCTGACGGGGTTGAAATTTTCATCGACCCAGCCAAAGTGGTAGCGAATAACGCCGCCCAAAAAGTCCGGCGCTTCGGCCAGCGCGGTCTGGATTTCCTGCTCAATGGCGGGGATATATTTTTTGAGGATTGCGCCAAT
>CAYOXS010000356.1:2656-5581 GCA_964407935.1 uncultured Caldilineaceae bacterium
CAGGAAGCGTTACACTTCCATAATTTCTTTTTCTTTGGCCTCGCCCATGTCGTCGATTTTTTTGATATAGTCGTCGGTGAGTTTCTGAACGTCGTCGCGGCCCACGTACATATCGTCTTCTGAGATCAGCTTTTCCTTTTCCAGCGTTTTCAAATCTTCAAGGGCGCTGCGGCGGGTGTTGCGCACCGAAACGCGGGCTTCTTCAACCCGTTTGGCCACGGATTTGGTCAGGTCGCGGCGGCGTTCCTCGGTGAGGCGCGGAATTTGCAGCCGGATGATTTTGCCATCGTTGTTGGGGTTTAGCCCCAGATCAGACTGCATAATGGCTTTTTCGATGGCTTTCATTGCGCCGGGATCGTACGGGCGAATGGAGATGAGCTGCGCTTCCGGGATGCTGATGAGGGCCAGTTCTTTGAGGGCGGTGGGCTGGCCGTAATATTCTATCACCAGTTTTTCTACCAGCCCGGTTGAAGCCCGGCCGGTGCGCAGCGCGGCCAGGTCGGTGTGCAGCGCGTCGATGGCTTTGTGCATAGCCTCTTTTGCTTCAGCAAGAACGTCATTGATCATTTTTCTACCTCCACTGGTACAGAAAAATCAAAGGTTAGTAGGTAACCAGTGTCCCCATAGTCTGGCCCAAAACTGTGTTGCGCAGGCTGTCGGTCTGCCACAGATCAAGCACCACAATAGGCATCTGGTTATCCATACAAAGCGTAAGAGCTGTGCCATCCATTACTTTTAAGCCCAGGTTAATGGCTTCAATGTAAGAAAGCTGATCAAAGCGTTTGGCGTTGGGGTTGAGTTTGGGGTCAGAGTCGTACACGCCATCAACCTTGGTGGCTTTTACCAGCAGTTCGGCGTCAATTTCCATTGCGCGCAGGGCGGCGGCGGTATCGGTGGTAAAGTAGGGGTTGCCGGTGCCGGCCCCCAAAATAACCACCCGCCCTTTTTCCAGGTGACGGATGGCCCGCCCGCGGATGTACGGTTCGGCCACGGCCTTCATTTCGATGGCCGTTTGCACGCGGGTCACTACTCCTATTCTACCCAAAGCATCGGCCAGCGCAAGCGCGTTCATTACGGTAGCCAGCATGCCCATATGGTCGGCGGTGGCCCGATCCATACCGTGATCCAGGCCATCTTTGCCGCGCCACAGGTTGCCGGCGCCAATGACCAGCGCAATTTCTACGCCCAAATCGTGGATGGATTTTACGGTTGCGGCCAGGGAATCAGCGGCGTCGGGGTCTATGCCAAAGTTTCCCTCCCCGGCCAGGGCTTCGCCGCCCAATTTAAGCAGGATGCGGTGGTATTTTGGTGAGGTCATACACTCCCCCGGTAAGATTTTTGGGTTAGATAAAAAGACCGGAACAAGGCGGCTGTTCCGGTCTTTTGGGTTGTGGTTTAAGCTGCGCCAAGCTCAAACCTGGCGAAGCGTTCAATTTTTATGTCGCTTCCCAGGGCTTTGCTTTTTTGCTGCAGCAGTTTGGCGATGGTCAGGTCGTTGTCTTTTACAAAAACCTGGTTCATCAGGGTGATTTCGCTGTACCACTTGTTGAGTTTGCCTTCAACAATGCGTTCTTTGATGTTATCGGGCTTTTTGTCTTCGGCAATTTGGGCGCGATAGATGTTCTTTTCGGCTTCAATTTCCGCGGCCGGAACTTCGGCTTCGGTCACAAAGCGGGGCGAGGCGGCGGCAATTTGCAACGCCACGTCGTGGGCCAGTTCGGCCAGTTCCGGGCTGGTGGGACCGCTGACTTCTACCAACACACCAACGCGGCCGCCAATGTGAATGTAGCTGTCAATCACGCCGCTGCCGCCCAGTTCAAAGCGGGCAATGCGCGGCACGCGCATATTTTCGCCCAGCTTGGCAATAGTTTCGGTTAATTCCTGGCCCACGGTGCGGCCGGGATTGCCCACAAACGGCGCTTCGAGCAGCGCGTCTACGGTGTGCAGCGGTTGTTCCATTACCTGGCGCAGCAGGGCGGCGGTAAAGTTTTGGAAATCATCGGTGCGGGCCACAAAGTCGGTTTCGCAGTTCAGTTCAACCATCCCCCCAATTTTGCCGTCGGCGCTGATGCCGGCGCTCACCAAACCGTCGTTGGCTTCGCGGCTGGCTTTTTTAGAGGCGGCCGCCAGCCCTTTTTTGCGCAGCGTTTCTACGGCCTGATCCAGGTTGCCATCGGCATCCTGAAGCGCTTTTTTGCAGTCTAAAATTCCGGCTCCGGTCATTTCACGGAGCTGTTTGATGTCTTCGGTTGTAATTGCCACAATTCCTCCAGATTACTTTACACAAACGTGCTGTAGTTTTGCTCGGGTCGCTAAATCTTATTCGTTGTCGTCGTCGTAATTGTCGTCATCGACATCTTCGTCGTCGTCAAAATCAAGGTCAATATCCTCGTCATCGGTGGCGGCTTCCTGAAGTTTTGCCAGCGTGCTGGGGCCAAGGTAGCGTTCCATGGCTTCGTCTTCTTCCAGAGTTGCCGCTTCGTCCTGTTCGGCGCGGGTGCTGCTGAGAATGGCCTGGCCTTCTAACACGGCACTGGCCATCACTTGGCTCATCAGTTTTAGGGCGCGGATGGCGTCGTCGTTGCTGGGGATAACGTAATCAATGGGTTCGGGATCGCAGTTGGTATCAACCATAGCGATGACCGGAATGCCCAAAATATTGGCCTCTTTCACGGCGATGGCATCGCGGCGGATGTCAACCACAAACAGCAGGTTGGGCAGGCGGCGCATATCTTTGAGGCCGCCCAGCCGGTGGTTCAGGCGGGTGATTTCGCGTTCGCGCATCAGGGCTTCTTTTTTGGTCAGCCGGGCAAATTCACCGCGGGTCTGCCGTTTTTCCAAATCCAGCAGGTAATCAATTCGCTGGCGAATGGTGCGCCAGTTGGTCAGGGTGCCGCCCAGCCAGCGCTGGTCAACAAAGGGCAT
>CAYOXS010000357.1:0-5580 GCA_964407935.1 uncultured Caldilineaceae bacterium
GTGAAGGAGGTGCTTTCCAGATCCGGGTTGTACCAACCCCGCGGCCTCACTTCGACGCCCGGCCTGCGGCTGACAAGAGCACCAAAATCCTCCCGAACCAGGTTGGTAGAGTAGGCTTGCCCTACCGCCTGGGCAGAAGAGTAAACCGCGCCGGCCACGGTTGGATCGGAACCGTCGATGACAAAACCCACGTCGGCCCAGTCGCGGGCGACAATGTCCTGACCATATCCGGCCGGGATGATGAGAGCACCATACACATCGCCGTGATTAAGCAGATAGGCGATGTCGTTCTCTTGCTCAACGTAATAGATGACATCGAAATAATTGGAAGACTGGTAGGCTTCAATAAGATGGCGGCTCTGCTGACTCTTGTCGCCATCATAAACAGCCGTACGCAAGTGATCAATATCGGTGCTGGCCGCGTAACCCAGCAAAATCAATTGCATCAATGGGGTGATGATCATCACTGCCAGCGTGCGCGGATCGCGCAAAATGTGAATAAATTCTTTGCGCATTAAACTTAACGTTCTGAGAAACATTGCATACCTCCCAACTGGGCATTACTAATTAGCTTACCAACCAGACCAGCTCTTGCCTGGCGTAAAGATCATCCAACAGCAGAGCAACTATCCGCTCAATGATGGCCTCAGCAGAAATTTGGCTGTAGCGGGGGTCAAGGTTGTTTGCTTTAATCACAAAGTTAAGCAGGATTGCCCCCATTGTGGCGTAAGCCCCAATGATATATTTTGTGTGGGACTTGCTGCTCGGGGGGGTGTGAGTTTTTAGAAATCTTTCTGTATAGGCAGCCAGGGGATAAACAACCTGACGATAGAGTGCCTGGCGCAGTTCCGCATCGGTAAAGATTTCGGCCAGAACGGGCGCGGCAAAATCGCCGCGCTCCCGCAAAAATTGGTAAAGATCGCGGAGCAGGGTGGTTAAAAATTCTTTTGGATCATCGGGTGGATTCTCGTGGACAATCCCTTCAAGCGACCACCTGGCCAGCAGTTCCATCATCGCCATTAATAACTCACGTTTGTTGGCAAAGTAGTTGTAAATCGTCCCCTCCGACACATCGGCCGCTGCGGCAATCTCTTTGGTAGTGGCCTGATGAAAGCCCTTTTTTGAAAAGACCTGGGCTGCCCCCATCAAAATCTGGATGCGTCTGGCCTCAGCCATCTGTTCTTTGAAATCCAGGGATAGTTTAAGCATAGTGCGCCTCCGTGCAGGTGAGCTAACCCGCACTCTTATTCTCACAACCTCAGCGTACAATATCTGGGCCGGAATTTCTTCGACTTTTATCGATTTTCGCGGCTGCTCATTCTCCTGAACCAACCGGCAATAAAAATCGCCCGGGTTTCTGCGTTGAGCGTAACACCTGAGCGATAAAGGATTCCGGCGGCGGCTGAATTTGATGATCGCCGGATTATAAGAACGTGCCGGTGAAAAAACAGAACGGCCCGCTAAACCCGTAATAATCTCATGCCGTTCAAAATCACAATCAACACCGACAGTTCGTGGATGAACATACCGCCGGCCATATGAACCTGGCCCAGCAGCACCCCGGCCAATAATCCGAACACTGTCACCAGGGCAATGACCACATTCTGGCGGATATTGCGCAGCGTGGCTTTGGATAAACCGATGGCCGCCGGTATCTTCAACAGGTCGTCGGCCATCAGGGCGATATCGGCGGTTTCAATGGCCACATCGGTGCCGGCGGCGCCCATCGCCAGGCCGATGTCGGCGGCGGCCAGAGCCGGAGCATCGTTGATGCCGTCGCCTGTCATTGCCACCACATACCCTTCTGCCTGCAATTGGCGAATAACCTCAAGCTTGTCTTCGGGCAGTAATTCGGCGTAAACCTCGGTCAGGCCGGCTTCTTTGGCAATGGCTTGCGCCGTGCGCCGGTCATCGCCGGTTAGCATCACAATGCGCTCCAGCCCAATATCTTTGAGCTGCCGGATCACCTGCGGGGCTGTGTCTCGCAACGCATCGGCAATGCCCAGAACGCCCAACTCCAGCCCATCGAGGGCCACCAGCACGGCGGTTTTGCCTTGGGCTTTTAACCGGGCCAGGTGCATTTCGGCTTCAGGGCTAACGCTCACGCCCAGTTCGGCCATCAGCTCCTGGCTGCCCACTCCGATAACGTGCCCCTGGTAGCTGGCGCGCACGCCGCGCCCGGTGCAGGTGTCAAACCGGGCCTCATAAGGAATCCGGCCCAGCGTTTCGGCTTCGGCCACAATGGGGCGGGCCAATGGATGCTCTGAGCCGGCTTCGGCAATGGCGGCCCAGCGCAACACCTCCTGCTGGGCGGGAGTCCAGCGGCCCGGCGCTTTTCCGTTGGCGGAGACGGACAAACCGGCGGCAGACTCCGGGCCGCCCACCGGCGCCGGCACGGGCAGTAACGCGATAATGTCGGTTAGGCGGGGTTTACCCTCGGTTAACGTGCCGGTTTTATCCAGAGCCAGGGCCGTAATTTTGCCGGCGTTCTCCAGATACTCGCCGCCTTTAATAAGAATGCCCTGTTTGGCCGCCCGCCCAATTCCGGCCACCACTGAAACCGGCGTAGAAATGACCAGCGCGCCGGGGCAGCCGATAACCAGCAGGGTCAGGGCCAGCTCAATATCCCAGGTAACCAAAAATGCCAGCACACTCAGGCCGATGATCGCCGGGGTGTACCAGCGGGCAAAACGCTCAATGAAGCGCTGGGTGGGCGCTTTCTCTTCCTGCGCTTCCTCTACCCGGCGAATAATCCGGGCCAGGGTGGTATCGGCTCCTACGCCGGTAGCCCGCACGTGCAGCAACCCATCCTGATTCACTGTGCCGGCGTACACCTGCGTCCCCGCGCTTTTTTCTACCGGCATCGACTCGCCGGTAATGGGGCTTTCGTCCACAGTGGCCCGGCCATCAAGCACCATGCCATCTACTGCAATTTTGGCGCCGGGTTTAACCAGTACCGTGTCGCCGGGTTCCACCTGGTGGGGCAATAGTTCAACTTGACGCCCGGCGCGCAAAACAGTGGCCGTGGTTGGAGCCAGGCTGAGTAACCCTTGCAAGGTTTGCCGGGTACGGTTTAGGGTACGGGCCTCCAGGTAAGCGCCCAGCATAAATAAAAAGGTGACGGCGGCAGCTTCCCAAACCTCACCGATGATCAGCGCACCGGCAGCGGCAATCGTGACCAACAGTTCGATGCTGATGTGCCGGTTGAGCAGGGCATGCCAGGCCCGCCGGGCAATATCGAAACCGGCCACCAGCGCCGCGGCAAACATCAGGCCGTAGCGTAGCCCGGCCAATCCCGCCAGATAATCAACCCCCAGCGCCGCCAGGATAAGCGCCCCGCTGACCATTGTTAGCAGTTGGCGGCGTTTCATTGGGTTGTTGTACCAGGTTTTAATCATATTCATAAGATCATCTCCTTATGGTGACGGCCCCAATTTGGGGCCGTCACCATTATTGACCTACTCTATTTTTCTCCGCCGTGGGTGTGAGTCTCGCCACCACCTTCGGCTTGGACAGCCTGATCTTGAGCAGTGTTATACAGGTTGTAAACATACTTCTCAAAGATCAGCTCGGCTTCCGCCCGTTCGCGTTGCGTTTCAACCGTACCAACCTCAGCGGCTCTGGCCCGGGCAGCTTGTACGGCCTCATATTTTTGGGCTACCCCATTTTTAATGGCTTGATCCAACAGGGTATAGACCTCGGTCAGAGAAGCTGTCTCCAAAGCTTTATCGGCAGCGGCTAAAGCCAGACCGTGATCAGTTTCCGCTTTCAGCCCGGAATAGGTAGCGCCCTCGCCAACACGGTGCAGTCGAACCGCCGTTTCAAAGAAGTAGTGATCCGCTAACTCTCTGGCTTCGGTTCCCAGCTCACGTACCTCAAGGGTATGCTGGAAGGCAGCACGCAGTTCCGCTTCGTATTCGGGTTTAACGTAGGGCAGAACCAGGTTTACGTCGCCGGTCTCAAGCGCTGCCTGGGCCGCCGTAACCACCGGCCCATTGATGGCATCACAGTGGGCCTGAGCCGGAGTTGGCTGCACCAGGAGCGCCGCTCCGGCTACAAGGGCCAGAGCTAACATCCAGCCTTTGACACTGAGACCAAATTGATTTAGTTGCTGTAACATAGTTGTTTTCTCCTTTTTTCTTGAGCGTTTCAGGTTATTTGGTTTGATAGCTTAAAATGGTGATACTTTGGCTTCGTAGCCGGTGGTCTTGATGGTTTTGACCAGTTCTTCGGGGCTGGCCTGGGCCGGATCGTGCTCAACCACAATTCGCCCGGTGTTGAAGTACACTTTGGCCTCTTCAACGCCGTTCAGGTTGTGCAGGGCCTTTTCAATTTTGGCCACACAAGAGGGACAGGAAAATTCCTGGCTGCGTAAGATGGTTTTCATTGGGCAACACTCCTTTCTGTTGAATTTGTTTGATGCCTCTACTCTATCAAAAACCGGGCCACTGTTGTATGATTTAAATCAATTAAGTGCAGCCAAATAAAAAAGCTCCCGCCCTGATGCGTTCATCAAGGCGGGAGCTTTGTGTAACCTGAGAATGATGTTGTGAGTTATTCTCCGCCGGCAATCAACTCCAGTTCAGCGGCGTTGGTGATAGCCACCCACTGCCGGCCGGTGCGAATAAATCCCTCTTTTTGAAGCTGGCTCATCACCCGGCTGGCGCTTTCAACGGTGGTTCCGGTCATCTGCGCCAGATCCTGGCGCGAAAGGGGAAGCTGAATAAGAAGTCCCTCGGCTTGCTGGCTGCCAACTTTCCGGGCCAGTTTCAGTAACACCGCGGCAATGCGCTGTTCAACCGAATGGGCGCTGAGCTGCCTGACCGTTTCATGCGCTTGCTCCAGGCGAAGACTCATAATATTCAGCGCGGTTAACGCCACCGGCGGATAATGTTGCAGCACGGTTTGAAACGTGTCAGCCGTAATGGCCAGAACACAGCAATCGGTTTGCGCCTGGGCCGTATCCTGGTATAGCTCGCTGCCCAACACCGACAGGGTGCCAAAGAACTCGCCCGGCGTGAGAACATCCAGCACAATATCCTGCCCGCTCAATGTATGGCGAACCAGCTTAACGTGGCCAACCGCCACCACGTACAGGTGCGTGGCCGGTTGGCCGGCAAAGTAAATTGACTCGCCGGGCTTGTAGCCATATTCACGAAACATTTCATTGACCTTGGCCACCTCTTTGGCCGCGAGTTGCGTAAAGAACGGCACCCGGCTCAAAATCTCATACCGGGTATGGATAGAACACATCTGCGGTTCAATATTTTCCAACTTTATCGGCGTGCTTCTTCGCGTTGCCATTTCAGGATTACCTTGTTTGCGTTTTCAGGTTTGCCGGCTTTTCTGCCAATACACCAACGGCGTAACTCTATTTATCATTGAGGCGCGTTCTCTCCCCTGGCCTGGCTCATTCGGGCAATAATAGCGTTAATGTCCAGGCTGCGAATGGCATCAATCGCGCACTCCCAGGCACCCTATGTGTCACCGACAACTATACCAGCCGACCACCCGCTGTCAAGTCCAAAAAAGTTTACACTAAAATGTGAGTAAAAATCAACCGGCAGCGTGCGTTTGAAG
>CAYOXS010000358.1:0-5532 GCA_964407935.1 uncultured Caldilineaceae bacterium
TATGCTAAAAGACGTCAAATTTGGTTTTATTGGCAGCGGGGCAATGGCCACGGCAATGATCGAGGGGCTGTGCAAAAAAGACCTCATCACCCCGGCCAATGTTATTGCCAGCGACCCGTATGTTGGCCAACTGGAAAAACTGGCCAGCCGCTACAATGTGTTGACCACGCAGGACAACCGGGAAGCCGTTAAAGAACGAGACATCGTTATTTTGTCGATCAAGCCGCAAAACCTGGACGAAGTGGCCGAAACTTTGCAAGGGCGCATTCCGGCCCGGTCGCTGGTGCTGTCAATTATTGCCGGCGCTCCCATCACCAACATCAGCCGCAAACTGCATCACTTTCGAGTGGCCCGGGTAATGCCCAACACCCCGGCCCGGGTGGGCAAAGGCATGTCGGTTTGGACCTGCACCGAGGACGTTAACGAGCAGCAGCGGGCCTACGCCAAAGAAGTTTTGGCCGCGCTGGGTGAAGAAATTTACGTTGACAACGAAGATTATCTGGATATGGCCACGGCGCTGTCGGGCACGGGGCCGGCCTATGTGTTTTTGTTTATGGAAGCGATGATCGACGCCGGCGTGCATATGGGCTTTTCGCGGCGCATCGCCGAGCAGTTGGTGTACCAGACCATCGAAGGCTCTGTGGCTTTTGCCCGCGACAGCAAACGCCACCCCGCCGAACTGCGCAACATGGTCACCTCGCCGGGCGGCACCACCGCCGACGCTATTTACCAACTGGATAAAGGCGGTTTTAGAACGGTGCTGTCAAAGGCAATCTGGGCAGCTTACAAAAAATCAAGAGCGTTGGGAGGTTTGGAAACCAACAATGGGTGATATTCTGGTTCTTGTCATCACCGTAGTCTTTCAGGTACTGTGGTGGGCCGTTTTGATCCGGGTGCTGTTATCATGGCTGCCGATGGCCGGCATTCGCATTGACCCGTACAATCCGGTTATCCAACTGCTGTACCAAATCACCGACCCGATTTTGGAGCCGTTACGCAAGTATACCACCGTGGGGATGATCGACCTCAGCCCCATTGTGGCGTTGTTGGGGCTACAGTTTATCCAATATATTCTGATATCCTTAATCAGGGGCGCTTGAGGAGAACAATTATGCGTGACATCAAATTTAACATCACCAAGGCCGAAGAAGGCGCGGCTTTTGCCGTCCACGTGGTGCCAAAATCCGCCAAAAATGAGGTGGTTGGCAAGCACGGCGACGCGCTGAAAGTGAACCTGACCTCGGCTTCGGTGGCTGGCGCGGCCAACGAACTGCTGCTCAATTTTATGGCCGAAAAGCTCAACGTTGAGCGGCAAAATGTTGAAATTGCCGCCGGGCTGGCCGGCAAAGAGAAAATGGTGATTGTGGTTGGCATTTCGCCGGCCGACGTTGAGCGGCTGCTGCTGGGCTAAACCCCGGAACTTTCATTCTCCAATCAGCGTCTGTTTATTAACAAGATTGGAGGAAACATAATGCCAAACAACTTGAGTCAATTGATGGTAAGTGTCGGGATTTGCTCGCTGCTGCTTGTTACCGCTTGCAGCGCCGGCCCCGCCGAACCGCAAGATATTGCCGCCGAAGCGCAATCTGTACCCGCAGCCACCGCCACCGCTGCGCCAACGCCAGCGCCAACCGCAACCCCGGTACCACCAGCGCCCGCCCCAACCCGTACGCTGCCCACGGAAATTATTGAAGAGCCGGTATCACCGGTAGCGCCCAATCAGGTGCCTATGCCCGATCAATTACCCAACAATGCCCCGGCTGGCAGCGAAACCGCCGTCAAAGCCGCCATCGAAGAACTGATGAAACAAACCGGCCTCACTGCCGACCAAATCATTGTGGTTTCAGTTGAAGCTGTTGACTGGAACGACTCCAGCCTGGGTTGCCCGCAAGAAGGGTTTATGTACGCCCAGGTTATCACCCCCGGCTACCTCATCAAACTGGAAGCTCAGGGCCAGCCCTACGAATACCACACCGACCAGGGCAAAACTGTTGTCCTCTGCCAGCAGTAAACCGAGTGTGTCACCGGCGCCCGGCCGGTTAACAACATCTAGCGGCTCAACATAACGCCGTTTTTTCAACCAGTGTCGTTTAACAAGTGACTCCATTTATCTGTGTGACCAGCCTCATGTTTGGCGCACTCGGCCTGTATCTTTTGGCCAGAGCCGGCGCCGGCATCGCTGCCAACGCGCCGGACATCCCCGGCGCGCTGTGGCAGGATATAAAACGATTACTGCCCGGCCTGTTTTTCTGGATGCCGCTGGGCGCGATTTTTGGGGGGATGGGCGCCATCGGGCTGATGTGGCTGGTGGGTATTCCATTGCATCAGGCCACCGGCTGGATGCTGTTTGGAGTGGGGATTGGCGCGGTGTGGGGTGTGCTCTGGAGCATTATTTACGGGTTAACCGAAAGGCAAAGCTGATTTATGGCCAAATTTGCGCACGAATCCGCAGCAGAATTAAAAATCATCGGCAAAATTGAAATTGACGGCCAGCCCTTTACCGCCATCCGGCTGCCAGACAAAGATATTCTGGAAATAGACGGTCACCAGTTTTTGCTGTTATCCGCCGAGCAGGTTGACACGTGGCGCGTTATGCTGGATTATTGGGATGAACAGACCCACACCCTGCTGGACCGGCGCTCAACCCAAACCAAAAAAATGTACGCCCGCCAAACCGGGCAGGATTGACCAGGAGCGCGACAGTTCCTGCAACACGGTGCCGAGGAATAAAAATTTTGCAGGTGGCGAGTGATTAGCAATTCGTAATTCGTAATTCATCATTCATCATTGTATTTTCAAGGGAGGCGGTATCGCATGAAACTTTCAGAATACCCACGCCCGCCCGCAGACACCGGCCGGGGCGTTCACTGGTCGCCCTCAACCAGCGTCTGGGGCAAAGAAGAATGGAAAACCAAGTGGCTGCCCTTTTTATTGGCGGCCAAAATCAAGTGGGTCAAACTGCTGGATGACGGCGGCGGCAGTTCGCTGGGGCTGATCAAACGGCTCATCGATTACCAGATTATGCCGGTGGTGCGGGTTTATTTGCACCCCAACTACCCCGGCAACATCGGCCACCGCGAAACAGAGTACGCCAAACGCCTGGCCGACATCGGCGTGGTGTACATGGAATTTGGCAATGAACCCGACCTGTCGCTGGAATGGGCCAACCGCCGGCGGCCCGAAAACTGGATACAGGTGGTGGTTGACCGCTACATTGACGCCTGGGACAAGGTGCGCCCCTTTGGCATCATTCCCCTGTTTGACGCCTTTGGCCCCGGCGGCAAAGGCAACCCCTTTGAGCTGATGCTCAAACGCAACCGCGCCGACGTTTTTGAGGCGATGGTCGTGGCCGTTCACAATTACTGCCTGGGCCGGCCGCTGACCTACCCCAACGACGGCATCGCCGACAAAGGCACGCCCATCACCCCGGAAGAATATTTGGCCGTAGCCGATGGCGACCCCAACCGCACCAATTGGGTCTGGGAGCGCCCCATTGAAGATGTCAACAAACTCCGCGCCCAGCACGCCAAGCCCGATGTTGATATTGTGCAGGACTCCACCGGCTTCCGCACGTTTGAGTATATCGACATTTTGGTGAAACAGGCCTGCGGCCACAGCGTACCGGTGATGATGACCGAAGGCGGCTACAACGTCGGCCAGCGCGCCGGTACTACCGCCGGCGACGACGCCCGCTACCCCAAGCCTACCGCCCAATGGGCTTCGCGCTGGACGGTGGACATGTTTGATACCTACCCCCTGCCCGATTACTATTTTTGTTCGATGCCGTGGTTCATCGCCGGCTATCAAATGGGCGTTCAATCCTCCAGCTACGAGCCGCAAGGGCCGTGGTTTACCAACTGGTACGATAAAGAATTTAACCTGAAAGGCCAACTGCCGGTGGTTGACATGCTCAAAGCGTCGCCGGGCCGGCTCCGCGCCGATGGCCCCACGCCCGACCGCATGAAAAATTTCTACACCGGCCCGGATTTAACCGGCCGCACTTTTGACGACGAGCTGAAATATATACAGCCGCAGGTGTTGCTAAAGCCGGTTGACAACCCCGATCAGCCCTACTGGAAGCTGACCTCCGTGTGGTGGAAAGAAGAAGGTACCGGTTATATGTTTGTAAAATGCCTCGATGAAGCCGGCAAACCCATCGAAGGGCAGGCGTTTCAGGCGCTGCGCGATGGCGGGGTAGACACGGCCCAAACCAAAGGCGCGGCCGATGAATTCTGGGGCAACCTGCCCATGTACGGCGCGCTGGGCACTTACACCGTCACTGTTAAAGATGCGCCCAGCGACGCGCTCAAAAATGTGGGCAACGGCGGCGAACAGCCCGGCTACAAGCCCACCAACTTCTGGCTTACCTTCCAAAAAGTATCGTCACGCGAGGAGACCCCTGTTATGCTCGATTTTAACGCCAAAGATCGGGAATGCGTGCAGAATGTGCAAAAAACCGGGCAGGCGCTGAATGAAACCCGAGGCTTTGACCTCACCGTAACGCCGCCCAACACCACCCAACCCTACTACAAAGCCATCGGCATCCGGCACCTGACCCCCGACGAAAACCGGGGCAACCGGCTGGCATTTGTGGCCGTGCTTGATTTTAACGGCAACATCGACCGCACCAAGCAGGTCGATTGGGGCTGGCAGGGCATGCAACCCGCTCAAAAACCCCGCCCGGTTGTGCAGGATAAACCGGCCAATGAACGCGCCAACGTGCCGCTCAACCCCAACCAGCGCTGCTGGTTCCAGGTATTGGGCTTCCACAGCGAGCGGGTGGAAAATATTCACACCATGTATGCCAGCCAGGGCGGCAATCACTCGTGGTACATTGTCTTTTACCCGGTCCGCGGCGGAGATGCGCCCCCGCCACCTCCACCACCGCCACCACCCGAGCCAAAACCGTCCATCGAACCAGAATCGAAACCGGTGGCCAAACCGGATAACAGCCAGGCCATCGCCCTGCTGGAAGAGGCGCAGGCGCTGGTAAACCAGGCCAATCAAAAAATTGAACAGGCCAAGGCCCTGCTCAAATAGATGCTCGATGGCTATTTTCGCACAGTAAAGGACGCGCTGCTGTTTGCCTTGATGGGAATTTTGGTCATAATCACTGTCGTGCAGCGCGTTATCTGGGCGCTGCGCTTTTTGGATTAATGGGTGATAAGCGGGGGGAACCGTGGCAGAAAATTACCAGCAAAATATCAGCGCGTGGCGCAAAAAAACCGGCGCTAAAATTTTGACCGAAACCGAATTTATGCAGATGAAGGCGGCGCAAAATTTCCACGTAACGGGCGTCATTGGCTTTGCCGGCGCGTGGGACCGCACCCCGGCCAACGCGCCGTTGCTGGTTGACGCCCGGCGCACCCTGCGTTCCATGCTGCTGGCGGGACAGCAGCAGCACGGCCCTCAACTGATTATGTGCAGCGGGGCCACCGACTCCGGCGTACTGCATCTGGCTTACGAACTGTGCGAGCAGTTGGGCATCACCGCGATGGGCGTTACCCCCGACATCGCGCTGGATTTTGACGT
>CAYOXS010000359.1:0-5503 GCA_964407935.1 uncultured Caldilineaceae bacterium
CGTGAAGCGCCCCTACATTCGTAAATTCACAGATTCGCAAAAGTAGGTCGGGCTTGCCGCCCGACAGTCACGCTACAAGCGTGACCTACTTCGCTAATTTAGTTTTCCGCCCACTTTTGCAGGATTAACGAGGCGTTTTGGCCGCCAAAGCCAAAGCCGTTGGCCATCACCACCTGCACCTCCGCCTGCCGCGGCGAGTTGGGCACATAATCCAGATCGCAGGCCGGGTCCGGGTTTTCAAGATTGATCGTCGGCGGAATCATGCCGGATTGGATGGCCTGCACGCCGGCAATGGCCGAGATAGCGCCGGCCGCGCCGAGCATGTGGCCGGTCATACTTTTCACCGAACTGATGGCCACATCGTAGGCGGCTTCGCCAAACGCGCTTTTGATTGCCTGCGTTTCAATGGCGTCGTTCATCTGCGTGCCGGTGCCGTGCGCGCCAATGTAATCCACCTCCTCAGGCCGCAAGCCGGCGTCGGCCAATGCCCGGGTCATCGCCCGCACCGCGCCGTCGCCATCTTCCCGCGGCGACGAAATATGGAAGGCGTCGCTGGTCAGGCTGTAACCCTTTACCTCGGCCAGAATGTTGGCCCCTCGCGCCAGCGCATGCTCCAACGCTTCAATAACCATTACGCCCGCGCCCTCACCGATGACCGTGCCATCGCGGCTGGCGTCAAACGGGGTGATTGAACGCTGGGGCGTGTCGTTGCGGGTAGAAAGCGCCGTCAGCCGGCCAAAGGCGCTCACCACCAGCGGCGTAATGGCCGCCTCGGTGCCGCCCACCAGCATCACGTCGGCGTCGCCCCAGACAATGCGGCGCATACCTTCGCCAATGCCGGAAATGCCCGTGGCGCAGGCCGAAACGGAGGCGTTGACCGGCCCGCGCAGATTGTGCTGGATCGAAATAAAACAGCCCGGCATGTTAACCAGCAGCGCCGGGATGGTCGTCGGGTTGACTTTGCGCGCCCCCTGCGTTTCCAGCACCAGCCGCTGCTCCTCAACCACATCGGCCCCGCCAATCGCCGTGCCCACCTCAACCCCAACCCGGTGCGGGTCTACTTGTTCAAAATTGAGGCCGGCATGGGCAATCGCCTGCTCGGCCGCGGCAATGGCAAAATGCAAAAACGGCGACATCCGCCGGGCATCGCGCTTGTTCAAATAGTCCAGCGGGTCAAAATTTTTAACAAACGCCGCCACCCGGCAGGGAAAATCCGTGGTGTCAAACCGGTCGATGGTTCCCACGCCGCACTCACCGCGCATCATCGCTGCCCAGGTTGTGGGCCAATCATTGCCCAGCGGTGTAATCGCACCGAGTCCAGTCACCACTACCCGCCGTCGGTTTCCATTTACAAACATAATTAATAAACCTCCTCACTGCCAAAATTCAGAGTATGATTATAGTTAAAACCCCCAAATGTAAAATTGGTCACTCTGTTTGGTCAAATTTTCTTAAAATATTGCCATTTTATTGACAAGCCCTGCCGATACAGGTAAAATCCATAAAAGTTTGGCTTCTTTGGTAAACAAAAAGGGGACGACCCAATGAAATTAACACCTCGCCAACAGACGTTTTTAGACAGCCTGTTTGAGTTGTACCGCGAGCTGAAAGGGCCGGTTCATTACTCAGTTGTTGCCGAAAAGCTGGGCGTCAACAAATTTTCAGCCTACGATATGCTGAAAGTTCTGGAAGAAAAAGGCGTGGCCGCCTCGGATTATGTGCTGAATGATGAACAAGCCGGCCCGGGGCGCTCGCAGGTGGTTTTTTACCCCACCCATAAAGCGGCCCAATTTTTAACTCAGCTACGCGAAGAAATGCGCTACAACGCCGACTGGCAGCGGGTGAAAGAAGGCATTTTAATGCGCCTGCAAGAAGCCGGCCGGGCCAACCCCGGCGAAGCGCTGCGCGAGGCGCTCTCTAACCTGCCAGACACCAAAACCCCGCTCAACTACTGCGCCGAAATGATCTCGGTGTTGCTGTTGAATTTGCAGCAAATCAAAGACCAGAACATCGCGCCCGCGCTGGAAAATATGACCACCCGCGGCCATTTAGGGCTGGCCACGCTGGCCGGGTTCAGCCTGGGTACCACGCTCAGCCAGGAAACTGACGACATGAGCCTGCGGGAGAAGCTGCTGCTGCACACCCAGCGTTTTCAAAACCAGTTAGCCACGCTCAGCGACGAAAGTGTCGGCAAGTTGTCGGCATTTTTAAATGATGCGATGATGACCTTGAATCATACGTAAAAGATAACTCAATTTTACTTTTTCCTCGGGGGCGCGTGATCAATACGCGCCCTTGTGCTGCAATCACCCTTTTTTGCAATCAAGCCTCCCCTGTGGAAAAGTGCAACCAAACGCGCCCGGCGGTGTTTTAAAATTTTGAATGCCGCCTCCGGCGCTCTTTTTTTGGAGAGCCGATGACGACGGCCGAGCAATTTGACGAAGACAAGCTGGTTGAACAAGCCAAAACAGATCCCGACGCTTTTGGCAAGCTATATGAGCTGTATGTAGAAAAAATTTACAGCTATATTTACTACCGGATTGGCAACCACCACGACGCCGAAGATCTAACAGCCAAAGTATTTCATCGGGCGCTCAACCACATTGGCAGCTACAACAACAAAGGCGTGCCATTTGCGGCCTGGCTGTACCGCATTGCCCACAATCTGGTGGCCAACTGGCACCGCGACCACAGCCGCCGCCAGGTGATAGCGCTGGAGCAAATTACGCTTACAGACAACGGGCACGATATGCCGCAGCGGGTAGCCGAACGCAACAACGAGCGCGAAATTCTGCTGGAAGCCATCCAAAAACTGCCGGCAGAACGTCAAAAACTGCTCACGCTCAAATTTATTGAAAAAATGTCAAACGCCGAAATCGGCCGGATCATGGGCCGCAGCGAAGGCGCCATCAAATCACTGTACCACCGCACGCTGGTGTCGCTCAAAGATTTGATGGCCGAGCACGAAAATATCATACAAGACCTGCCAGATAAGTGATCAAATTAGTAACCGACTCAACCTGCGATCTGCCTTCCGGCTGGCTGGCCCGCCTGAACATCACCGTGGTGCCGGTCAACATTCAATTTGGAGCGGAAACCTTTCGCGAAGGGCTTGATCTTTCGCCGGAAGCGTTTTACCAGCGGATTAACAGCACCGGCGCGCTGCCCACCACCTCGCAGCCATCGGTGGGCGAGTACTGCCAGATTTACGAGCAACTGGCCGCGGACGGCAGCGACATCCTGTCGATGCACCTGACCAGCCAGTTGAGCGGCACGTGGCAAACCGCCACTCTGGCGGCCCGCCAACTGGCCGGTACGGCCCGTATCACCGTTGTTGACAGCCACTCCGGCTCGGTGGGGTTGGGGCTGATGGTACGAGAAGCCGCCGCACTGGTTGCCGACGGATTGACGGTTGAGCAAATTGCGCCGCGGCTGGAAGCTCGCCGCCCGCAAATTTTTGTAGCCATCCTGCTGAATGATTTACGCTATGCCCGCATGAGCGGACGCGTGGGGCGAGTGCGTGAAACGTTTGCTTCGTTACTCAATGTTAAGCCGATCATTGGCGTAGACAACGGGGCGCTCATTCCGCTGGATCGTGCTCGCGGCCAAAATCGCGGCTTTGAACGGATGGTTTCGCTGGCCGAAGCCGCTGTTGGCCGGCAGCCGGTGCATCTGGCCGTGGCCCATGCCGTGTGCCAGCCCCAGGCCGAAGCGCTGTTGGAACTGGCCTCGGCCCGGCTCAACTGCCGTGATACATTCATCGCCGAGCTGGCGACCTCGCTTGCTGTTCATTTTGGCCCTGGCGCCGTGGGTTTTGCCGCTTACCCGGCCGAATAGCCGCGGAGGAAGATGGGAATGGACAAGAAAAAACTCAAGGAAATACTGGCGGCCCACGCCGACCGGTTGGTAACCGGCCAGGCTGCCGGCGAAGATTACATGCAGTTTCTGCCGGACAGTGACGACGAACTGACGCCGCTGCTCACTGTGGCGGAACGGGTTCAATCAACGCTGCGGCCGGTCAGCCCGCCGCACGAGTTTGAGGAGGAGCTGAAGCGCCAGCTTCTGACCACAGCCCATCTGCGGCAGGTGGAGGGCTACGAACCACCTCATCCGTTTAGGGATTTGTTTATGCTGCTGCTGGCGCTGGCGCTGGTGTTTTCGGTGGCAGGCGCACTCATTGTTATGCAGCGCCATTTTTCAACCAAACGCGCCTGACGCGTTCGGTTTTTGCTTGGAATTTTTGGACTTTTTGGAAAAAACCCAAACCTTGTGTAATATTCAGAACCACGGCAGCAAAGCTCACTAATATTGGCAGAGGAGGACACGGAGATGCTACAAATTTATAGTCAGATCAGCGGTTGGGGCAAATATGTGCCAGACAATGTAGTAACCAACTTTGACCTGGAGAAAATAGTTGACACCAGCCACGACTGGGTGGTGCAGCGCACCGGCATCGAAGAGCGGCGCATTGCCACAAAAAACGAGACGACCGGCACGATGGCGGTGGCCGCGTCGCAAAAGGCGCTGAGTGTGGCCGGGTTAACGGCTGCCGACCTGGACTTAATTATTGTGGCCACCTCCTCGCCCGATTATTTTGTGCCGGCGGTCTCCAGTACCGTGCAGGCGGCGCTGGGAGCCAACTGTCCGGCCTTTACGGTGATGACCGGCTGCACCGGTTTTGTGTACGCGCTGGTCACCGGTCACCAATTTATTGCCACCGGCGCGTTTAAACGGGTGCTGGTGGTGGGGGTTGAGCTGATTTCCCGCTTCATCGACTGGAACGACCGCAACACCTGCGTGCTGTTTGGCGACGGGGCCGGGGCGGTGGTGCTCACCCCCAGCCTCACCCCGCGCGGGGTGCTCGGCTTCGATTTGGGATCGAATGGCGAACTGGGCCACAACCTCATTTTAGAGGGCGGCGGCTGCGTAAACCCGTTCAGCCAGGAAGTGCTGGACAACGGCAAACATTACCTGCAAATGAACGGTCGCGAAGTATTTAAATTTGCCACCCGAATTTTGCCCCAATCTACCGCCAAAGTGTTGCAGCATGCCAACCTGGGCATCAACGACATCGACCTGCTGATTCCGCATCAGGCCAACGCCCGCATTATTGAACTGGCTATAAAATATTTGAAGATTGACCCGGCCAAAGTATTTGTTAATGTCAACAAATACGGCAACACTTCGGCGGCCTCAATTCCGATTGCCCTGGTTGAGGCGCTCGAACAGGGCCGCATCAAAACCGATGATAAAGTAGCGCTGGTTAGCTTTGGCGCCGGCCTCACGTGGGCCAGCACGGTGGTGCAGTGGGGCGTGGCTGCGCCCTCGCTCAACGGCCGCGAAACCGGCGCCGCTATTCTGCAAGAAGAAACAGCCGCGATATAAAATAAGTAAAATTAACCCCCACCCCCTGCCTCCTCCCCAAAATGGGGGAGGGGAAAATATTACGTGGTGAGTTTTGGGGGGGGACACCCCCCCCAAAAGACCCCAAAAACCAAAAACC
>CAYOXS010000360.1:0-5499 GCA_964407935.1 uncultured Caldilineaceae bacterium
AAAATGGACTTGCGGTTTAATTTGGGCCGGCGTAGCCGGCCAAAATCACACCGAGAATTTTTTTCTCCCCCTTCTCCCATAGGGAGAAGGGGGCTGGGGGATGAGGGGGAAAAGTACGGGTTTCAAACTTGCTCGCAAAATCAGGGAGGAAAAGAATTTTCGGATAAACAATTAGTTAGGGTAAGTGATCCAATACTCGCCCGACGGCGACACATCAAAATCGCCGCGGCCGGTATCGCCCAGGCCATGCGTATCATCGCGGTACTGATAGGTGCCAACCGGCATATCAATCACTTCCAGAGGCACGCAATCAAGCGCCACTTCCGTGCAGCCGTTGACAATTTTGCCGTACCGGTCTGTGTAGCCGCGGTAGGTGACAAAACCATCGCCATCGTTGTCCCACGCGGAAGGGATAACAACCCCAATCGCGTGCGCCTGCATGGTGGAGTTGTTGTTCCGGCACCGAAAATCGGGGCAGAACAGGTGTAATTCTGACGGGTTGTTGGGGTTGATCAGTCCCCACATATCAGCCGTTTGGATGGCTACCAGGGCAACGGCGTTGTTGCCGTACCAGGTGCCAAAATTGCTGCTGCCGGTATTGTAATAATGGATACGCCGGCCCGAAACAGAACCGGACGGGTCGTTGGGGAGCGACACGTGCTGCCCGTCAACTTCAAGACGGCCGTAATCGGCCCAGCCGCCGGTGCGGATAATGCCACACCGCGAGGGGTTGCTTTCCAGGCAGCCGCGGGCTTCCAGCCAAAAAGAGTGGAAGCGGGTGACTGCGCCGGCCGCAGCCATAATGGCGTGATATTGCACCCGAAAATCGGTCAGGCAGCCATCGGCAAAGGCGCTGGAGCAGCCCATATCACGGCTAACCAGCCAGCCGTAACCGCCGTGTTTCATCTCGTTCTCGGTGCCATGGTCGCTAAACGTTTGCCACGGATAAGAAACTCCCTGCCCGGTGTACAGCGCGCCAACCGGCCCAAAAATATCGTTGACGGCATTGGGGTCCTGTTTGTGCTCGTGATTGTAGTGGCAGTTTTTGGCCGCATCGTATAACCCGTGCCAGGCCGTCGGATTGTGATCGGCGCACAGAGGCACGCTGGAAGCCGGCGGATCGGTGGGTTTGGGGGTGGGGACCGGCGTAGACGTGGGTTTTGGCGTTGGCGGAGGGCCGGAGTTATCGTTTGAAACTTGAAAGGCGATGGTCAACGCTGCGCCGGCCTGGCCGCCGCCATTGCCGTCGGTGTAGGGGATGGCGGTGAGGCTGTATTGCCCGGCGGCGGGTGTCCACGCCCAGTAATCGCCGGTGGTATCGCCAAACAGGGTGTACGGCGCCAGGTTCTCCGTGCTGCTGCGGCTTGCGGGGCCGCTGAGATCAAAGTGGACGCTGCCAACAATTGACGGGTTGGTATCGGCCCGCACATTAATATTTTGCGTGGCCAGCGAGGCCAGATTAATCACATCGCCGTCGCCCAACGGGGTGATGTCCTGGTTGGTATCGGCATTGACCAGCATAAACTGGACAACGCTCTGGTTGCTGGCGGGCGGCGGCGTGGGCTGGCCGTTGCCTCGCACCACAGAAAACGAGATGCTCAGGCTCTGCCCGGAGTCGCCCCGGCCGCGGTTTTTGGAATAGGGTGTGGCCGTGAGCCGGTAATCTCCGACTTTAGGCGTCCAGCCTTTGTAAATGCCGCCGTCGTCCCCAAACAGGGCGTACGGGCTGCCGTTGTCAACCCGTGATTTGTCGTTCAGGTCAAACTTAACACTGCCGCCCGAATCCGGATTAACATTGGCCCGGATGTTGAATTTGGTGTTGCCGTAGGCGTTCAGGTCGATGACCGCGCCATCGGCCATTGAGCCAAGTTCCTGGTTGGTCTCGGCATTGATCAACGTGAACCCGGTCACTACCTGATTTTGCCTGGCCCGGACCGTCTGCGTGTCGGTGAGGCTGTGCGGGGCTGATATGGCCGCATTGGCGCTGCTGCCGATGAGCAAGGCCAGGGCAATAATGCTGGTTACCAGAAAAACTGCTTTAAATTTCATGCTGCATCTCCTTTTAATAACTTACTGTGAAACTTGTTAATCAACAAACAGTCATACAGAAACCTGAGTCAGCCTTTGGCGGCCGGCCCCAAAGACGCACTACCGGGGAAGGAGGTGGTCAAATATAAATGGGTTGACAGGAGTGAGAAAACGATCAGGGAGGAGAATCCGCGGCTAAAAATGGCCGCCGGTATTCGCTGGCCAATGTATCCAGATCATGGTTATCAACCAGGCCATCCGCGTTAATATCGGCGATCCACGTGCCGCTGCCATAGGCCAGTCCGGCGAAAACAATCGTGCAGATGTCGATCCGCTGAATGGCGGCGGCGTTGTGCTGGCAGGTGATGGCGTCGAGAGTTTTTGTTGCGGGTAACAGTTCACCGGAGGCCAAAAGCGCCGCGGTTGTGTTGTTGGCGGCGGCAACCGGTGATTCAGCCGGTGATTGGCCTCGGCCGCCAAAAGCCTGTTTCGGGGCCGGGGTGCTGCCGCTTTTAGCCGCGGGCGTGACTGTCATGGCGAGGCGCGCCTCGGTAGCTTGGGCGGTTTCCGCAGTTTCATCGGGATGCGGTTGCGCCGCTTTTGGCGTGGGTGTTGGCCCGGTTGCAGCGCCCAAAATTTGAGTCGATGGTTCATTCGGCGCGGTTGGCGTTGGGATTGGCTCGGTGTACCCCGTCACCGAATTGTTCGGGCTGGAGTCATCGAACATATTCAAAAAATCGGTTGCATCATCCTCCTCAGAGTCGTCAGCCGTGGAATCTGTGTTAGCGGTTGGGGTGGCGCTGATATCGGGGAACATCTCCAGCAAAGCCGAGTCGTCATAATTTTCCAGTTCGGGATCAACGGTAAACGGCAAAGTTTCGGTGGGCGTTTCAACCGGATGGTTGCCCGTTGGCTGGTCGTTTTCATTGACCACTGAAGGCGTGGGCTGCGGGCTGGCCGGCGGGGTAATCAAACCGGGTTGGTCAATGAGATGAGCAATAAACTGTAAATCCAAAATATCAACCTCTCCATCAGCGGTAACATCGGCGGTTGGGTTGTTGCTGCCCAAAAAATCGGAAACAAAGGCCAAATCCCGAATATTCAGTTGGCCATCACGGTTAACATCTCCCGGCATGGCCGCCGCCGAAACGGTGGACCGGTCTGTATTCGGTTTGGGCGTGGCGGATAGTGTATCGCCTTGAGCCTGGAGCGGCGCGCTGCCGGCCCAGAAACCCACCGCCATCATCAGGCTGACCGCCGAGACGATGACCGCAACTTTTTTTTGCATATTCTCATAAACCTGACGCTGACTTTGGCAGCCAGGAAAACAAAAAGACCCAACTTCTTTCAGATAACACTTTCAAGAAATTGGGCCTGTTTTAACTAGCATCACAACTTATATTTTGCCCCAATACATCGGGGCAGGCTGAGGGTTATTTGATTGTTAAGGCCCAAAGGTAACTCTCGGTTCCCAGTATAACCTTTCTTTTGCCGCCTGTGTAGCGTAGAAGTAACGGGTTTTCAACGCCGGATTTTGCGGTAAACCACGGTAGACCCCGCCCCCCACCGGGTATAAACTACGGGGTTTTGGAAAAATCTCAAATTTGCTGAACACACCGGCTCATGGTAAGATTAAATAGAAGTCAGCAAGAGCCTCATCGTTTTAAGTTGTTTCATGGCGACGTAGCCAAGTGGTAAGGCAGAGGTCTGCAAAACCTCCATTCACCGGTTCGAATCCGGTCGTCGCCTTACAAAAAACCGCCAAACCGGCGGTTTTTTGTTTTCCGGTCGATCCCCAATTGCTCAAAAAAAAACGATGCGCTTGACAGAAACGGGAATTTCATCAAGAATGAACTTTTACGCCGGTTTGATTTTTGGTGTTCTGTCAAGAAGTTTGTAGAATATAAAAATACTCCCCCACCCCTTTTTAACTCGATCAGCTATGCCTGAGCCCGATAGAGCGCGGCCCCCTGTGGGGTGGCCAAAAATGTCGTTGGGTGCTTTGCGAAGCGCCCCAACCCCTCACAGATTCACTTATTCGCAGATTCGTTTATTTTAAAAGGAGAGGCTTTATGAAAACCCGGGAAATTCTTGAAAAACAAAAGCGGCATTTATGGCCCAATCACATTCTTTACTATTCAACTCCCCTGCCTCTGGAAAAAGGGGAAGGCATGTACGTGTGGGATGTTGAAGGCAACAAATATCTGGATTTTTTTGCCGGCATTTTAACCACTAGCGTGGGCCACAATAACCCCACGGTCAACAAGCATATTCAGGAGCAGGCCGGCAAGCTGCTGCATACCTCAACCCTTTACCCCAACGAAGCGCATGTAACCCTGGCCGAAAATCTGGCCGAAATCACGCCCGATGGTCTCGACACGTTTTATTTTGGAGCCACCGGCACCGACGCCGACGAAACTGCGGCGATTCTGGCCCAGGTTTATACCGGCAACACCGAAATCATCGCCCTGCGACACGGTTACAGCGGCAAATCGCAAATGGCCATGACCCTTACCGGCCAGGCCTCGTGGCGAATGGGGCCGGTGCATATTGGTTACGTGCGCCACGCCATGACGCCCTACTGTTATCGCTGTCCCTTAAAAATGACCTACCCCTCGTGCGGCGTGGCCTGCGTTGACGACCTCAAAGACGTGATTCAAACGATGACCTCGGGCCGGATTGCCGCCCTCATCGCCGAGCCGATTCAGGGGGTGGGCGGCTTTATTACCCTGCCGCCGGAATGGCTGCAAGCCGCGGTAGAGATTACCCATCAATATGGCGGGGTGGTCATTATTGATGAAGTGCAGACCGGCTTTGGCCGTACCGGCGAGTATTGGTGGGGTCACCAGCACAGCGATGTTACCCCCGATATTATGACGATGGCCAAAGGCATTGCCAACGGCATGCCGCTCTCGGCGGTGGCCACCACCCCGGAGATTGCCGGCAGCACGGTTGGCGCCGGGCTGACCATCAGCACCTTTGGCGGCAACCCGGTTTCCTGTGCGGCGGCTGTGGGTACGCTGGCCGAGATGAAAGATAAATGGGGGCCGGAACGCTCCGGCGATGTTGGCTCGCATCTGCGGGCCGGGCTGGAACGGCTGCAAGACAAATACCCGCTCATCGGTGACGTGCGGGGCCGGGGGCTGATGCAGGGCGTGGAACTGGTGGTTGATCGCGCCAGCAAAGAACCTGCGCCCAAACACGCCACCGCGCTGCTGGAGGCCAGCCGCAAAATGGGGCTGCTGATTGGCAAGGGCGGGCTGTTGGGCAACTCTATGCGCATCGCGCCGCCGCTCATCGCCACCAAAGAGAATGTAGACGAGGCGCTCGATAAACTGGATCACGCTCTGGCGCAAGTTCAGGAAATGACGTTGTAAAATCAGTGCCGGGCAGCGGGTATTTTGTGACAATTTTTGTGGCTGAACTGGAATTCAGGGGGTTGACAAGAAAAAACGGGTACGCCCCTCTAAA
>CAYOXS010000361.1:0-5443 GCA_964407935.1 uncultured Caldilineaceae bacterium
GGTGTATTCGTCTTTTTTATTTTTAAATTTTTTGCCCAGCTTTTTTTTAAAAAAAAAAATTTTTTTTTTTTTTTTTTTTCCGGGGCCACGCCGCTCAAAACTACATTGTATTGGGCATTTTTCCTTTAACCCTACACCCACTTTCTGAATGGCAGGTTAAAATCGGGTGGCTGCGGCGGATTACACGCGGGTAATGTACGAGCCGGTGCGCGTGTCAATGCGAATGGTGTCGCCGACGTTGACAAAGAGCGGCGTTTGCACCACCAGCCCGGTGGTCACGGTTACCGGCTTGGTTGCGCCCTGCGCCGTATCGCCGGCAAAACCGGGTTCGGCATCGACAACCGCCAGATCAACCGTAATCGGAATCTGGATGTCGAGCGGTTCGCCCTGATAGCTGGAAATTTTCACCTGCATATTTTCGGTGAGATAGGGGATAATCTCTTCCAGCATTTCTTGTTGAATGGCCGGTTGTTCAAAGGTGCGCGTGTCCATAAAATAGTACAGGTTGCCATCGTTGTACAGGTATTCGGCTTCGTTGTGGTCCAGGCTGATGTCCTGCACCCGTTCGCCGCCGTTGAAGGTTTTTTCAAAAATGGAGCCGCTGCGCAGGTTTTGCACTTTAACCCGGATGGTGGCCCCGCCGCGAGCGGTTTTGTTGTGGGTATAGTCCAGCACCTTGAACAGGTCGCCGCTGTCGGTAAAGGTTGTGCCTTTGCGCAAGGCGTTTGCTTCAATCATGGTTGGTTCTCCTGATAAATATGTTGATTCATTGGTCTCACTCCCGGCCCGCGCTTTCATGGGGAAGCGCGGCTCGGCAATGGCGATGGGACGAGAGTCCATCGCGGTTAAACGGGGTTACAACCCGCCAAAATCAATCCAGTTTTCGGCCAGTTGGGGCAGGTTGGCTAACGGGCCTTGCCGCTCGGTGACTTCCGGCAGCGAGTCTAAAAAAGCCTGCCCGTAGCTTTTGCTGATGACGCGCCGGTCAAAAATAGCGACCACGCCGCGGTCATCCTGCTTGCGGATGAGCCGGCCAAAACCCTGCCGAAAGGTTAAAATGGCCTGCGGGATGGAATACTGGCTAAAGGCGTCGTCAAAGGTTTCGGCGCGAGCGGCCACAATCGGGTCGCTGGGTACGGCAAAGGGGATGCGGGTGAGCACCACGCAGCTCAGCGCCGCGCCGGGAATATCGACCCCCTCCCAAAACGAGCGCGTACCCAGCAGCACCGCCTGATCGGCATTTTTGAAGTTATCGACCATCTGGCGGCGGCTGGAGCCATCGCCCTGCTGATAGACCACAATGCCCGATTGCGCCAGCGGCCCTTTGATAGCGTTGGCCGTTTGTTTGAGCTGGCTGTAGGCGGTAAACAGCACCAGCGTGCGCCCCTTGATTTGCCGCACCAACTGAATGAGCGCCTCGTTGAGCGTTTTTTGGTAATTGGGCGCGTTCGGTTCCGGCATGTCGGTGGGCACGTAGAGCAGGGTGCTGTGCTCGTAATCAAACGGCGAGCCGACCGCGGCTTCGCTGGCGTTCCACAATTCCAGTCGCTCCTGAAAATAATCAAAGGCGTTGTTGGTGCGCAGCGTGGCCGAGGTAAAAACCACCGACTCTTTGGGTTCCAGCAAATGCTGCTGCACCAGTTGGCCTACGTGCAGCGGCGCGTTGTGCAGCGAAATATCTTTGTTCTGCACGTCCAGTTCCACCCACAAAATGCGGTCGGCGCTGGGGTTGACCAGAATGGTTTTCAGATTGCTGCGGATTTCATCGAGCCGGGTGCGGTACGAGGCCAACCCGGACAGCAGCTCTTCCCAGTGAGGCACATCAAAGCCTTCCAGTTCGGTCAGCAGGGTGTACAGCACGCCCAGCGCCTGCGAGGCGTCTTTGAGGCTGGCATCGACGTTTTCCCAGCTCAACTCAACATTGCTCCACGAAGATTGGCCGCGGGTCTGGTCGGTGAGCCGAATTTTGGGGTTGTAGGCGCTGCGGCTGCCGGCAAAATCGGCCACAAAACTTTGCAGCGTGGAAAATAGCTGGCGCGAGGCGCTATCCAGCCGCTGAATGGTTTCATCGGCCTTGTCAATGAGCGCGTTGACATCGCCTTTGAGGCTGTCTGGCACCACACTCACGCTGCGCCGGGCCACTTCGTGGACAAAGCCGACGCGCCGGTCGCTGCCGCGCAGGGGTTGGCTCAATTCGCGCAGCAATTGCATCATGGTGCGCTGGTCGATGATGAAACTGAGCTGATCGGTGAAGCTGTCTTCAAGGTGATGGGCTTCGTCGATGAGCAAGTATTTGTATTCGGGGATGATTTTGTTGTCAACGCCAATGTCAGACAGCAGCAGGGCGTGGTTGACAATAATCACGTGCGCCGATTCGGCCTGGCGGCGGGCGCGGGCGTAAAAACACGTCTCCGGCGAGCAGGTGCGCGGCGAACAGATGGTACTGTCGCTGGCTACCTGGCCCCACAGCGCCTGCTCGGCGTAATCGGGCATAAACAGCTCTTCGCGGTCGCCGCTGGTGGTGCTGGGCAGCCACACCAGCAGTTTGGCCAGCAGCCGCAGTTCTCGCGGCGAGTGGGCCTGCTTGGCCTGAAACATCTGCACCCGGCGCGGGCACACGTAGTTGCTGCGCCCTTTCAGCGCCACCGCTTTGAACTCGGCTGGCAATATTTTTTGCAGCATCGGGATGTCTTTGTTGAGCAGTTGGTCCTGCAAATTGATGGTGTTGGTTGAAATGACCACGCGCTCGCCGTTTTGCACCGCCCAGTAAATGGCCGGGATGAGGTAGGCCATCGATTTGCCGGTGCCGGTGCCGGCCTCAATCATCATATGTTCCGACTGGTTGAACGCGCCGATGACGTTGGCCATCATGTCCACCTGCTGCGGCCGGTACTCAAAGCCGGTGAAGTTTTTGGCAAACAGGCCGTTGTCTTCGAGCATGGCGCACAGGGTTTCTACCGGCAGCGGGCTGGGTTTGGGCAGCGGCTTGAGCGGCGGGTCAAACTTTGGCCCGGCCCCGGACTGAATCAGCGCGTGGCCGCCGTCGATGGCGTCATCGCTCATAAAGCCTTTGGCCGCCAACTGCTGGCCGAGCGTGCCGGCCGGCGGCTGGTAGCTGCGCTCGCGGCTGAGGTCTTTAAATATCAGCGCCAGCGGCCAACTGGTGCGGCCGGCAATGCGGGCCACCTCATCGATGATGCGGCCATCGAGGCGGCGGGCCTGATCCAGCAGCGCGGCAAAAAGCTGCTGGGTGGCCTGCGCATCATCAAGGGCGCGGTGGGCCTGGCCTTCTGGCGGGAGCTGGATGCGCAAATATTTGAGCAGCGCGCTCAGGCTGTAGCGGCTGGCATGCGGCAGCAAAATACTGGCCAATTCAAACGTATCCACGCCCATATTTTGGGTGAGCACGTTGTGCTTTTGCAGAAAGCTCAAATCAAAGCTGATGTTGTGGCCAATAATGGGCGCGTCGCCCACAAAACGGCTGAGCCGGGGCAGCACCTCGGCCAGCGCCGGCGCGCCGGCTACGTCGGCGTTGGAAATGCCGGTAAGCTGCTCGATTTTGTAGGGGATTTTTCGGTCCGGGTTGATAAGCTGGCTAAAGGTATCAAAAACGTGGTCACCTTTAAACCGCACGGCGCCAATTTCAATAATGGCGTCTTCGTCGGCGTTGAGGCCGGTGGTCTCAATGTCCAGCGAAACATAGATTCTTGACAACGGATTTCTGCTTTCTAGGGCCAATCGGCCAGTACCTGTCGAACGATGTATTATACTGATAGTTGCTGTTTTGGGCGAAAAAGGCGTCTAAATCTTGTTGCCCAAATTTCCCATTGACGATTGCTATTGACTATGTTAACATTACGTTTACCATGCCCAACAGAAGGAGACTAGCCAATGGCCCATTATGTGCTTGAGCAGATTGATATTTTGATGGATTTAACGCCCGAGCAGCTCAATCAGGTTGAAGCCATCTGCTCCGAAAAAAATTTCAGCCAGGGTGAGGTTATTTTTGAGGAAAACACGCCCAGCCGTGAATTTTACGTGATTGTTGATGGCGAAATTGATATTCAAATTGACCCCGACACCATTGGCGACGGCACTGACAGCTACCAGCCAACAACTATTGCTACCCTCCGTCGCGGCCAGTCATTTGGCGAGGTGGCTATTGTCGATCCGGGCCTGCGCTCGGCCTCGGCCAAATGCAGCTCGGAAAGCTGCCGGCTGCTGGTGATTGACCGGCAGGAGTTTTTAAAGCTGCTTGAAGGCGATTATCAACTGGGCTACGTGGTGATGCGCAACTTTGCCGCCGATTTGGCGCTCAAAATCCGGCAGACCAACCTGCTGGTGCGCGAGTCGTTAATGTAGTTTTTTGGCAACTCATGGTAAACTATAGCTCCTGCCTCGGCGGGAGCTTTGTTATTTATAGCCCAACTCCTCACCTGTGGATTGCGACTCATGGCCGATTTCCTGCGTCTGGTTTTGCTGATTTTGCTGCTGCCGCTCATCATCATTGTGATTGGCCCGCTGCTGGTACTGGCTGCCGTGCGCGGCCACCAGCAAATGGGGCCGATCATGCTGGACTCAACGCGGTACAATTCGGCGGGGCGGGTGGGCATTTTTTTGCTGGGGCTGGCTGTGTGGCTGCTGGTTTGGAGCGGACTGGCTTATCTGGCGGTTCAGGCGGTAACGCCCGTGCCGGGCGCCATCACCGTGCAGATTAGCCCCACACCACACCCGCCAACGGACACGCCGACTCTCGCGCTGCCGACTGCTACCCCCATGCCGCCAACAGCTACAGCGACGCCGCAGCCAACCCAAACTGCCACAGCCGTGAACGCGACCGCCAGTAGCACCCCCACCGCCACCACCGCGCCGACTGCTGCGCCATCGTCGACTCCTCCGACGATCACTGTCACCTCGCCAGCCAGCAAGTCATCGGCACCGACCGCCCCCACCACAGCTATCACACCGACCCAAACCCTGACCACCAGCCGGGTTTCATTGGCCGACCAGCAGGCGGCGCTCAACACCGTGCGCGAGGCCAACTCGTTGCTGCGGCTGGCCATTGCCCAGGCCAGCCCGGAAAATCTGGTTAATTTGCAGCGGTTGTGGCAGGGGCAGGCCTTAACCGATACAAAATCGTATGCCATCGAAGTGAACAGCCGCTACAAAGAGCCGTTCGATGTGGAACTGGAATATGCCACCCCGCTCACCGTCAGTGAGCAGAGCGTGCCCCGGCAAATTGTGGTCTTCTCCAACGAAAAGTGGACGTATGGCGGCCCGCCCCGGCAGGACCGGGAGAATTTTGAGTTTATTTACACGGTTACGCCCAAAGACGATGGTTGGGTCATTTCGCGCTACACCTATCGCAATTTACCCGGCGCTCAGCCATCGCCAACCCCGGCCAATTGAAGCCGAAATCAGCCGGTTATTGTCAATTAAAATA
>CAYOXS010000362.1:0-2834 GCA_964407935.1 uncultured Caldilineaceae bacterium
TCTACTCGTTCGGTTTGGATCTCGATTTCTGTCATATCGCTGACAGTTTAGCCGTATTCTCTTTTTAAGGTAATTTTCTGCCGAAAGATAAGTACTATTTTCCTTCAACCAATTTTGGGCTACAATACATTCATTAACGAACACGGTGTTCGATAACAGTATATGGGTTGCCAGACTGGGTGTCAACAACCAAATAACCAGGATATGTTCAATAGCAAACAAATTGCCGAAATTGTACGGAAAATGGGGTGGGAAGGATGCAAGCAGAGAAAGTAGATCGCCGGGTCCAGCGCACCCGTGAACTGTTGAGCCTGGCCTTAATGAACTTAATTGTGGAGCAAGGCTACGAGTCGATTACGGTGCAGAATATTATCGACCGGGCCAATTTGGGACGGTCAACCTTTTATGCTCATTATCGGGATAAAGAAGATCTGTTGATGAGTGGGTTGGAAGAGGTAGTCCACAATTTAATGCGGGGGATGGAAGCAACCGCCGGTGAGACTCAGGGAATAGCCACAACCCGTCGGATATTATCCGCCTTGCCGATGTTTACCCATGCTCAGGAGCAGTATGAGTTGCATAAAGCCATCATCGCCGGGCGGGGGGTCGATGTGATCCTCAAAACCATCCAAAGACATTTAAGTCTGCATCTGGAAGAAGAACTGATCCAGCATTTGCCGGCTGGACATACGCCGACTATTCCTTTAAATGTGGTCGCCACCTATCTGGCTGGAACGTTGTTGAACCTGCTGATCTGGTGGCTGGAGCAAAATCTGCCCTATTCGCCGCAGCGGATGGATGAAATATTTCAGGAATTGGCTATGCCTGGTGTTTGGGGTGTGCTGAGGTGATGTGATTCTCCCTTGGTTTTGCAGACATTGTGCCAAGAGCCGAAAATCGAAATCTTCTCAGAATATCCCGAGGTGCCCCTGGTTCAAAGCAAATAAACAGCCCTGCCAATGGTTGGTGGGGCTGTGCTTTTATGACAAAATCTTACCCAATCATCAAACCTGCCGGGCGCGAAAGAGTGGCATCCAACCAGCCGATCACGATAAACCAGCAGCGCTGTCACCACTATGATTGCTGTCCCCATCAGCTGGAGAAAAACACCCTTATTTCAACCAGTGTTGGATGGAGATTGTATGTGTAGCATGGCGTAAGCCTGCTCCTATCACAGGTTCAACTGAAGATTCTTACGCTGTGGTTGTTCACCGCTCCTGTCCACCAAACCACAGTTTGCAATTTTTCTAGGCGGTTAAGCTGACCCCGCTGGTCTGGCGCTCGATCATTTTCTGGAAGAGTTGCACCGCCACGGCCCCGGCTTCCAGCGGGTTGAGGCCGTCCTGGTAAATGTTGCAGATGGCGTTTCGGTTAGCATCTGTGGAGTCTGGTTGCGGGCGATAGCCGGCGTAAATGCTCAGGCTTTCGGCGCGGGCCAGGCCGGGGCGCTCGCCGATGAGCACGGCGCACACCCTGGCATCCACCACCGCGTTTACCGGGTTGAGCAGCCCCACCCGCGCATTGCGCACAAAAAACGGCGTCCCCATTGATAACCCGGCCGCTGAGAGGCCATGTTTCAACACCGGCAGAATGTGCGGCAGGTTGTGCTCAATGGCCGCGGCGCTAAGCCCATCGCCCACAAAAATCTGCACATCCGGCTGCATCACGCAGCGCCCGGCGATGGTCTGCCGGGCGGCGTCGGTCAGGCGGCGGCCCAGATCGGGCCGTTTAAGGTACTCCTGCCGGCTGCCGGCCTGGCTGTTGACCACCCACAGCCCCAAATCTTCCAGTAATTGCGAGTCAACCCCCCGCATCAGGGCATCCTGCGTCACGGCGTGGTCGGCCTGAAACAACAGCACAGTACCGGTACGGGGACGCGCCCCGGCCCGGCCCACGCCAATGCGGGCCGGCGTGGTGGCTTGCAGGGCGGCTGCTCCCTCGGCGTGCCGCGGGTTTTGCAGCCCGGCGCGCTGGCGAGCAGCCGGCAGGGTTGGGTCGGGTAGATCGATGGTTATCGCGTCTGTCATCGTTGCGGCTCCTTAAAAAGTGAGCAAGTCTGTAAATTGTAACCGGGTTGCCATTTTAGCGTTGCAGGAAAAAGGTGGGATCGCCGGCCTGTTCGGTGAGCATACCGTCTTTTAGCAGCCCCATATTTTCCAGCCAGATTTCAAATTCCGGCAGCGGCCGCAGGTTGAGCGTTTGACGCAGCGCGGCGGCGTCGTGATAACTGGTGCATTGGTAGGCCAGCATCACATCATCGCCCATTGGCACGCCCATAAAATAGTTGCAGCCCGCCGCGGCCAGCAGCACCGCCAGATTCTCAATGTCGTTTTGGGTGGCGCGGGCGTGGTTGGTGTAGCAGGCGTCGCAGCCCATCGGCAGGCCGGTCAGCTTGCCCATAAAGTGGTCTTCCAGCCCGGCGCGGGTAATTTGCGTGGCATCGTACAGGTATTCCGGCCCGATGAAGCCGACCACGGTGTTCACCTGAAACGGCTGCCACCGTTTGGCCAGCCCGTAAATACGGGCCTCCATCGTCAGTTGGTCCCAGCCGTGGTGGGCATCGGCGGACAGGGCCGACCCCTGCCCGGTTTCAAAATACATCGTGTTGGGGCCGGCGGGCCAGCAATATTGGCGCGAAAGCGCGTAGGCTTCGTCCATTAACCCCACGTTGATGCCAAAACTCTCGTTGGCCCGCTCCGAGCCGGCCAGGCTTTGAAAGACCAGCCCCACCGGCGCGCCCGCCTTCATGGCCTGCATTTGCGTGGTAACGTGGGCCAGCACGCAGTTTTGGGTAGGGATTTTCCACTGCCGGATGATGTCGTGAGTCATGTCCA
>CAYOXS010000362.1:2934-5425 GCA_964407935.1 uncultured Caldilineaceae bacterium
GACATCAGCTTGGTGACGGCGGCCACCATTTCGGCAGTCAACCCGGCCCGTACCCGCTCAATGTCGGCCTGAGTGGTGCTGTTGGCCAGCAGCCACTCCCGAAAATCACCCACCGTCCAGCCTTTGATTTCCTGATAGACGGCCTCGTCCACGGCATCGTCAATGGCGCGGGTCACTTCATCCTGATCGTAGGGGACGGCGGGGTTGGCCCGCAGCACGCTCAGGGGCAGTTCGGCCAGCACGTAACGGGCGGCCACGCGCTCGGTGGCGGTGGCGGCGGCCACCCCGGCCAGTTCATCGCCCGATTTCGGCTCGTTGGCCTTGCCCATCAACTCACGGATATCGCCAAATTCATAGCTCTTGCCAAACAACTTTGTTCTTAAAAGCATAGGTCTATCCCGCATAAAAATATAAAGTTTTGATACTTAAAGGCACAATTTGCCCGCCGAGTGTGGGCCGGCCAAGGTCGATGGTGTCACCTTGGGCCAGAGAAATCTGGTCTACTACCAGCAGGGGGCGAGTTGGGGCGATGCTTTTGATGAGCTGCCCCAGCACACGGGCGTGATCGCTGGTAACAATAATAAGTAAAGGGCGGGTTAATGGCAAATCATTGGCCGCCAGCGCCAGCCCGTGGGCCAACTCCAGCAGCGAGGGATAATCTACCGGCCAGGTCAACTCCAACGCAATGGCCACCTGCGTAACGGCGGCATCGAGATCGCTGTAGGTGAGCGCCTGCCGCACAGCGGCGGCCACGGCTGCGCGGGGCGGCGCTGCGCCAGCCCAGATGGGGCGGATGACCGGCGCGTTACGAATGGGCAGTAAGCCCGGCTCCAGCCACAGGGTGCTGCCGCTCAGGCTGATGGTTTGAGTGCCCGCGCCAATCACCGTGGCGCCGGTGGTCTCTTGCGGGCGGCGCACGGTATACCGTTGCAAACCCCGGTGCCGCCGCAGCGAATCGGCCAGCAGCGGGCCAACATCGCCATGCAGCAGCACCTGTTCCAGCGATTGAATTGGCGCGGCAGGCTGGTAAAAATGGTGCGCCACCCCACCCGACAGGAACACAAGCCCGCCTGCCGGCAACCCCGCCAGCGGCGCTGTAAGGCGCAGCGCCTCGGCCAGCGGCGAGGTGCTGCCATCGATGAGTTGCACCACCACGCTGGCCAGGGCATCGGTGAACGTGCGAAGCTGGGGCAGCGTGGGGCGGTCGCCGGGGCGCAGCGGCAAGCCTACGGCATCGAGCACAAGCTGGCCGGGCGGCGCAATTTGCTCAAGGCGCTGCGTGCGCGGGTTGATTTTTAGCAGCCGCCCGCCCACGTTGCCGGCTGCCGCGCCAACGGCCTGCCCCTGCCTAAACAGGGCGCTGTTGGTTGTGCCGCCGCCGATGTCTATATTCAGTACGGGGGTGAAGTGCTGCGCGGAATAGGCTGCCGCGCCGGAGCCTCGCCCGGCGATGATGCCTTCCAGATGTGGCCCGGCCACCGACACCACAAAATCGCCGGCCAACTCCGACAGACCTTGCAACAGCGCCGGGGCGTTGCGTTTTTTGGCCGTTTCGCCGGTGACAATGGCCGCGCCCAGCTCGATGTCTGCGGGGGTAAAGCCGGCCTGCCGGTATTCCTGCCGCAGCAGCGCCACCACGCCATCCGCATCAATTGCCTCGGCACTGGTGAGTGGCGTAAAGCTGGCCCGGCTGCGGTACAAAATTTCGGTGGCGGCGATGGTGGCCCGTTGCAGCCCAATGCCGCCCTGCAACTCCAGCCGGGAAAATATTATCTGGGTGGTGGTGGTACCAATGTCGATGCCAACGCTGATCATGGCTAAATTATAACGCAGGGCGGCAGAGGCGTCTATTAGACAAATTTTGGGCGGCATTTATATATCGGTAGCATCGCCCTTAACCGTGGACAAACTTTTATGACCAAATTCACTCCCGCTCCCGTTGGATGATATAACTTTGTTAATCGTTAAACGCCAGCTATAATTGTTGCTTATGGATAAAACCTTATAAAAATGGATCACGGAGGGTAACAATGGCTTCACCCATGCAAGTTACGGTTTCCCAAGAGCAAGGGCGTGTTCCCGTGACCGTCTTTGCAGTTCAAGGAGATATTGACGTCTCTTCTTATGAAGCGCTACAGGCCAAGGCTCAAGAAGCTCATCAGGCCGGGATGCGCAACCTGTTGCTGGATTTGACCAAGGTCAAATACGTGGCCAGTACCGGGCTACAGGCCTTTCACCACATTTTCAATATGCTCCGAGATACCACGCCGGAGGCTGATGAAGCGATGAAACGAGGTCTGCGGGATGGTTCCCACAAATCAGCCCACTTTAAACTGCTTAACCCCTCTCGTGAAGTGGCAAGTGTTTTATCAATGTCAGGCTTTGATATGTTTTTAGAGATCCACACCAATCGAAAAACAGCAATTGCTTCATTTTGAAGCTACTACAATAGTAGGAGTTACGCAGTTCGTTGGATGTCACTCTGAGCGAT
>CAYOXS010000363.1:0-5413 GCA_964407935.1 uncultured Caldilineaceae bacterium
GCTCCTTAAAATGACATGAGTATCACTTACCTTTTAACCACTACCCGCATTTATTTTCAATGCTGTCCCTGGTCCGGTTAGCTGTACTGCAACGACGAATCGATTTTGGCGTTGGTCAGCACCGCGCCCACCAGCCGGGCGTTAACTTTTTCGATGCGGTCTTTGGCGGCCTTCACGTGGTCGCGTTTGGTGCCGCCGGCCCGCACCACCAGCAGCACGCCATCAACGTTGGAGGCCAGCAGCGAGGCATCGTTGACGGTGACAATCGGCGGGGCGTCAAAAATAACCACCTCGGCCAGGCTGGCCAGTTTGGCAATGACCGCGCCAATTTTTTGCGAGGCTAGCAGTTGGCCGGGAATCGGCGGCAGCGGCCCGCTGGTGAGCACTTTGAGGCTGGTGTTGGGCACCGCTTGCAGCGGCGGATTGGCCAACGCGGCTTCGTCTTTAAACAGATTGGTGAAGCCGGCCTCATTGGGCAGGCCAAAAATGGTGTGCTGCGCCGGCCGCCGCAAATCGGCGTCAACCAGAATCACCGTCCGGTCGCCATCGGCCATGGCCACGGCCAGATTGGCCACGGTGATACTTTTTTCGTCGGTGGGGGCCGATGAGGTGACGAGCAGCGTGTGCAACTTGGCATCGACGCTGGAAAATTCAAGGTTGGTGCGCAGGGTGCGGTAGGCTTCGGCCGCCGCCGAGCGCGGATCAGACAGGGTAATGAGCGAGTCTAGGGACATGGTTTCTCTCAAAAAATAGATTTTCCGGGTTGATTAGTGGCTGCCGCCCAGGCCGGGCACCAACTGGCGGCCTTTTTTCTCGCTGCCAGCTGCGGTTTTGTCGCCGGCCGCGGGCGGAATTGAGCCGAGCACTGGCACACTGGCCACGCGTTCAACATCGCCGGCGGAGCGGATAATGTCCATTTCCAGCCATTCTAAAAAGAAGATAACCAGCAGGCCCACCAACGCGCCAAAGAGCGCCCCGGCCAGCACATTGATGCGCGTTTGCGGCGAGTACTGCTCGTAACCCAGGTTGTACACGCTGTCGAGCATGGTCACGTCGATACGGTCACGCTTGTCCTGGCGCTGATTCCACTGGTCACGGTCTTCAATAAAAACCTGAGCCATCGAGTCAACCATGCCCATCGCCACTTCGGGGTCACGGTCGCGGGCTTCCAGGGCCAGGGTAAAGGTTGAGCTGTCGGTATTGACAAACAGTTTACCCAAAAAGCTGCTGGTGTCCATATCGAGCTGGGCGCGGTTGATCACTTCCTGGGCCATAGTGTGGGTGCGAATGGTTTCGGCGTAGTTGCGGAGCAGGTCTTTGAGGCTGTTGCTGGAACCCCAGTCGGTGGCGCGAGCCGGCACCACGCTCAATTTGACCGTGGCGCTGTAAATGGGCGTTTGCATTTTGCTGAACACGTAGGCGCTGCCGGCAGCCACCAGCGCCACCACAATAATAATCCAGCCCCGTTTGCGCAATATTCGTAAATAATCACTGATTTCCATTTCAATCTATCCTTTTGACTACTCGCCAGTAGTCGTCACTTGTCACTGGTCATTCGGACTGGCTTCTGTTCATTGATAATTGGTAATTGATAATTGGTCATTATTTCTTCGGTACTTCGGCCAGCACTGCAATGCCCATCGCCTCGAGTTCGCTTTTGCCGCGAACGCTGCTGTCCAGATAATCCAGCAGAAAAGCCAGCGCCAGCCCGGCGACCAACGCCAGCAGCAGCCGCACCGGCACATCGAGCCGCTGGGTGAGCGACTGCGGGTTTTGGCCCGGCGGCGAGGGCGCGTCGATGACCTGAATCATCGCCCCGGCGGTGCCCAACTGGGCCAGGTAATGGCTGCTGTCCTGTTCCATTGTGGTCACAATGGCCTGAGTGATTTGCGCCAGTTCGTCGGGATTGCCCCAGGTTACGGTCAGGCTCAAAATCCGGTGCTGCTTGCCGCCGATGGTCACTCCGCCAATGCTGCCCGGCGGAATTTGTACGGTGCTGCCCTGCTCTTGCAGGTGACGGTTCACGTCGCTGGCAAACATCTGGCTGCTGACCAGCCCGGTCATATCATCCACCAGATATTCGGACGACAGCCAGGCGTAGTAGTTGTCGTAATTGAACTGGTCGGGCAGCTCCTGCGGCACCACGCCCACTGTAAAACGCATACTGCTGCTGTAAGTGGGCGGCGGCGTTTTGGCCGTGAGCAGGCTCACCGCGCCCACCAGCATTACCAGCGCCAGCGGTATCCAGATTCGTTTCCAGATGATCAGCGCGTACTGTTTCAGTTCCAAGTCAATGTTCTCCAGTGTAGCACACCGCCGCCGGACAAACATCCGGCGATTGGCGGAATTGCGAACTTAAAGTATAAGCCAAATGTTTACAGGTTCAAAATTCAAAACTGATTATCAACCCTTGCCCTACAACCCATTTTGCGCTAAATTTTAAAAATCTGCCAGCAGCAGCACGCCGTGCTTGGGGAAAGACAATGAGCCACCCGTTCAAAAAACAGCATTGGTCCATTTACCTTTTTCTGGGAGCAGTTGGGTTATCAATGATAACCGGCGCGTTTGTGGCCAGCCAAACCTACTGGAGTCTGGTCTGGCTGGATGGTGTTGCGGCGATTCTGGCTTTGCCGTATGGCGTGCTGCTGCTGGCCTTTCTGGTTGAGCTTGGCCGCAAGGTTGCCGGCCAGCCGGCCCGAGCGGGGCTGGTCGGCGCGCTGGCCGGGCTGGGGCTGTGTGTGCTGCTGGCCACGCTAACCCTGCTTGGCCCACTTGTGGCCCCCTACAGCGGCGAAACATTTACGCTGCAATCGGCCCGGTTTAACGACTCAATTTATTACATTGGGGTGCTGACCGGGCCGGACCGTCGCCCGGCGTTGTTTCGCTGCAATCAATACGGCTGGCAGTGCCGGCAGGTCATCGAACTGGCCCCAGATCAAATGGCCGCGTTCAGCTTGCAGCAAACTGCGGCCGGCCTGCAGGTTCGGCACAACGCCGACATCGTTTACACCGTCCCCGGTTCAAATTGACCGGTTGAACTCCCCCCACTTTTCGGCCACAAACTGGCCCAACTCCCGCCGAAACCGGCCGGCGCTGAAGCGCTCGGCGTTGGCCCGCGCGGCGGCGGAGTCAAACGAGAGCCGCTCAAACTGCGTGATTGTGTCGATGAGCGCCTCAACCGACTGCTCACGGAAAAACAGGCCGGTTTCGCCGTCGAGCACCGTATCGAGCGCGCCGCCTTTGGCCAACGCGATGACCGGCCGGCCGGCGGCCTGGGCCTCAACCGGGGCGATGCCAAAATCCTCAAAGCCCGGAAACAAAAACGCGCGACAGTTGGCCATCAACGCCACCACCTCATTCCACGGCAGCCGCCCTTTGAACTGAACGCTGGGGCCGGCCAGCGCCTCAAGTTGCTCCCGGTCGCGGCCATCGCCCACCACAATCAGCCGCTTGTTCAGCCGGCTGAACGCCTGCACCGCCAGATCGATGCGTTTGTAGGGGATAAGCCGCGACACCACCAGATAATAATCGCCGGCGGGATTTTCAACGGGCTGGAAGCGGTCGGTATTGACCGGCGGGTAAATAATCACCGACTCGCGGTTGTAATAGGTTTTGATGCGCTGCTGAATATCTTTGGAAATGGCGATAAAGTGATCGACGCCCTGACCGCCGACGGGCGGGGTGGGCTGTGCGGCGCGGTAGTCCCACTGGCGCAGCCGGTTAATCACCGGCCCGATGAGCGTGCCCAGCCAGCGACCAAACCCCTCGCGGCGGGCGTATTCGCCGTAGTTCCACACGTAGCGGGTAGGGGCCAGACAGTAGCAAATGTGCAGTTGCCTCGCCGAATGTTTTAACCCGTGGATAAAACCGCTCTTGTTCGACAGAATCACATCGAACCCGGTCATGTTCAGGCTGCGCACCGCCGCCGGGTAGAGCGGCAAATACGGCTGGTGGCGGCGCTGCACCGCCGGGGCGCGGTTGAGCCACGACACGCGGATGTCCCATTGGCGGTAGGCCGCCGGCATCTGCGCCGGGCCGTAGATGGTGGTAAACACCGGCGCGCCGGGGAACATCGCTACCAGTTCTTCCAGTACATTTTCCGCGCCGCCCATTTGATTGAGCCAATCGTGAGCCAGGGCCAGTTTCAATGCACACTCCAAAAAACAATTATGAATTACGAATGACGAATGACGTTTTGCGCATTACGCATTACGTTTTACGCAACACGCAACACGAACTCAAAACTCACCAAACTTACTCCACCCCCCGGCAGTATGATAGGAAAGCCCCCACGAATCAGCAAATTACTACCCAACGCTCAGCCATCGACCCCGCAGTTGGCCGGTCGTCGCCGCGCCATCCGGCAGCGAGCGCCGCTTTCTGCTACGATTACATCCTGCAGGCAAATTCCCGGCCGCAACGTGGAACCAAACCGGAACAACAAACGTCATACACCTGGGCGAACGAAGCGCCCGGTTACTATCAAAAAAGGAGCTACTTCAAATGACTAAAAAAATGTATCTCATCGCTGTTGTAATTTTGGGGGTTGCCGCCCTGATGGCCGTCGCTGCTGGCCTCGGGTTGGGGCAGCCGGCGCAGGCCGCGCCCGCGCTGCAAACGGAAATGCCACGGACCATTACTGTGGTGGGTGAAGGCGTGGTCACTACCCGGCCAGACATCGCTATTGTTTACATGGGCGTGCAGGTATCTGACCCCGATGTGAAGATGGCCACCCAAAAAGCCAGCGAGCAAATGGAAACGCTGCTGACCGCGCTCAAAAATGAAGGCATTGCCGACAAAGACATTCAGACTTCTTACTACAGCGTTTATGTTGACCGGCCCTACAACCCGGCCGGCACCCCCGGCGACGCCACCTACCAGGTGAGCAACACCGTGCAGGTCACCGTCCGCAAGCTCGACAGCATCACCGATCTGCTGGGCGTGGCCATTGAAAACGGGGCCAACAGCATCAACAACATCGAATTCAAACTGGCTGACCCCAGCAAAATGCGCTCCGAAGCCCGCACCAAGGCGGTAGACAACGCCAAAGCTCGCGCCGAAGAACTGGCCAAGCTCAACGACGTGGCCGTAGGCCAGGTGCAGAAAATCAGCGAGGTGGTTGACAGTGGCGCGTACTACATCACCGAGCAGAATTATACCGCCAAAAACAACGGCTTCGGTGGCGGTGGCGGCCCCATCTCCCCCGGCGATGTGACCATCAACGTGCAGTTGCAAATTACCTACGCTATATTACAATAGCACACACTACTACCCCCCAAATCTGGGGAAAAGATGAGCAAATGATTGTGTAGGGGCGCTTCGCGAAGCGCCCCTACCTTTCGTGAATTCATTTATTGGCAGATTCGCTCAACTCAGGGATCCCAACCATGACCCACGCCGATTTTATTATCCA
>CAYOXS010000364.1:0-5381 GCA_964407935.1 uncultured Caldilineaceae bacterium
TCCGTTCGGCCTCAGCCAGCACCTTCGCCGCCGTATCAAAAGTCCAACCAACCGGGCTAACCCGCATGGCCGAACCGTTGCCCCAACTGGTACGGCCCGGCCCGGTCATCGAAAATCCAGTGGATGCAGGTGCCGCCGTAGCCGGCATTGGGGTAGCGCCGGCCATAAGCGCGGTAGACGGCGGTTGGAGGCCAGGTGGTGTGATCCTGCTTTGGGGAGGTTCATCAGCCCTGACACCATTATACCGAGATATTGCAACACAAAATACCGGCATCGTAAACTGTTGCCTCAACCATCAAAATTGCCTCTTGACAAACCAACTCATCTATGATAAATTACTAACACGAGTTACTAACACGTGTTAGTCGTCGTTTTATCAATAACCCAGGAACGACACAATGACCAAAAAAAGACGCCCCTCAATGAAGGATGTTGCCGAGTTTGCCGGTGTCTCGCGGACAACGGTCTCTTTTGTGTTGAATAACGTACCCAACGCCAATATTCCCCCGGAAACCCAGCAGCGTATCTGGGCCGCGGTTGAGGAGTTAGGCTATCGCCCCAACGCTATGGCCAAAAACCTGCGTAGCGAACGGTCTAACGTGCTGGGCTTTATTACCGATGACATTGCCACTACCCCATTTGCGGTGGATATTGTAAAAGGGGCGCAGGATGCGGCCCTGGCCCACAACAAAATGTTGCTGATGATGGATACCGAGCGCAACCCGGATGTTGAACTGTCAGTCTTTGAGATGATGACCGAATGGCGGGTGGAAGGGATTGCCTTTGCTACGTCCTACCACCGCGCCGTTGAACCCGTCATCGACCTTCATTCCATTCCCTCTGTGCTGGTAGACTGTTACATTGAAGATCGCAGCCTGCCGTCGGTAGTGCCAAACGAAGTGCAGGGTGGCCGGGTTGCCACCGAACTTTTGCTCAACCACGGCCACCGCCGCATTGGTCTTATTAATGGCCCGGTGCATTTTCCGGCATCGGTGGGCCGGTTAGATGGTTATCGCCAGGCGCTGGCCGCCGCCAATGTGCCTTACGATGAAAGTTTGGTGCGCTATGGCGACTGGTGGCAGGAAAGCGGGTATACCTTTACCAAAGAATTGATGCAGCGGGCCGACCCGCCAACCGCCATTTTTTGCGGCAATGACTGGATGGCGATGGGCGCGTACGACGCGCTAAAAGAATTGGGGCTGACCATTCCTGACGATGTGGCCGTAGTTGGTTTTGACAACCGGGAAGTGATAGTGGCCCATATGCGGCCGCCACTTACCACTGTCGCCTTACCCTATTATGAGATGGGCAAATGGGCCGTGGAATATTTGATTAACGGCCAGGAGCAAGGCTTTGAGCCGGTCCAGGCCATGCTCGACTGCCCGCTGGTCGAGCGGAAGTCAGTGTAATTCAATGTTGCGGTGCAACTCAGAAAGGAGCGTCTATCAACCAACTGCCATTCATCAACTAAAAAGGCTACCAAGCTCTTCAAATGTGACAGGTTTAGCAGACGCGCCACAGCCAGAAGAGTATTTGATAGCCCGTATTCTATCTTACCCCGCCCGGTGGGGATTGGCAAACAACTTTAAACCTAGCTCATTGATGATAGTTTCTCAATGGAGGAGACAAAATGTTAAAAAAACAGTGGTTAACCTTCGGGTTAATTTTTGTAACAGCTTTTCTGATGGCCGCCTGCGGCGGGGCGCAACCCACCCCCGATACCGCGGCGCTGGATGCAGCTAAGCAGGCCGCTGCCGAGGCCCAGGCCAAAGTAGCGACCGCCGAGGCCCAAGCCGCTGAAGCCCAGGCCGCCGCCGAACAGGCCGCGGGGGCCGGCTCTGAGGAATTGGCCGCAGCCAAAGCCACCGCCGAGGCAGCGCTGGCCGAAGCCGAAGCCGCCAAAGCCCAAGCCGAAGCCGCCAAAGCCGCCGTCGAACCGGCAACTGAACCTGTCACGTTGAATATTCTGGTTGAAGGTGGCGGCTTCCAGCTTCAGGAAGCCATCGCCAAGAAATTTGAAGCCGAAACCGGCAACAAGGTCAACTTTGTGCAGGTTCCCTATGCCCAGGTTTACGAGAAACTGGCGGCTGAGATGGCCACCGGCGGCGCGTCGTTTGATGTGGCTACCATTGACGTGATCTGGATTCCGGCCTTTGCCAAATTTGCCGAACCGCTCGACGATATGTTCACCGATGAGGTCAGGAGCGATCTTTTCCCCTCGCTGGTGGCCGACGCGCAGTACGATGGCAAGTATGTGGGCATGCCCACCTGGGCCAACGCCGAAATTCTCTTTTACCGCAAAGACCTGTTTGAAGACCCGGCCGAACAGGAAGCTTTCAAGGCAGAATACGGCTACGACCTGAAAGCGCCAGAAAACTGGCAGGAGTTCATCGATGTGGCCCGCTTCTTTACCCGCGATACCGACGGCGACGGGAATATTGATCTGTACGGGACTGACGTGAAAGGTCTGGTTGAAACCGAATGGCTGGCCCACGTGCTTCAGGCCGGTTCGCCGGGCGTGGCGCTGGATGCCGATGGCAACATTATTATTGATAACCAGGGTCACGTCGATGCCCTCAAATTCTACACCGACCTGCACTGCCAGGATCAGGTTAATCCGCCCAACGTCAACGAAGTTGACTGGAACGTGGCTCAGAATTTGTTCTATCAGGGCCAAACCGCGATGATGCGCTTCTGGGCGCACGCCTATCGCCTCACCCCAGAAGACTCCAAGGTTCAGGGCAAAGTGGGGGTGGCGCCCATGATTGCCGGCAGCGCCGGTATCGGGGCCATTCCGGGGCCGTGGTACAACATGATCCCCACCACCTCGGCCAACAAAGAGGTGGCCAAACAGTTTGTGAAGTTTGCCTACGACAACAATGTGCTGGGCATTGAAGCGCCGCTGGGACTGGCGGCCCGCACCTCGGCCTATGGCCAGTACGCCTACAAACCCGGCTTTGAGCATTTTGACGCCTTGATCAAAACCTTGAACGCCCCCCAAACCATTGGCCGTCCGCTGGTGGAAAACTGGCAGGAAATTACGGACGAGGTCTTGATTCCGCTGGTACAGGAAGCCCTCACCTGCCAAACGCCCCCCGAAGAAGTGCTGGCTAACGCCCGCACCAAAATAGAACAAATGCAGTAAACCCTCACCGCGTGGCGCTGGTGGCCCAGCGCCACGCTTTTTAACCCGCATCGGGAGTTAAAATGATGAAAGAAGTATCGGAGCGCACCTTTGTAATGCTGCTCATAGCGCCGGCTGCCCTGTTCTTGCTGGCCCTGGTGGCTTATCCGTTAGTGTTGCTGGTTTCGCAAAGTTTTTACAATGTTGAACTGCTGGCGCTTGATCAACGAACCTTTATCGGCCTGGATAATTATGTCAACGCCCTCACCTCGGCCCGTGTGCTGGAGTCGGCCTGGCGAACGCTGATTTACACCGTCATCACCCTGAGCGCCGAATTTTTGCTGGGGTTGGGCGTGGCGCTGGTCTTTTACGCCATGGGCAAAAAATCTGAACTGCCGCGCACCATCTTTTTGTTCCCGTTGATGGTTGCGCCGATAGTGGCCGGCCTGCTGTGGCGCTTTATGCTCATCGACAACTTTGGTGTGGTCAACTGGCTGCTTTACTGGCTGGGCTTGCTCACCAGCCCCAGCGATATTTCATGGCTGGGCAACCCGGATATTGTGCTGTACACCGTTGCCCTGCCAGACATCTGGCTGACCACCTGTTTTGTGGCCCTGGTGTTGTTTACCGGCTTGCAGGGCATCTCGCCGGAATTGCTGGAAGCGGCCAAAATTGATGGGGCCAGCCCGGTTCGCACCTTCTGGCACATTATGCTGCCGCTGCTCCGGCCCGTCATCGCTGTAGTGCTGATTATCCGCGGGCTGGATGCCGCCCGCACCTTCGACGCCATCTTCATCCAGACCGGCGGCGGCCTGCAAAACGCCTCGGAGGTGCTCAGCTTGCAAATCTACCGCACCATGATCCGCTATGGCCGCCTGGGTGAAGCCTCGGCTACGGCCACGTTGTTTCTCATTGCGCTGCTGGTGTTAAGTATGATCGCCTATTACAGCCTGTGGCGGCCCGATACCTCGGCCAAATAGTTTACGGGAGAAACTGTGATGAAAAAACAAAAAACCATAACCAACGCTTTGCTGGTTACGCTGGTGGTCATCATTTTGCTGGTCTACGTTTTCCCGTACATCTACCTGGTGCTGACCTCCTTCAAACAGCCCGATGACGTGCTTTCTGTGCCGCCGTCGCTCATCCCGCAGCGGTTGAGCCTGCAAAACTACACCCGCATTGGCGATTTTCCGCACATTCCCAAAACTTTTCTCAACAGCGCCATCATCGCCGTGCTGAGTACCACCCTGACCCTGCTGCTGGCCGTGCCGGCGGCGTACGCCGTGGCCCGTTATTCCACCATTGGATCGCGGGTGTTTATGGTGCTGGCCCTGGGGGTGCGCATGATTCCCTACATTTCCATCGCCATCCCCCTGTTTTTTATCATGAAAACCTTACAGATAACCGATACCTATCTGGCCGTGGCGCTGGGGCATATGACCATCAACCTGCCGCTGGCCATCTGGCTGATGTCCAGTTTTATGGAAGGCGTGCCGGTTGAGCTGGAAGAAGCGGCCCGGGTTGACGGCTGCACCCGGCTGAGTGCGCTGGTGCGGGTGATTATCCCCATTTCGATGGGGGGTATTGCCGTAACCGCCATTTTCAGCTTTTTGGCCTCGTGGAATGATCTGCTGTTTGCCCTGTTTCTCACCTCGATCAAGGCCAAAACCGCCCCCCTGGCCATCGCCGAATTTAACAGCCAGTTTGGGGTGGACTGGGGCACAATGACTGCGCTGGCTGCTCTTTTCTCGCTGCCCGTAATTCTGGTTTCACTGGTGCTGCAAAAACGAATTGTAGCCGGGGCCACGCAGGGCGCGGTCAAGGGTTAAATTTCAATATCAAACTTAAAAATTATCCTCAAGGAGATTTTACTTATGAACGTTTGGCAACCTAACAGCCCGCTGGGTGGCTTACCCTTCATCAAACAGGCCAGCTCGCGGCGCGAGTCGAGCTGGGACCGGACGGGCGGCAATCGCGATTTTTGGGAAGTGGCGCCGGGCGACACGGCCGTGATGGCCGATATCAAAGGCACCGGCTGCATCAAACATATGTGGATTACCACCCGCTGCTACGCCCCGCAATATTTGCGCAAGCTGGTGCTGGAAATGTACTGGGATGGCGAAGAAAATCCCAGCGTGCGGGTACCCTTTGGCGATTTTTTTGGCATCGGCCACGCCACCTGCAAACATTACGTCTCGCTGCCGCTGAGCATGGTTTTTGGCGAACGGCGCGGGCCAAAAGGGCCGTTTGCGGCGGC